>DATMBA010000662.1:0-8147 GCA_035559635.1 Roseiflexaceae bacterium
CCGGCGTGCCCGCCACATGCAGCGGCTCGCCGGGCCGCGCCGGCAGCGCCACCATCGCCAGCCCCGGCTGGAGGTCGAAGCTGCGCCCGCCGGCCGTGAGCGTCTGGGCCTCCAGGCTGGCCACGTCCAGCTCCAGCCACGGGTCGGCCGCCGGCCGCTCCCAGCGCACCTCGGCCCCGCCGGCCAGCAGGCGCGTCGGCTCCACCGTCAGCTCGAGCGCGGCCGGGTGCTCGGGGTGGAAGCGCCCTGCCATCGGCCGCCCGAGCGC
This sequence comes from Roseiflexaceae bacterium, assembly GCA_035559635.1. Classification (GTDB taxonomy): domain Bacteria; phylum Chloroflexota; class Chloroflexia; order Chloroflexales; family Roseiflexaceae; genus CALJIC01. Next base: position 269 of record DATMBA010000662.1, read on the forward strand.
CATGCTGGCGCGCAGCTGCGGGTCGCGCTCGTAGAGGGCCAGGCCGTTGGAGGCCCAGCGCAGGCCGCCGGGGTGGAACCCGAGCGCCAGCGGGTCCTCATCCACCGCCAGCAGGCCGAAGTCGAAGACCTGGCCGGGGCGCGCCTGCGCAAGCGGCGCGTAGTAGCGCAGGCGGCCGGGGCCGTACAGCGCATGGCCCGCCGCCGCCCAGCGGCGCAGCAGGCCCATCACCGGCGGGCCTGGCATGCGCTCGTCCGCCGAGACGTAGATGCTAGCGCCGGGCACGCTGGGGCCGGGCATGTCTGCGGCGGGCTGGAGCGTATACACCGTCGCCCCGCCCACCTCCGCCCGGCGGCGCAGCAGCGGCGTGGCGTCGAAGGCCGCCAGCAGCTCGTTCAGCCGCCCCGGCTCGAGCTCGGCACGGTGCACGACCAGCGTGTCCACGCCCACCATGCGCAGGTAGCGCAGCGTCTCGTCGTCTGGCAGGCGCTGGATGCGGGCCATCAGCTCTGTTGTACCGAACGGGATGACGCCGCTGTAGGAGACGGGCAGCGCCTTCCAGTGGATCGTCTGGTAGAACTGGCGCCGCACGATGCGGTCCAGCTCGGCGCCGCGCGGCGTCTTACCCAGCGGCAGCTCCAGCAGCACGCGGATGTCGCGCTGCTCGGGCGCGGCGAGCCAGGCGTACACCGGCGGCGCATCCGCGGTGGGCGGGCTTGGCACCAGCGGCAGCGGGGCGCTCAGCCGCTCAACCAGGATAAGGATCGGGAGTGAAACTCGCAGGCACGAAGACGCGAAGGCACGAAGGTTCAAGGGCTTCGCGCCTTCGCGCCTGCGTGCCTGTGTGGGAAGCAACCGGGCAGCACCGATGCCGGCGAGGACGCAGGCCGCGAGCGAGACGAGCACACCCCAGCGGGCCGGGACGCGCAGCGCCGCCAGGCCGGGCACGTGCTGGTACAACAGCGCGTAGGGCATCGGCACGGGCAGCGGCTCGTCGCCGCGCTCCCAGCGCAGCCCGGTGCCGAGCGAGAGGACGAAGGCGACCAGGGCCAGCAGCAGCCAGAAGACGATGTCGGATGGAGGACGAAGGGCGACCGGCGAACGACGAACGATGAAGGACGAAGGGCGACCGGCGAACGACGAACGACGAACGACGAAGGGCGACCGGCGAACGACGAACGACGAACGACGAACGACGAAGGACGAACGACGAACGACGAAGGGCGAACGACGAACGACGAAGGGCGAACGACGGAATCGGAGCAGCATGAGCGCTGTGTTGATCCAGCTTCGTCCCTGGCCGTTGGTCGTTGGTCGTTGGTCGTTGGTCGTTGGTCGGCGATCCGCTATCGCCAGGGAGACGCCAGCAAGCGCCAGGGCGACCACGAGCAGCCCGGGGCTGAGCGAGTTCTCCGCGCCACGCGGCTCGAACACCCCGCCGAGCGCCCCGTACAGCCGGTTGCTCCCGTCCGCCGCCAGGTAGGCCTGCAGCGGTGCGGACCAGTTGTCGATCTCGGCAGGTGAGCGGACGATGCCAAGCGTACGATAGACGCGCGCGTAGGGCAGCATGAGCGGCGCGACGATCGCCGCGGCCAGCGCGCCGCTCAGGAGCAGCAGCCCGGCCCGGCGCCAGGGCAGCGGCGCGCCTGTGCGCACCCGCTGCCAGAGCGCGCCCATGGCCCACAGCGCGGCGTAGAGGCCCAGCGCCAGCACGGTGAACGGCAGGTAGTAGAGCGCGGTGACACCCTGCAGCGCGGCGAACAGCCCCAGCAGCAGCGCATCCCGTACCTGGCCTCCGCCACGTTCTTTGACAGCCGGGGGAGAGCCAGGGAGGGCCTCGCCCTCCCTGAAACCCACTTTCGCTCCGGCATGGAGCGTGAGCGAATGTGCCGGAGAGCATAGCAGGCGCCGCATGAAGAGCAGTGCCCATGCCAGCCAGGCGGTCTGGAGCAGCTGCAGGTGCGGGTAGTGCGCCATGCGGAAGGCGCAGAAGGCGAACGCGGCCCCGGCGATGAAGGCAGCCAACGCGTGCTGCGTGCTGCGTGCTGCGTGTTGCGTGGCCTGGGACTCAGCACGCAGCACAGGGCACGCAGCACTGAGGATGTCTCGCACCAGGTGGTAGACGGCCAGGCCCGCGAGCGCGTAACTGAGCAGGTTCAGTGCGTTGTAGGCCAGCACCGGGCTGGCGCCGGCCCACACCAGCGGCGCGGCCAGGAGCGCCAGCGCCAGGTGGTTGTCCGTGAACGCCAGGGCGTCCGGATAGGGATAGAAGGCGGGCGGGCTCCACACCTCCAGCGGGGCCGCGCCCAGGGCGTGGATGTCCCAGGCCAGGATCCACACGTGCAGCAGCGGGTCTGCGCCCCCCGCCAGCGCACTGTCCATACGCGCCACCTGCGGCCAGGTCATGGCGGCGGCCAGCGACACGTAGGCGAGCACGGGCCACGCGGCGCGCGCAGGGCGGGTATCGATCCGCCGCCTCATCGCTGCGCCTCTCGCCGGCGCCGGGGCCACGCCGCCAGCGCCACCAACCCGAGCGTGGTGGTAGCGCTCACCGCCGCTCCTACCGCCAGCGCGCGCGGCCGGTAGCTGAACTCCACCAGATGCTCACCGCCCGGCAGCCAGACGGCGCGGAAGGTGTAATTCGCCCGGTACAGCGTCGCCGGGCGGCCGTCCACGGCGACGCTCCAGTCGTCGGTGTACATGTCGGACATCACCAGGACCGCGGGTGCGTCGAGGCGCACGCGCACCTCGGCCCGGTTCGGCGCGTATGCTACCGTAGGCGGCCCCTCGGTGACGGGCATGGCCGGTACGGGCGGGGGCGGCGCGGGCAGGATCACCGTCGCCGCCGGGTCGAAGTCCGGCTGCGCCATCCGCGCCAGTTGGTCGTCGTCCTGCGCGATCACCTCGACGTGCCGCACCAGCCAGGCGCGCGGCAGGGCGCGCGGGTTGTGGTAGATCACCCCCTCATCGCTCAGATGGACCGGCTCGAGCGGCGCGTAGCGCTCCGCGTCGGCCGACCCCGGCGGGAAGATCAGGTACTTGACGTTCAACATATCCAGCAGACGCCGGTGGGCGTGCGCGGAAGTGAAGTACGGCCGCAGGATGGCCCCGCGGTCGCTCGTGTGGGTGTAGTCCTTCCCATCCACCAGCCGGGCGAAGCGGTTGTAGCGCTCCGGGTAGAGCGAATGGTAGCCGCGGATGTCCTCCAAGCCGTAGGTGGTGGCCAGGTTCGGCGGCAGGGTGGTCTGGTCGGCGCCGAAGATGCGGAACGGCCCCGGCTGTCGCAACAGGAATGCCACCTGCCGCGTCGGTGGGTAGAGCGTGTCCAGCGCGGCCGGCTGCTGCTGTGCGGCAAGCTCGGCCGTCAGGTCGGTCGTCGGGCGGGCGAGCGCCGGGCCGGCGCTGGTGTTGTAGGCGCCGGCACACCAGCCGATATCGGCCACCACCACGGCGATGAGCGCCGGCCAGGCCAGCGCGCGCGGCACGCGCCGGAGCGCCAGCAGCCCGATCGCCCCGGCGCTCACGGCGGCGATGGCGGCCCAGGCGGCCAGCGGCTCGCGGCGGATCGCCGTGATGTACAGGCCGTAGCGCGACTGCGGGGTGAAGAGCTGCAGGTGGGAGAGCGCGAATCCGCCCACGAACAGGACCAACGCTACAAACAGCGCCCGGCCGGCGACCACCGACCACCGACCACCGACCAACGGACGCAGCGCTTCGGATGTGGTACTGCTCCGGTCATGCCCCGTTCGTCGGTCGTCGGTCGTCGGTCGTCGTCCATCGTCCATCGGCCATCGGTCGTCGGTCGTCGGTCGTCGGTCGTCGTCCGTCGTGCGCGCCCCCAGCGCCTGCGCTCCCATGGCCGCCAGCAGCGCCGCCGCCAGGCCCCAGAGCGCGAACCAGCGCGAGTGGTCCTCGAACTGGCGGTAGGGCGGCACGAGCGCGATCAGCAGCTCCACCAGCGGGGTGTTGAGCGCCAGGGCGAACGAGAGCGACGCCAGCAGCCCGAAGAACACGCTGACCGGATGGCGCGCGAGCAGCAGGCCGATCGCCGCCAGCGCCAGTGGCGCCAGGCCGACGTACGGCTGCGGGTACTGGACCGTCGGCGGCCCCCAGGCCGCCGGCCCGATGCGCTCCCACCCGCCGAGCGACGGCAGCACCAGCCGCAGGAGGTGCTCGAACTGGCTGGAGGCGTCCCCTGGCGCGAACGGCAGCTCGGTGCGCTGCGCCTCGGCCGAGAGCGCGAGCGCCGGCGCGAGCTGTAGCGCGCTCAGGAGCAGCGCTGCCGCTATCGCGCCGCCGAACCCGAGCGCCACCCGGCCGCGGGACCGCCAGGCGGGCAGCCGTGCAGCCCGCAGCAGCGCGTAGGCGCCCAGCGCCAGGTAGGTGTAGAACGCGAGCTGGATGTGGCACAGCACCGGCAGCGCGAAGAGCGCGCCGGCCAACGCCCAGCGCCGCCAGGAGCCGCCCGCGCAGGCGCGCTCCAGCGACCAGAAGCACCACGGCAGCATGGCTGCGGCGCCGCTGTGGTGCGGGAACTGCAGCCAGGTCAGCATGTAGCCGTTCAGCGCGTAGCAGACCCCGGCCAGCGTGGCGGGGGCGCGCCCCAGGGCAAGCGCCCGCGCCAGCGCGTAGGCCCCCAAGCCGGCGAGCGCGAGCTGGAACAGCGCGTAGTACCCGAACGCCTGCTCCAGCGGCACCAGCAGGAACAGCAGCGTCGGCGGATAGAACAGCGCGAGTTGTCCGTCGGGGATGTTCGGGATGCCCGTCAGCGCCGTCGAATTCCAGAGCGGCAGGGCCCCCTGCGCGATCAGCCGGTTGGTGAGCAAGCGGCGCGGGTAGATCTGGCGGATCGGGTCGGTGTTGCGCGGGCTGTTGACCGCCACGCGCTCGTAGGAGTAGCGCCAGGGCTGGAGGTGCAGCAGCGCGTCGAGTGGCAGAAACACCTCGCCGCCTACCACAGGCCGCCACAGAAAGGCCAGCGCCACCGCACAGATCGCTAGCGGCCCGGCCAGGCGGGGCCAGAGCTGTGTTCGTTCGGGCAGCACGTCAGTCGAAGCTCCAGGCCAGCGCCGTGTCGATCTGCCCGTTCCAACCGTCGTATACATGGCCGAAGCCGCGCGCGCGCAGGAGCGACCCGACGCGCCGGGCGAGTTGCTGCTGCTGGCGCGGGTCGCCGGTGGCCGTGATGTCCAGCAGGAAAGCCCGCAGCTCGCCCGGCTGCCACCCCTGGCCCTCCAGGTGATGCAGGTGCCGGTGCAGCCGGCTGGGGTACGGGCACCAGCGCCGCTCCAGCGCGAACAGCGTGCGCAGCAGGCAGGGCAGCGCCCCGGCTGCTTCCAGGCGCCCACCCAGCTCGTTGCCGCGCCGCCAGCACTTGAGTGAGCGGTATAGCCCGTTGAGGTAGCCGTCGTACCAGGCGGCCGCCTCCGCCTGCGCCTGCTCCTCCGGCATCCACCGCATGGCGTCGATCACCGGCGCCGTCTCGCCGTTCCTGTCGTATAGCACCAGGCTCTCGGCGTAGGCCGGCAGCATCCAGTCCACCTGCTTACCCAACCGCAGGTCGCGCGGCGCGTCGTTCCAGATGTCCGCCGTGTCGATTGGCGGCGTCACGGTCGTGCCGCGCCTGGGGTGCTCGCCGGCCTGCTCATAGCGCGCCAGCGCCTCGTCCGTCACAACGAAGATCACATCGTAGTCGGACTCGTCGGTCGCCTCGCCGAGCGCGCGCGAGCCGGTGAGCACCAGCCCGATCACGTCCGGGTCGGCTTGGGCCTCGGCGACGAGCGCCTGGATCACCGGGTCGGCGAAGGGGTCGTAGGGGCGCAGCTGGATGGACATCGTTCAGTTCCTCTGATGCCGTTCGCGCGCACGCACATGGGGTGTGGGGGCCTTCGGCCCCCACGAACGCTTTATGTTCGGAGGGGCGAACTCCCTCCGAGCCTCCCCTCGTACGCTGATGAACGTTTACCACATAACCGGGTACGTGGCGCCGTACCACGCCCGGCCGCTCAAGCGGCGGGCTATCCGCTGCAAAGCCCGCCTGCGCGGGCTGCCTTCAGGCCGCCTCCGCGGCCTTCGTACGGGGATCGCCCGCCCCCTTCCCGCGCCGGGCGTGGTGCGGCGCTCGGATACCCCAGTAAATAGGCAAAGTTCATAAACGTCCGTTGGTGTGCTACGCGCGCCGCTTTCTCGCGGGCGAACGCCCTGCGGAACCCCTGGGCGGACGTCCGCCGCCATGGACTAGGTGGTGTAGTGCGCGTTGATCGTCACGTACTCCGCGCTCAGGTCGCAGGTCCAGACAGTAGCGCTAGCCTGGCCAAGCCCCAGGTCCAGATGGATGTGCGCCGGGTCGGCGCGCAGTGCGGCCGAGGCCAGGCGGAGGTCCGCATCGGTTGGCAGACCACCTGCCACCACCTGCACCGCCGGTGTGTCGGAGTCGCCGGGGCGGTCGGCCGGGCCGAAGGTGAGCGAGAGGCGCTCCGGGTCGATGTCCGCGCCGCTGTAGCCGGCAGCGCACAGCACCCGGCCCCAGTTCGGGTCGCCACCGTGGACGGCGGTCTTCACCAGCGGCGAGCGCGCGATGCTGTTGGCCACCTGGTGCGCCTCGGCCTCGCTGCGCGCGCCGGTCACCAGGATCTCCACCAGCCGCGTGGCGCCCTCGCCATCGCGCGCCACCTGCTTCGCCAGGCTGACGCACACATCTGTCAGCGAGCTGATAAACGTGTGCAAAGAAAGGGATCGAGAAGTATCTTGCGGGGAGGGTGAATCCTCCCCGCGCCCCTCCTCCTCAGGGACGATCGTCACGCCGGAAGCGCCGGAGGCCAGCAGCAGCACCGTATCGTTCGTGCTGGTGTCGCCGTCCACGCTGATGCGGTTGAAGCTCTTGTTCACCGCCGCGCGCAGCGCCCGGTCCAGCACCTCCGGCGCCACCTGCGCGTCGGTGGTGATCACCGCCAGCATGGTGGCCATGTTGGGGTGGATCATCCCGGCGCCCTTGCAGAACCCGCTGATCGTGACCGCCCGCCCGCCGGCATGGATCCGTGCGCTGGCGACCTTCGGCCGGGTGTCGGTGGTCATGATCGCCCGGGCGGCCAGGGCGGCGCCACGCCCGGCGGCGGGCGAGGTGAGCGTGGCGATACCCTGCGCCACCTTCTCCATCGGCAGGGGGCGACCGATCACGCCGGTGGAGAGCACCAGCACCTCGCCCGGCTGGCAGCGCAGGCCGTAGGCCACCAGTTCGGCCATGCGGCGGCAGTCTACCATACCTTGCGGGCCGGTGCATGCGTTGGCGTTGCCGGCGTTCACCACCACGGCGCGGATGCCGCCGGGGTTGGCCGCCAGTACCTCCTGGTCGTATCGCACCGGGGCGGCCTTGACCTTGTTGGTGGTGAACACCCCCGCCGCGCTGCACGGCCCCTCGGCGGCCACGAGCGCCATGTCCAGTGCCGAGGCGCCCATCACGCCACTGGTCTTCAGGCCGCAGGAGGTGGCGGTAGCCCGGAACCCTTTGGCGAGCGAGAATGTCTCGAGCGGTTCACTCATGGTGGCTTCTCCACGAAATGACACGTTGACAAGGTGACAGGGTGATAGGTGGTTACCAGTGGTGTGTGGCGCGGGCTGTGCTAGGGTCTATCCGCAAACAGCGTTTGCGGGGGCTTGGGGGCGCAGCCCCCAAACAATCTTCTCAGCGGTTCTTTTCGAGGGGCTGCGCCCCGCCAAACCTCCCGCTTTGCGGATACGCCCTAGAGGCTGTTATGCACTTACAGTCATGAAGCGCACAAAGCGCGACACGAGCAGGATGGCGAAGGACAAGAAATGCAGGCCAGCGAGCGTTTCAGGCATTCGTTCATAGTCACGCGCCAAACGGCGGAAGCGTGTGGTC
>DATMBA010000663.1:0-4309 GCA_035559635.1 Roseiflexaceae bacterium
CAGCAGGGGCCATATAACAACAACGCACGTTGACGATGGGCGGCCCCTGCTGCGCCCCTACGATTGCCCCCGCCCCACACCGCGCCATCGTGGCACCGCATCGCGCCCCCGCCCCACACCGCGCCATCGTGGCGCCGCATCACGCCCCATCCCCGCACCATCCCCGCCCCGCGCCATCGCCGCGCTGCAGCGCGGCGGCACATCATTGCCCACCGCCCACCACCCATCGCCTATCGGCTATACTCTACCCACACCATCCCGCACCTGAATCGAAGGGGGACCCTCGTGACCACCACACAGCCCTGGACGGCCCCGCTGGCGATCGACGGCGGCGAGCCGGTGATCCGCCGCACCCTCAACCGCTACAAGGGCGCCGCGGCGATCGGCGAACAGGAGAAGCAGGCCGTCATGGAGGTGCTGGAGCGCCAGTCGCTCTTTCGCTACTACGGCCCCAGCCCGCTCTACAAGGTCCAGGCATTCGAGCAGGCCCTCGCCCGCTTCGTCGGCGCCAGGCACGCCCTGGCCGCCAGCAGCGGCACCGCCGCCCTGCGCCTCGGCCTCGCCGGCCTCGGCATCGGCCCCGGGGACGAGGTGATCGTCCCGGCGGTCACCTTCATCGCCTCGGTCGGCGCGGTGGTGGCCGCCCGCGCCCGCCCGGTGTTCGCCGAGGTGGACGAGCTGCTGCAGCTCGACCCATCCGACCTGGAACGGCGTGTCACGCCGCGCACGAAGGCGATCATGCCGGTGCACCTCAACGGCATCGCGGTGGACATGGACCCCCTGCTGGCCTTCGCACGCGAGCGCGGCCTGAGGGTGATCGAGGACGCCGCCCAGTCCTGCGGCAGCCTCTACAAAGGCCGGCACGTCGGCGCCCTCGGCGACGTCGGCTGCTTCAGCTTCCAGTTGGAGAAGAACATCACCAGTGGCGAGGGCGGCGCGCTCGTCACCGACGACGCCGAGGTCTTCCGGCGCGCCGCGATCTACTCGGATCAGGGCGGCCAGTTCTGGACCTCGCACGCCGGCGTGCGGGATACCTTCGGTGGCCAGCCGGTGATCGGCGAGAACCTGCGCATGGCTGAGATCCCCGGCGCCATCCTCGGCTGCCAGCTCGCCAAGCTCGAGGCCATCCTGGAGCGTGTCGAGCGCAATACTGGGGTGCTGCGCGCGGCGCTCGCCGGGGTGAGCGGCATCACCCTGCCCGCGCCCGCCCCCGAGCGGGACCGCCACGCCCTCGGCGCGCTATTCTACCTGCCGGACGCCGCTACGGCGGACCGGGTGGCCGAGGCGCTGCGGGCCGAGGGCGTGCCGGCCGGCAAGGTCTACGGTGGCCAGCCGGTCTACGCCGCGCGCCAGATCCTCAACCAGTGGACCATCGCCGGCGGCTGCCCGTTCCACTGCCCGCACGCCTTCCCCGAACCGATCAGCTACGCCATGGGCATGTGCCCGCGCACCGAGGACCTGCTCGCGCGCGGGGTGGGCATCGGCGTGGGGCCGTTCTACACCGAGGAGGACCTGGAGGACATCATCACCGGCGTGCGCAAGGTGGCGTACCACTTGCTCTGAGGCGCTGCGCGCCGGATCGCGCAGGGACGGGCTTGGGACGACGGCGCCCCCAGGCCCGCACCACCCACGAGCTACACTGTGCCGGACCTCGACATACTCCCGGCCGGGGTGGCGCTCCGTTGGAGCCACCACATCAGGCCCCCGAGGAGGCCGAACAGGGCCAGGTGGAGAATGTAGAGCCACAGGTTCAGGCCGCCGGCGGTGAGATCGCCGCGGTGGATCGCGAGCGCCAGGAGGTCCAACCCGGCGGCGGCGATCATGAGCGTGGCGACGTGCTGGAGCCTCGTCCAGTCGCGTTCGACCAGGAACCAGAGCAGCCCGGCCCCGAACGCGCTGAACCAGGAGGCGAAGATCCGCACCATGAGCGGCGTGGTCGGCCAGGGCCAGTTGGCCACCACCGGGCCCGGCCATGCCAGCACCGCGATACCGAGCGCCACCAGCAGGCCGCCAGTGGCGACGGCGATGGCCCGGGTGGCGGGGGCCACCGGCGCCGTGACGCTCCAGTTTGCCCCGCCGCGCTCGTGCTGCACGTAGAAGGCGAGGGCCAGGAGGGGCGCGCCGATGTAGATGACGAGCCAGTACGCGAGCCGCAGGCCGGGGATGAAGCGGTCCAGGTGCAGCAGGGTGGTCACCGAGATCAGGATGCCGGCCGAGACCAGGACAGGCACCAGGAAGCGCGCCGGCTCCCACCGCCCGCGAGCGGTCACCAGCGCCACTACCGCGGCGCCACCGCCATAGAGCGCGCCGAACAGCGCGGCATTGAGGGGCGGGGTGATCGGCCAGAAGAACAGCTCATCCGTACGCGTCGGGAAGCCCACGAGCACGACGGCGCCGGCGAGGGCGTTCGCCGCCACGAACCAGAACACGAGTCGCATGAAGCGTGACATCGGTTTGTCGGCGGCGGTCATAGGCACCCTTTCTCGACAGAGCTACGGGCGATGGGTCTGCGTCCCTCGACATCCACGTGCTGGTTACCGCCGCCTGAGCCGCGCGCGGCCGTTGGCCAGCAGCAGGTCGAACTGCCTCCGCCGCGCCAGCCGCCAGGCGTAGGCGAGCTTCGCGCCCAACGAGGTGGCGCGGCTTCGCCCGCGCACGAAGCGCTGCTCGGTCCACTCCTTGGGGTGGCGGCCCTCGGCGCGCTTGCGCACCACCGCCGCGCGCGCCGTCTCGCGCAGCACCTCCCACTCCGGCTCCTGCGCCAGGAAGGCAACAAGCGCCTCACAGGTCCAGATGTGCAGGTCGTCGATCACGCACACCCCACCCACCTTCAGCAGCCCGGCCAGGTAGAACCAGTCCAGGAAGGGCATCGGGAAGCCGTGCCCGCCGTCGATCAGCGCCACGTCGAACCCGTACTCCCCTAGCCGCGGCAGCGCCGCCTGCGAGGGCTCGACGACGAACGTCACCTGCGCCAGCGAGATCCCATGTGTCCCGCAGTAGGCCGCGATGCGCTCCACCTGCCGTTGGTCCGGCACGATGCAGGTGTGGCGCGCCTGGCGCATGGCGAACAGGATGGTGCTCACGCCAGCCCCGGTCTCGACGGTGCGCATGCCTGGCTGCAGGTGCCCGTCCAGAAACGCGAGCATCTCGTCGTCCAGCCGCGGGCACCTGCCGCTCGCCTCACTGTAGTTGTGGATCGTCGGCACATCGGCGAGCAAGTCGAACAATCGCATCGGAGCATCCTCCGCACGGGGTAGAACAGCAGCGTATCATACATGGCGTAATTGGAAGATGCAACCTGGCCGCGCCGATAGGGAGGGGCAGGGAGGGCGGGCCCTCCCTGAATAACGCCTTTCATTCCCGCAGGCCTAGCCTGCGAGCAGTTCGATGCGATGGCCGAGTATCTGTGCTACAATCCAGAGCATGGCCACGAGGGGAGGAGCGGAGGTGTGGCATGACAGTAGAAGTCACGATCTCCTTGCCTGACGATCTGGCCCGCCAGGCTGAGGCGGGTGGTCTCCTCGCACCGGGCGCGATCGAGGATCTCCTGCGGAACGAACTGCGGCGACGCCAGCGCCACCCAACCCTTGACCGCGCGCTTGGCCTGCTGGCAAGCGATCGCCCCCCCCCGGCAGATGAGGAGGTCGCCCGCTGGCTAGAGGAGCGCCGGATCGAGCGCTACGGCTGATGCGCCTTCTTATCGACACCAACATCGTCCTGGATGTCCTGCTCAATCGTGCTCCGTGGGTCGCCGACTCAAGCACGATCTAGGCTGCGTGCGAGCAAGGTCGGGCCACGGGATATGTTCTCGCCTCGGCGATCACCGACATTTTCTACATCGCGCGTCGGGCTACTGACACGCCCACAGCGCGCGTCGCCGTCGGACTCTGCCTGGCCACCTTCGAGATCTGTGCGGTCGATCGCCGGACGCTGGAGCAGGCAGCCCTGCTGCCGGGCAGCGACTTCGAGGACAATCTGCAGATCGCGTCCGCCCTCCTCGAACGTCTGGACGCCATCGTCACGCGAAACCTCCCGGATTTCTCCCACTCACCGATCCCTGTGCTGACCCCCTCGGATGCGCTCGCGAGACTTCCCCGCTAGGGTCTATCCGCAAACGGCGTTTGCGGGGGCTTGGGGGCGCAGCCCCCAAACAATCTTCTCATAAGGTCCTTTTGGAGGAGCGTAGCCCCTCCAATCGCCCGCTTGGCGGATACGCCCTAGGGTCTATCCGCAAACGGCGTTTGCGGGGGCTTGGGGGCGCAGCCCCCAAACAATCTTCTCATAAGGTCCTTTTGGAGGGGCGTAGCCC
>DATMBA010000664.1:0-12479 GCA_035559635.1 Roseiflexaceae bacterium
CCCCCGCCGGCAGCCGGCTGCCGGCGGGGGCTGGCGCCCGCTCCACCCGCGGGGCGGGCGGGCGTGGGCCGGTTATCGCAGGGAAGGAGCACCGCTCACATATACGAAGGAGGACGTATGCGCCGCTCGCTGCTGAGTGTCGCCCTGCTGCTGGTTCTGTCCGCTGCTATGCTGCCCGCCGCCGCCGCGCCCGCGGCCTCGGCGAGCGCGACGAACGCGCTGACCGCCAAGGCGATCCTCTTCGCCTCGGACGGCATGCGCCCGGATCTGGTGGACCGCTACACCGCCGAGGGCGCCATGCCGACCTTCGCCGAGCTGATGGCGAGCGGCGTGAAGGGCGCCAACGGCCTGCTGCAGGGCTTCCCGCCCAACACCGGCGTGGGGTGGCACACGCTGGCCACCGGCACCTGGCCGGGCGAGCACGGATCGACGAACAACACCTTCCACCGCACGGGTGAGGGGAACTTCAACAACCGCACCGGCTTCGCCACCACCGGCATTCTGCAGGCGGACACCATCCTGCAGGCGGCGGAGCGCGCCGGTAAGAAGGTGGTGGCGGTGGAGTGGGTGGGCGCGCGCACGCTGGTGCCGGCGCTGCAAGGCCCGGTGGTGGACTTCCGCACCTTCTTCTCTAACCGCGGCGTGCTGGTGAACTTCGACATGCCGGGCCAGCCGGGGGGCGCCAACGCCTTTGGCGTCTCCTACCAGCGGGTGGATCTGGACCCGGCGGCGGGGTGGACGAATGTGCCGGCCTCCTTCAGCCCGGCCATGCAGGAGCAGCTCAAGCTGACCAACACCGCCTTCCCGGCTTCGGACAACGTGGACCGCTTCTACGACCTGTACATCTACGACTCGACGAACGATAGCACGACCAACTACGACCGCGTGCTGGCCGTGCCGTCCACCGCCGGCAAGAACGGCAACGCGGCCGCGGCAAACCTGGCGCAGGGCGAGTGGGCGGACGTCAAGGTGACGCTGACCGGCGCGCGGGCCGGGCAGACGGCGGGCTTCTACCTGAAGGCGATCACCATCGCCCCGGATCTTTCGAACTTTCACATCTACTTCACCTCGATCGCGCGGGTGAACGCCAGCTATAACGCGCTCGGCGCGGCCGGCTCGGCGGCGTTCGAGGAGACGCTGGCGCGCGACTTCCCCACCTCCACCGCGGCCGACTTCGCGCCGCTGGAGGCCGGCATCGTGGACGAGGACACCTATGTGGAGCAGGGGCTGATGTGGAAGGACGCCCACTGGGCCTACCTGAACTACATCTTCAACGACCTCGGCGTGCGGCCGGACGTGCTCTTCGCGGGGAACCCGGTGACGGACGAGTTCGCACACCAGTTCCTGGGCCTGGTGACGCCGACCGACATGGACGGTAACCCGAACCCGTACTACGACGACGCGACCAACGACGATATTCCCGACGGCCGGCTGGCGATCCGCGAGGGGTACATCCGCGCGGCCTACGAGGAGGCCGACGGGACCCTGGCGCTGGCGCGCGCGCTCATGGGGGCCAACACCACCGTGTTCGCCTCCTCGGACCACGGGTTCGCGCCGCAGTGGTACGCGGTGAACGTGAGCAAGGCCCTGGCCGACCTCGGTTATGGCCCGGAGCAGGCCAGCAACTGCCGCGCCGTGGCCGCCACGCTGGTCAAGGAGTGTCACGCCGGCGGCACCGCCCAGCTCTATATCGACCTGGCCGGGCGTGACCCTGGCGGCAGCAACGCGCCGCAGGTGGCGGCCGCGGACTACGAGACCGTCCGTAACAATCTGATTAACTACTTCATGAACCTGGACGACCCCAACCTGCCGGGCAGACAGCAGGTGGTGCAGGCGGTCTTCAAGAAAGAGGAGCTGCGCAACATCGACGGTACCGACTCGCTGCACCCCAACCGCAGCGGTGACGTGGTGGTGGTCTTCCGCCCCCCATACCAGACCGACGCGGCCACGCCTGGGCAGCTGGTCGCCTTCTCGCAGTTCTTCGGGCAGCACGGCTACCTGCCGAATCTGGTGGACCTGGCGCACAACGTCAACATGCACGGCACGTTCGTGGCCGCCGGCCCCGGCATCCGCAGGCAGGAGCCGGTGGCGGGCGTGCGGGCGATCGACCTGGCGCCGACGCTGGCCTTCCTGCTGGGCATCCCCGGCCCGCAGAACGCGCGCGGCAGGATCCTCTACAACCTGCTGCCGAAGCCCGGCCAGTACAAAGAGATCACCATCCTGGACATCAGCGATTATCACGGCCAGCTGGTGCCGCTCGCTGAGGCGGCCGATAACCTCAGTGGCGGTGGTGCGAGCAATCCGACCTTCCCGATCGGCGGCGCGGCGTTCCTCAAGTCGTGGTTCGACACCTACCGGGCCGAGGCGCCGGGCGGCTCGATCACCGTGGCGGCCGGCGACTCGGTGGGCGCTACCCCGCCGATCTCCAGCTTCTTCGGTGATACGCCGACGATCGAGTTGATGAACATGATGGGCTTCAGCGCCGACGGCCTGGGCAACCATAACTTCGACAGGGGCCAGGCCTACCTGCGCAATACGCTCATCCCGCTGGCGCAGTTCCCGTATCTGTCGGCGAACGTCGTGGACGCGAATGGCAGGACGCCCGCCGAGTGGTCGCCATCGAAGGTGTTCGACACCTTCGATGGGGCCAGGCTCGGGGTGGTGGGCTTCACGAACGAGGACGCGCCGACGCTGGTGTTCCCCAACGCCTTCGATCCGTTCCAGGTCAAGCCGCGGCTGCCTGCGGTCCAGGCCGAGGTGAACCGGCTGCGCGCCAGGGGCATCAAGACGATCGTCGTGCTGGGCCACGATGGCGCCACGGCCGGGACGCTGGAGAACCCGACCGGCCCGCTGATCGACCTGGCCGACCAGTTGACCGGCGTGGACGCGGTGATCGGCGACCACACCGACTTCCAGGTGATCAGCACGCGGCCGAACGGCGTGCTGGTGGTGGAGAACCGCAGCAAGGGCATCCGCTTCACCCGCGTGCGGCTCACGGTGGACACCAACACCAAGGCGGTGGTCTACAAGACCGCCGACTTCCACAAGCCGTGGAACATCGGCGTGGCGCCGGACGCGGCCATCCAGGCGCGGATCAACGACCTGAACGCGCAGCTCACACCGATCCTGAACACGGTGATCGGCAACTCGACCCGCTTCATCCCGCGCGCCGACGCCTGCGGCAACAGCGCCGGGCGCACGTGCGAGTCGCTGGTCGGCAACGTCACCGCAGATGCGATGCGGGCGAAGTACAGCGCGATCGGCGTGGCGTTCGCGATCACCAACTCGGGCGGCCTGCGCGCCGACCTGACCTGCCCGACGGCGGACAATCCCAGCGACTTCTGCCCGCCCTACACCCCGCCGCCGTTCCCGATCACGCGCGGGCAGGTGCTGACGGTGCTGCCGTTCGGCAACGTGGTGGTGACGCTCATGGTCAACGGCGCGGAGTTGAAGGCCATGCTGGAGAACGGCGTCTCGCGCATGCCGGCGGTCGATGGGCGCTTCCCGCAGGTCTCCGGTCTGTGCTTCACCTACGACATCGCGGCGCCGGCGGGCAGCCGGGTGATGGGCGCGGTGCGCCAGGCGGCGGACGGGAGCTGCACCGGCCCGGTGGTGGACCTGACGGCCGGCTCGACCTACATGATCGCCGAGAACGATTTCATGGCGAGCGGCGGGGATGGGTATCCGAACTTCACGGCGCGGATGACGACGCAGGACATCATGGACCAGGTGCTGGCGGACTACGTGGCGGCCAACACGCCGATCAGCCCGCTGATCCAGGGCAGGATCACCTGCTTCGACGGGAACGGCGCCACGGCCCCAAACTGCCCGGTTGTGACGCCCTGAGAGCTTGTGTGAAACGCCTCCCGGCTGGGGGCGCGGGGGCCTGTGGCCCCCGCGTCTCCCCCGCTCGCCCGCCACACAGCGGCGGGCGAGCGGGGGATGGGTGAGGGGCAAACCCCCTCACGCTCCCCGCTTCAAACAGGCTCTGAGGCTCTCACCCTCCAACCGCTGCTCGCTGGCGTGGGCGAGGGGCAGGGGGACAGCGGATAGGAAGCGGATAAGCGGATACTGCATGGCTCGCGCGCACGGCGCAGGCGTTCCCGAAGAGGACGTGCAGGGGGCCTGAGGGCCGCAGGCCCTCGCGCAGCCTTTGGTTCGGAGAGGCGAAGCCCTTCCGAACCTTCCCAGAGGGTACGGCTGGAGGCCGTATGGCGAGGCCGTGGCTGAGCGGATAGAGCGGACGATGGATCGAAGGGTGGTATTCGCAGGTCCAGGATGGACGGTGCGTCTGGCGCGCCTCCTCGCCGCCGTGCTGCTCGCCGTGCTGGCGGTGCCGGCGGGGGCGGCGCGGGCGCATGGCGGCGAGGCGCGCATCGAGTTGGGCAGGGCGGAGTTGGCGCCGGGGATGAGCCTGGAGGTGCGCGGCATCAACATCGCGGCCGAGCAGCAGATCACGGTGGCGCTGGTGGGCGCGCAGGGCGAGGTGGTGCTGGGCGTGGTGCTTGGGGACGCGCACGGCGACTTCACGCAGGTGTTCGCGCTGCCGGAGGACCTGGCGCCCGGCGAGTATATAGTGCGCGCGTTGGGGGCGAACCAGGCGGCGGTGAGCGCACCGCTGCGGATCGCCGGGGCGCCGGTCGGCACGGAGGAGGAGGGGACCGGCGGGAAGGACGAGGATGACACCCTGCTCGCCCCTATGGAGCAGGTGCGCTATGTGCTGCCGACGCAGGCGCCAGCGGTAGGCCCGGCGGCGCCTGCGTCCCTCGCCGGGTCCCCCACGCTCCCGGCCACGCCCCCGTACGCCGCGCTGGGCGCGCTAGCGCTCGTCGCCGGCGCGCTGGCGTTGGTGGTGCGGCGGGCGCTGCCCCGCTCCTAGCTCAGGGTGGCGTGGAGGGCACAGCGCCTCCGCGCCACCCCCTCGTCAGCGGGGAGGGGTTCGCGGGGGCCGCAGGCCTCCGCACCCCCACGCTGCGGGCAGCGCCCGCTTATTTGAAAAGTGTTGGGCTTAGCACTCATCTCCCGCGTCGATCACGCGGCGCGCGACCTCGGCGATGGTGGTACCGGCCAGCGCGCCGCTCAGCACGTCGCCGGGGTAGTGGGCGCCCAGGTAGACGCGCGAGAAGCCCACCAGCGCGGCGATCAGGTACCAGAGCGGCGCAAGACGCGGGAAGACGCGGGTGACGAGCCAGGCGCCCGCGAAGGCTGCGGCCGAGTGGCCGGAGGGGAAGGAGTAGCCGCCCGGCTTCTTGCCCACGGCGATCGCCTCGACGATGTCGTAGAACGGGCGGCGGCGGCGGAAGTAGTGCTTGATCGGGTACTCGACGCTCATGGTGGCGAACCAGAGCGGCGGCAGCGCCTGGTAGAAGGCGGTCCGCGCGCTGCGCAGCCGCAGCAGCTTGGCGGCCACCAGCAGCAGCACCCAGCCGAAGCCGGCGTTCATCAGGCTGGTGAGCGCGTACATGGCGCGGTTGAGCAGCGGCGGGTGCGGCATGTGGTTGATCGCCAGGAACAGCCGCGTGTCGAGCGCGTGGTAGGGCTTCATGCGCGCCAGGATCGCCTCGCGCAGCAGGTCGCGCCCCTCCTCGGTGGCCGGGTCGGCCTGGCTCTTGACCTCGGGGCTGACCGCCTCCTGCAGGGCTTCCTCCAGCGCGGCGCGCTCGCCGCCCTCGGTGTGGGCTACCTGCCGGGCAGCCTCCACCAGGGTGGCGGGAGCCTTGGCGGGGCCGGGCACAGCGGCGGCAGCCTCGATGGCGCGCGCCGGTTCGGGCGCCGCGCCCTCGTGCTCGCGCAGCGCGCGCTCGGTCACGTCCCCCGCCGCGCGCTGCACCGCCTCCGCCGCACGCTCGGCCTGCGCCGGGGTCTTGATGGCTTTCAGCGCCTCGCGCAGCGCGTCCTTCGCGGGCTCGGCCCGCGCGCGCTCCTCCGGCGTCGGCTCCGGATGTCGCTCAGTGTCAGTCATATGTTCCCCTCTTTTACCACTACGCCAGGAACGCGGAAGCGCTGCGGGAGATGATCATGCGGAGGGCGTGCTAGCGGCCTCTGTTGGCCGTATGCAGCGCCCCTTCCCTGCCGACGCCGGCAGTCCGCCTTCGTGTCGATGATCGCAGCGCTCGGTGGGGGCGGCGGCTGAACGTGCGGCCAGGGGCTGTGGTTGCACCTCCAGCGGCCTCACCCAGCGCCGCAGCGTTCTGTCTTCGTGGGGCGGCCGGCCCTACGCCGCGGCGGTACGCTCCGCGAGCGGCGGCTCGGCCGGCAGTTGCGCCCCGGCCGGCGCCACCACCCGCACCGCGGAGGGCACGATGCGTACATGCACCGGTGTGCTGCCGATGATCTCGCCGTCGGCCTGCACCGGCAGCGGCGGGTCGGTCGTGATCGTCACACTCTCGCGCGCAGTCAGGTACTTCAGGTGGGGGCTGGCGCGGTGCCGGCCGCGCACCGCGTGCCAGGCGATCTTGAGGTAGTCCAGCGGAGTGCGCCCGCCGACCACCACCACGTTGGCGCGGCCGTCGCTCGGCGAGATACCTGGCCCCCAGCGCAGCGGCGCGATGCCCAGGGTGCCGCCGTTGGCCACCAGCACCTGCACCGCCCGCGGCCGGGTGGGCCGCCCGTCGACCACGATGGTGAAGCGCCGCCCGCGGAAGCCGAGCGCGCGGGTCAGCGCGGTCCACACATAGGCCAGGCGGCCGAAGCGCCGCTTGGCGTCGCGCGGTGTGTCGCGGATCATGATCGACTCGAGGCCGACGCCGATCCCCAGGACGTAGATGCGCCCATCCACCTCCATGCCGTCGATGGGCATCACGCGGTGCTCGCCGGCGAGCAGCGCAGCGGCGGCCTCCAGGTCCACCGGCACACCCAGCTCGCGCGCCAGCACGTTGGCGGTGCCGGCCGGGATGATGCCGAGGGGCACGTCGGAGCCGGCGAGCGCCCCGGCCACCTCGGAGACGGTGCCGTCGCCGCCGATGGCCACCACGAGCTGCGCGCCGCGCGCCAGCGCCGCCCTCACCTTCGCGGCGATGTCCTCGTCGTGGGCGCCGGTGGTCTCGTAGATCGCGAAGCGCTTTCGCGCCTCGCCCAGGCGCCGCGCCAGGCTTTCGCGCACCGTCTCGGGATCGCAGGTGCCGCCCACCGGGTTCAGCACGATGAAGACCTGCGCGCCAGCGCCGCCAGCGCCTTCCATATGATGCTCCTACCTGGGTGCGGGCCAATCCCGCACCATAGGGAGGGAGGTCGGCAGGGAGGGGCGCCCTCCCTGCCCCTCCCCGGGGGCAGCGCAAGAAGTGTGCCGGGGGCGGGCAGCGTGCGGCTATCGGCGGCGGCGCAGCCTCCCCAGACGGACAAGCTGGCAGCAGCGCAGCGAGGCTATACCTCGTCACAACAGATGTAGACGCGCGGGCCGCCGCCTGCGTCCGGGATCCACGGGTCGGCAGCGGTGCGCTTCCCCTCGTGCAGCACCGCACCGGTGCGCGGGTCCACCACCCGGTAGCACAGCGGCACCTGGTCGCCGAACAGCATCAGCGGGCCGCCCTCCTCCGCGTAGCCGATGAAGAGGCGCCCGGCCACCAGCAGTCCGCGCCGCCCGAGCGTCACCTGCCAGTTCGGCGCCATGTCCGCGAAGGGCAGCCCGTCCAGGATACGCGCCACCAGGCCGACGTAGCGCGCGCCTTCGAAGTCCAGCGCCTGGCGCCAGCCCGCGCCCTCCGCCAGGAAGTAGGGCGCATGGCCAGGCTCGTCCGGATGCAACCGCCACTGCCACAGGCTGCCCGCGCCGTAGACCACCCCCATGGTGCCGCCGGCGCACAGGTTGCTCCACGCCTCGTGCCCCTGCCACCAGCCGGCCGCCCGCCCCCGCCGGCCGCCGTGCTCGTAGGTCGGCTCGCCGTTCGCCACGCCCTTCGCCGGCGTGTTGCGCCACATGTCGGCCACGCGCTCGGGGATGTGCTCGCCGCTGTGGCCGGTCTGGCACCACTGGAAGTCCAGCCAGGGCGCGTCCTGATGGGCGCGGTTGTCTGCGTGCGGCCGGTAGTGGATGCCGGTGGGCTGGCCGTAGGCGTCCCAGCGCTCCACCTCGGCGCCGCCGGCGGCCACCTGCGGCTCGTAGCCGGAGCCGTCGCCGCCCACGAGGTAGATCACCGGGCGGGCGCCATAGCGCGCCACCAGGTAGCGGCAGTAGCGCGCGTACTCGGCGGGCGGCACCACCGGCCCCGCCACGCGCAGGCCCTTCCAGCCGAAGCCCATGAACACTGGCTGGAGCACCGGCACGATCTCGTACGCCAGGAGGATCGCCAGGAGCCGGTCTAGCTGCTGGAAGTAAGACGGGTTCAGCCGGGTGAGATGCCCGTCCTGCAGGTCGTCGAAGCCGATGTCGAAGCCCTCGTCGGCCGTGCGGTCGCGCGGGCCGCGGGCGTCCATGTCCGGCTGCACGCTCATCAGCAGCGCCGCGTTGAAGCCCTTGGCCTGGCGGTCAGCGGCGTAGACGCGCACCTGCTCCTCGGTGGCGCGCCAGGGGAGCGCCCAGGCGGTGTCGGCCGCCAGCAGCGCCGGCGTGCCGTCGGCGTGCACCAGGCTGCGGCCGCCGGGCGCCATGCGCCAGAAACCGTGCTGCTCGAAGCGGGTGCCGCCTGCGGGGAGCCGCTCGCACGCGATCTCGCCGGACCGTCCTGCGAGGCCGGCATCCGCGGCCGAGCAGAACGTGCGCCAGCGCCAGCGCCCATGGTCCAGGGGCGAGGCGAAGCGGATCTTCCAGGTGCGCCCGCCGTCCCAGAAGGCGGGCCGGCGCAGGGTGAGGCCGGAGGTGTGCGCGAACTCAGCCCAGGCCTCCACGTCCGTGTAGGGGTTCGGATAGGCGCGCTCAGCCGCGAGGGTGATCTCGGCCTCGCGCCAGGGATGGAGTAACATCGCAGCACCTTGCCTTGCTCAAAGCAGCGTGGGTTTCCCACGCCACGACGCACGGTCACTGTGCCGCACGCGCGATGGCCTGCGGCAACGCCGTGCGCAGCCACCACTCCCAGAACACCGCCCGCCGCAGCCGGGCATCCTCCGCCACCTGGCTGTGCGGATCTGCCGTGGGTTGCCCGGCGCCGCTCACGGCGATGGCGGCATACCCCGCGGCATCGTCGAGCGCCCACCCCGTGCCGCACTCCTGGCCGGCCAACGCGCAGGCGCGCTCCAGGGCGCGCGCGGCGGCCTCATACACGCACCAGGCAGGGTAGTGCGGCGAGGTGGGCAGCTCGCCAGCCACATCACAGTAGGCGCGGGCGTAGTTTAGTGTGGCGCTGGCGAGGGCGCGTTCGGCGGCGCCGCGGATCACATCCGCGGCCAGGGTGAGCAGGGCATCTGGCTGGGCGCGCACCGGGTGGCGCGGGCTGTGCGCGAGCGGGCGCCAGCAGAACAGCACTCGCTGCACGGCGAGGATCTCTAGCCAGGCCTGCGCCCGGCCGCCGCGGCCGGCCTCGTCTGCCGCCAGCGCGGTGTAGAGGGCGTAGCGGTACCACGGGAGCAGCGTCCGCTCGGGGTGGCGGAACAGCGCCCGCAGCGCCTCGTCGGCCCGCGCGGCCACTGGGGCGGGCAGCCCATGCAGCACCACGTCGCCTCCCTCTGGCGCGCGGGAGCAATCCGCGCGGAGACCGTCACGCGCACAAAACGCAGGAGCAACCATGTGCGCTGAGTATAGCGCCGCTGGCGAACGGGAAGGGCGCGAGCCCCGCACGCGGCGGGCGGCGCTGGTGGGCTACTCCGCCTGCCGTTCGAAGCGGATCAGGTCACCGCCGATGTGCATGGTCACGGTGGATGGCGGGCCGCCGGCAGCCCCCGCGAAGACCAGCACCACGTCGCCGCCACGCACGCGGAACCGGCCGTCCTGCTGCATGTCCAGCTGCAACGTGCGCTCGCCGATCGTCAGCCACAGCGCGCCCGCCTCGAGGGTGATGGCCGCGCAGAACCCGCCCCGGCAGTAGCGCCCGACGTAGGGCTGCAGCTCGGCCGCGTCCACATCGGCGCGCAGGGCCGGCGCGGGTGGCACGGGCTGCTCGTCCGGGTCCGGCAGCTCCAGCGCCCAAATGTTGCGGAAGCGCACCGGGTTACCGTGATCCTGCAGGCGAAGCGGCAGCTTGTCGGCGTGCGGCGTGTAGGGCAAGGGGCACAGCCAGCCGGTTGGGCCGCGCAGCGCAACGTTGTTCTGGACGCACACGCCGTTGTGGAACAGCGTCAGGAGCGCCGGAGCCAGGAGCGTCCCGGTGGCGTCGAAGCGCGGGCGCCGGAACACCACGTCGTAGGACTGCCACGCGCCCGGCGGGCGGCTGGCGTTGAAGAGCGGCGGGTGCTGGCCGTAGACCGCGCCGGCGTAGCCGTCCGCGTAGGTCGGGTTGTCGTACGTGTCCAGCACCTGGATCTCGTAGCGCCCCATGAGGAAGACACCGCTGTTGCCGCGCCCCTGGCTGGCGCCGGTGACCGGCACAGGGGCCGCCCACTCGAGATGCAGCTGCACATCCCCGAAGGGGTGGATGGTCTGGATATCGCCGGCGCGCGGCACCACCTCCAGGTACCCGTCGCGCACCAGCCAGCGCGCCGGGGTGCCGTCCAGCGCAGTCCACCCCTCCAGGGTGCTGCCGTCGAAGAGGACGAGGGCGCCGGCGGGCGGCTGCGCCGGCGAGTCAGCCGGGGTGATGGCGGCCGGGCGCGGCCGGCGCATGTCGTGGGAGGGCCATTGCTCGTGCATAGGTCGTCTCGCGCTCCATGAGTGACCTGGCCTGCCCAGGGGCGCGCCGGTTCTCGCGCCGGCGCGCCCCTATTGTAGCCGACAATCAGCCGCTCGGTTCGATGGCGGCGGCGATGATCCGGGTCATCGGGCTGCAGGGCGAGTGCGACGAAGATATCACCAGGCAAAGCTCAGCCGCCGGCGCGCCCGTCCACGAGGCTTGCTGCCATTCTTCTGTGGTTTACACGCGCTCGCCCGCAGCGAGCCGCTCCTGGCGTAGCACCTCGGCGAGTGGTTCACGGAGAGCCGGCAGATCGTTCGTGACCGTCTCCCAAAGGATATCGAGATCGACCGTGTCGTACCCGTGAATGAGGCGGTCGCGCATAGCGGCGATGAGCCGCCAAGGGATGGCGGGATGGCGCGACCGCACGTCTTCTGGAAGCCGCTTGACTGCTTCTCCGGCGACCTCCAGCGCACGCGTGACGGCATAGATCGTCTTCAGATCGGCGCTGAATGCTTCCAGGTCGACGCCCTGAAGAAACGTCGTGACAGCATCAAGCGCGGCACGATATCTTCAAGGTAATCCAGGTAGGTTCGTGGCGCACTCATACCGGTACTGCCTCACTAAGTATTTGAGTCGCGATACGCGGGCGGAGGGCGCTCTTTACCGCAAGATCGACCTTCACACCGAGCAGATCGCTCAGTTCTTCCTCTAATTTGACCAATGTTAGCAAGCTAGGGGGTTTCGTGAACGATACGAGCACGTCGAGGTCACTGTCGGCATGCTGCTCGTTTCGTACATAGGAGCCGAATACGGCAAGTTCCCGGATCCTGTAGCGTTCGGCGAAGTCTGCACGATGCTCCCGAAGAATCGCGAGATACCGCTCGACTGGTCCATTCTGGGCGAGATTGATATCAGGAATCGTCATCGCGGTGTCTCCTACGCCGTATGGGAGCCCGGTTGTCATAGAACAGACAGTCTCCACACCGACCGCCATGATGCGGAGCGTCGCGCCCAGAGGGATGACTTGGATCGCCTTGGCTGGCTCAGGGAGCTGCGGGCTCGTGAAGATGTCGTCTACGTTGACAGGAGTAGGGACGTTCAACCCGCGATCCGCCTCGTGCGATGGATCGTGCCACTCGCCAGTCTAGTGGCTTGTCACCTTGATTTTGATGGAGCGGGAGGGGCCAGGGGAGGGCCACAGACCCTCCCCTGAAACCCCACCACTCACCTTTATGGTGACAGACCACTAGTGGTCCACCACCGTGATGGTGATGGGTGGGTTTTCAAGGGAGGGCGAACGCCCTCCCTTGGACCCTCCCCTGCATCCGTCACCATCGGTGTGGCCGACCACTAGGATGATACCATTGATTCTGGCTGCGCAGTTCATACTCGTGAGATAAGGCGACAGGGGAAGTCGGCTTTCATACTCACAGCGGGCAGATGAGGTTGAACGGTCAGGTGGCGCAGTGCGGGCCGCAGCTCGGGTCTCAACGCCCGGCGCGCAGTTGCTCCAGCCGCGCGTCGATCCTGGCGGTGTGGTTGCCGAGCACACCCGTGCGCACTTCCTCACGTGGCGCCCCATCCCTGGGTGTAGTCACCGTTCGATGACCGGCAGGATCAACCGAGATGGATGCGCCGCGTCATGGAAGATGCGGTTGATGGCCGGACGGTATGCACTGGCAGGCTCACGCGCGATCTCCCCGCCCGTGTTGCTGTTGCGGCCGAAGCGCGGGAAGTTGCTGCTCGAGACCTCCAGGCGGATGCGGTGGCCCGGCCGAA
>DATMBA010000665.1:0-6976 GCA_035559635.1 Roseiflexaceae bacterium
GGCGAAGCCTCCCGGAACCCCGCCCCTGACCGGAGGCCCCTACCCCAACTCTCCTTCGAAGGGGCGAAGTCCCTCCGAGCCTCCCTAGCCGGTACGGCAGGAAGCCGTGCAGCGAACCCTTGTCTGGGGTGGCGAGGCTGCCTCGGACCCCTTTCCTCAGCCTGCGCCATCTGGTAAGATGACGGAGTGAAGGCAGGGGCGCATCCCTCTTCAGCGTTCAGCGTTTAGCGTTCAGCGTTTTATGGAAGCTGCAATCCTCACCGAGGGCCTCACCAAGCGCTTCGGGGCGCACGTCGCGGTGGACGGCGTGAGCCTCGAGGTGCCGCAGGGTGAGGTCTTCGGCTTCCTCGGGCCGAACGGCGCCGGCAAGACGACGACGATAGCGATGCTGCTGGGGCTGGTGCGGCCCACCGCCGGCCGGGCGCTCCTGTTCGGCCACGACGTGCAGCGCGCGCCCGAGGCCGCCCTGCACCAGGTGGGCGCGATGGTCGAGGCCCCCGCGTTCTACCCCTACCTCTCTGGCCGCGACAACCTGCGCGTCCTGGCGCGCGCCGGCGGCCTGCCCGAGCGCCGCGTGGACGAGGCACTGGCCGCAGTGGACCTGGCCCCCCGCGCGCGCGACCGGTTTCGCACCTACTCGCAGGGCATGCGGCAGCGCCTGGGCATCGCCGCCGCCCTGCTCCCTGACCCCCGGCTGATCATCCTGGACGAGCCGACCAACGGGCTGGACCCGGCGGGCCAGCAGGAGATCCGCGCGCTCATCCGCGGCCTGGCGGGGGAGGGCCGCACCTTCTTCCTCTCCAGCCACCTGCTCCACGAGGTCGAGCAGCTCTGTGAGCGGGTGGCGATCCTCAAGCAGGGCCGGGTGATCGCCCAAGGGCGCGTGGCGGATCTGCTGCGCCGCGGGCGCGGCGTGCTGGTGCGCGTGGCCGGCGACGCCGCGCGCGCGGCAGAGATACTGCGCGGTCTGGAGTGGGTGGCGGGCGTGGTGGAGCGCGAGGGCGCGCTGCTGGTGGACGCCCCGACCGCGCGCGCGGCGGAGATCAACGCGCTGCTCACCTCCCGCGCGCTGCCAGTGGCTGAGATCCGGGCCTATGAGGAGCGGCTGGAGGACTTCTTCCTGGAAGTGACCCGCCCGTGAGCCAGGGGAGGTCTGGAGAAGCACAAAGCCTGTTTGAAACGGGGAGCGTGAGGGGTTTCACCCCTCACATCTCCCCGCCCGCCGCTGCGCGGCGGGCGGGGAGATGCGGGAGCCGCAGGCCCCCGCGCCCCCAGCCGGGAGGAGGCTCGGAGGGGCTTCGCCCCTCCGAAAAAGAGATGGTGCGGGGGGCCGCAGGCCCCCGCACCCCCATATAGAATAGCCCTATGTTTAACCTGATCTCCGCAGAGTGGCTGAAGCTCACCAGGCGCCCGCTCGTGTGGGTGCTGTTGGCGGTCTTCCTCGGGCTGCTGGCGCTCCAGATCCTCACGCAATTCGCGTTGGTGGCGATCTTCGGCGGCCGCACCCCCGGCCCGGCGCTCGCCACGCAGCTGGACGAGTGGCGGCGCCGCTCGGCGTTCCCCGGCCTGTTCGGCGTGGTCTTCAACCACATCAACGGGCTGGGCGGGATCTTCGCGGTGGTGCTCGCGGCGGCCGCGATGGGCAGCGAGTACGGCTGGGGCACGCTGCGGACACAGCTCGCGCGGCAGCCAGCGCGCGCCAGGCTGCTCCTGGCGAAGGTGGTCACGCTGCTGGCGCTGCTGGCCGTGGCGTCGCTGCTGGCGCTCGCGCTCGGGGTGGCGCTCGGGGCGGCGCTCGGCGCGCTCACCGGCGGTGCTGGCCGCATCGCCCCGGGCGACCTGGCGCGCATCCCGCTGGCCCTGGGACGGGCGCTCTTCGTGCTGCTGCCCTACGTGCTGCTGACACTCTGCCTCACTATCGCTGGCCGATCGCTGCTGGTGGGCCTGGCCGGCGGCCTGCTGTACCTGGTGTTCGAGGTTGGCTTCGGCGCGCTGGCGCTGTTCCGGGTGCTCGGCGGCCCCTGGCGGCAGATCTACAACCTGACGATCGGGCAGAATATCAACACCCTCGCGCTGCAGAACAGCCACGCCTTCGGGCTGCGACCCGAGCAGGTGGCGCCCCTGGACATCGCAGCGCTACCGCCCCCGCCCCAGGCCGCCCTGGTGATCGCGGTCTACTGCGCCCTGCTCCTCGCTACGGCCACCTGGTGGCTGCGCGCGCACGATGTGTTTGGGCCGTCGTAGCCCGCTCACCCATGCCCGCAGGATGCCCCCGCAACCCCCGCAAACGCAGTTTGCAGATACGCCCGCAAAGCGGGAGGTTGGTGGGTGGGTGTTCAAGGGAGGGCTTCGCCCTCCCTTGAACCCTCCCCCCTGCATTCGTCACCATCAATGTGGCCAACCACTAGCGCGCCTCGGCCGTGATGACGATCGGCAGCGGCCCGAAGGAGTCGATTCGCTCACTGAGCGGACCGGCGCTGAGGTAGACCCCGGTGGAGGAGCCGCCGTCCAGGTTGAGCGCGCGGTCCACCTCCAGGTCCGCACCGGTGAGCCAGGCGGACAGCTCGGGCAGCGTGAAGCCGTTGGTCGGGCTGACGACGAACAGCAGGCGGCCGGCGCGGTCGATCGCCACGGCGGTGCGGCGGGCGCGCTGCCCGTCGTCCTCCAGCGCGGCCGGGGCGCCGCCGGGGAAGACGAGCATGGGGAAGGACTGCACACCCTGCGCGAGCGGCACGGACGGGTCGTAGGGCGTGTCGCGCAGCGGCCACAGCTCCACGCGCTCGTCCGCGGTCACGGCGAGCATGCCGCCGAACCCCCGGTAGCTCTCACCGCGCGCGACGCCGTCGCTGATCACGAGGGCGGTGCTGGTGTACTCCTGGGTGAAGAAGCTGCCGTTGACAGCCAGCAGCGGACGGCGCTGCTCGAACCAGGCAGAGAGTGTCTGTGGATTCTGCGGGTCGTAGGCCACGCGCAGGCGCACCTGCGCCGGGTCGAGCCGGACGACAACCATCGGGACGGCTGGCTGCTGGCCGCTGCCCGGCGCCCGCACACGGCGCAACTCGACGCCCTGAGGCCCAGCGAGCCAGCCACTATCGGCCAGCGTCGTGGTGGGCGCGGCTGCGGGGGCGGAGGCGTCGGGCGAGGCCGTACCCGTCGGAATCAGGGTCGGGACGAGGCGGGTGGCCGGCGGCCGGCCCGCGGCGCGGCGCGAGCACCCGGCCAACGCGGCCGCTGTGAGCGTCAGGAGTATGCGCCTGATGGCGGCGCGCCGATGCGTCATGGACTCCTACCGGGCAGGGAGCGGCTTCCTCCAGGCGGGATTATAGCACGGGGAGGGGGCAGCGGAGAGGGGGACCGCGGAGAGGGAATGGGAGGTGGATACGTGGCGCTGAGAGCGAAGCGCGTAGCCTTCGCTCTCAGCGCTATTCGCTTATCTGCTCTCGCTCCGCTGTCTGACCTACGCCGTCATCACCGAGGCACTGTCCTGGCGGGCGCGGTCGCGCACGGCCTCGGCCGCGGCGATCCAGCCCTCCACGGTGGTGGGGCGCGGCGCACGGCTCTGCAGGTAACTCTGCACCGCGGCCCAGGTCTCGCCGCCGACGATATCGGCGTAGCGGGCGAAGAAGCGCCGCTCAGCCTCGCCTGCGTCTCGTGGCGGCTGGGCGTGGCCACCCGTGGCCGGAGCGGCCTGGGAAGTGGAGGCCTGTGCCGCCGGGCGGTGTGGCGCCGCTTCAGGCTCAACCTCACCCTCGCTGGCGGACTCGGCGGGAGGCGTGCCGTTCGCCCGGCTGGCCGCCGCCTCGCCGCCCTTGCGCTTAGGCTTGGCCTCGTCCGGCACCAGGTCCGGGTAGAGCGTGGCGAGCGCCGCCGGGTAGCGCTTGTTCAGCTTCAGATGGGCCGGGCGCGGCGGCTTGATGATCGGCGTGATCGCCCGCTCGTCCCCCTCGCGCTCCACCAGCAGGATGGCGTCTGCCTCGTAGGTGATCTGCTCGTCCGCTAGCACACGCAGCCCCTCGTCGTGCAGGCCGCCCTCCTCCTGCGCGCGGTACTTGCGCGCCAGGTGGCCGATGATGATCACGTGGAAGCCCGCCTGCTTCAGCTCCGTCAGGCCGGTGTACACCGCCTGCATATTGCGGTTGACCGAGGCGTGCTCGTCGTAGTTGATGGCCGTCTTGCGGTCCGTCTCGGCGCCGGCGCGCCGCTGGGCATAGGCCCGCATGGCCTGGAACACCTTGGAGATCGAGTCGAGCACGACTGTGTCCCCTGGCTTGCCGAGGCGCCGGATCTCGTCCATCGCCTCCACCAGCTGGCGCAGCGACAGAGTCTGCAGCACCTGGATGCGCCGGTGGATGCCAGGCTTGCCCGCCAGGTTCTGCGCCGCGCCCTCGGTGTCCAGCACCCAGAGGGTACCGCTCTTGCGGGCGCTGCCGGCGAGGTGTGACTTGCCGGCGCCGGCCTGCCCGGTGAGAATGTAGAGGCTGCCGGTCTGCAGCTCGTCCAACCGCTGGAACATCGCTCTCCTCCTTGTGTGGTGCGGGCCACGCGCATCTCGTCCCATCATTGCCTGTGCGCCAGGTACTGCCGCGGCGCGTAGCTCCTCTGTTCTAGTATAGCACGCACGTTCGCTTCTGTAAAGTGATTTCCGGAGGCGGGTGTGACGACGAGTCGGGCGGACGCCGACCACGCCCGCTAGTGCGGGCTGCAGGCCGTGCCGGCGGCCTTCGCAACAGCACGCCCGCCCGTTCACGGGCCGGGCGTGGCGCCGCACCAGCAAGACATCACATCGCCCCACACAGGGGGTATGGGGCCGCAGGTCTCTAATAAGCGGCAGTGCTACAATAGGGGAGGGGCAGGGAGGGTGTAGCCCTCCCACGCCCTTCCACTTTGTCGGGGTGGGTTTGCGCGAGGGCTGCGTCCTCGCGCGCCCTTCCCCTTCCGTCGCGGGACTTGGCGGATGTGCAACAAAGATAAGGAGCAATCATGAACTGCTGGCACTGCGAGCGGCCGGCGCACGGCGCGTGCATCTTCTGCGGCCGGGCGATCTGCAGGGAGCATGTGCGGGAGATGCCGCACATCGTGGCGCTCTACCGCGATGCGCGGGGGGCTCACAAGGCGATCGTCACGGCGCGGGCGCTGTTCTGTGGGGTGTGCGAACCGCGCGAGGATCCTGTGGAGGTGCCGGAACTGAAGTGAACGCGAAAGGCTCAAGTATCGGGGACGCGTGAATGCCGTGCTGGTTCGATCGCTCCGCGGGATGTGGAGTGTGCGGAGCGGTACTGCTGCGATCACAGCTCAGAGTCTTTCGCGTCTAGCCTTC
Organism: Roseiflexaceae bacterium; assembly: GCA_035559635.1. GTDB lineage: Bacteria > Chloroflexota > Chloroflexia > Chloroflexales > Roseiflexaceae > CALJIC01. Next base: position 5,318 of record DATMBA010000665.1, read on the forward strand.
CACCATGGGGAGCCGCACGGTCATCGTGGTCCCGCGCCCCGGAGTGGACTCGACAAGGATCTCGCCGCCGTGGTCCTTGATGATGCCGTAGGAGACGGAGAGGCCGAGGCCGGTGCCAGGGGTCTGGCTGCCTCCCAGCGCGCCCTTGGTGGTGACGAACGGCTCGAACAGCCGGTCACGGATGTAGGGGGCGATGCCGCAGCCCGTGTCGCTCACGCTCAACTCGATCGCGCCGCGCCGCTCGCGCAGCCCCACGGTGAGCGTGCCGCCAGCGGGCCGCATCGCGTCGCGAGCGTTGGTCACCAGGTTCATCACCACCTGCGCGATCTGGCCCAGGTCGCACACGGTGGGGGGCGCCGGCTCGATGCGGCGCACCACCTCGATGTTGCTCTTGCGCAGGTCGATCTCCATCAGCGCCAGCGTCTCGTCCACCGCGTCGGCCACGTTGCCTAGCTCACGGCGGTGTTCGCTGCGCCGCGCGAAGGTGAGCAGCCCGCGGGTGATGCCGCGCCCGCGCACGCAGGCCTGCGCCACCACCTCCAGCGCGTGGTTCTTCTCGGCCGGGTCATCGATCTCGCGGCCGAGTTGGGCGTTGCCAAGGATGCCGCCGAGCAGATTGTTGAACTCATGGGCGATGCCGGCCGCGAAGGTGCCCACGGCGGCCAGCTTGGAGGACTGGATCAGCTCGGCCTGCTTGTGGCGCAGCTCGTCGAACAGCCGCGCGTTCTCCAGTGTCACCGCCGCCTGCCGCGCGAACGAGGCCAGCACCCGCTGCTCGTCGGCGTCCAGACCGCGCACCTGCTCGAAGGCCAGGCAGATCGCGCCGAGCGCGCGCTGCTCGGTGGCCAGCGGGATGCTGAGCACGGCGCTCCAGCGCGCCGAGTCCAGCCGCGCCGCCGCCGGGGCCAGTTCGTGCCGGCGTTCGTCGGCGTCGAGCACCACCTGCCCGCGGCGCAGCAGCGCGGCGTAGGCCGCGCGGTCCAGCGGTGTCTCGGGGTCGTCCTCGCAGGCCGGGACGTTGTGGCTCGCCATGAGGCGCGGTGCGCCGCCCTCGTCCACTAGCACCACCCAGCCGGCCGGGGCGTCCAGCAGCGCGGCCAGGCGCTCGCACAGGATGCGCGGCAGCTGCTGTATGTCGTGCGTGGCGATCATGGCGGTGGCCAGGCTCTGCAGCCGCTCCAGCCGCTCGCCGCGCGCCCGGTCGCTCCGCGCCAGCGCGTCAAGCTCGGCGCTGGTGCGCCGCAGCTCCACCTGACCGCGCAGCAGGTGCTGCAGCGCGGCCAGCAGCACCAGCCCGAGCGCCGCTGCCCACGGCCCGCTGTGCCACAGTGCCGCCAGGGCGCCGCCCGCTGCCACGAGCGCTGCGCCGTACCAGCGCAGCGCCCGGAGCCGGCGCCACGCGTAGCCGCGGCTCCCGGGGAGGGGGCGGCTGTGGCTGAGGGGCAGCAGGGTCTCGGCACCCCTATACCGCTGCGGCACGGCTTCAGTCCCGCGTGCGGAGGCGTCGGGCGCGGGCAGACCGGCGGCGATCTCCAGGCCATAGAACAGCAGGCCGATCAGCGCCAGGCCAGCCAGAGCTTGCGGCGTGCTGAACGGCGCCGCATCGGGGGAGCGGGTGAACTGCTCCCCCGGCGCGGCCAGCAGCACCAGCAAGGCGCG
>DATMBA010000666.1:0-11738 GCA_035559635.1 Roseiflexaceae bacterium
GGTAGACGTTGTCGCCGGTGGTGAAGACCGTGCCGGGGATGGCGTCGAGCAGGCGGGCGGTGGCCTCGTCCCGGTCGTGGCCGCAGCTGGCGATGTCGCCGGCGCCCACCAGCACCGGGTCGGCCGCCTGGCTCGACTCGACTGGGAGGACCGAGGCGACCCACAGCACAGCCAGTGGAATGAACCCAATAATGGCGCGCATAGGTGTCCCTCCTCGCTGCGGAGTATGCGCCGATCGGGGAGCTGAATCCACTCCTGCGGATGAAAGGTTGATCGCACTTTCGTGGAGGCAGAAGATCCTTGCACCCCGCGGGGAGGGGTGGCGGGACGCAGCCCCGCCACACAACCTCTCAGAGCTTGTTTGAAAAGCCTCCCGGCCGGGGGCGCGGGGGCCATAGGCCCCCGCATCTCCCCCGCCCGCCCGCCGGGTGCGGCGGGCGGGCGGGGGATGTGTGAGGGGTTTCACCCCTCACACGCCCCCTTTCAAACAGGCTCTCAGGAAGTACCACACCGGATCCAGAGCGGCTGGATCGTCTCGATGGGGCGGTCGAACAGGCCGAGCTGGGCGTCGAGCCGGAACAGTTGGTCGAAGTCCTCCGGCGCGAAGGCCTTGCGCAGCCGGCCGACGTACGAGGTCAGGAACACCTGGAGGTAGTGGGCCACATCATAGTCGCGCCGCTCGGCCGGCCACTCGCGCGGCGCTTCCGTGTCCACGAAGCGCTCGCCGTCCGGGGCATCCTCCTCGTCCGCATCGCCCCGCAGGTCGTCGGCGGGGTCCGGCAGGAGCGCAGGGGCGCCGCCAGCCGCCTTGTAGAAGCGGATGCGCTCGCCGGTGTGCCACGTCGTACGCCCGGCGGCGAGCAGCGCCTCGTAGGGAGCTTCGCGCAGGCGCGCGCGGGTGGCCGCGTACTCCTCCGGCGTCTTCGTGAGCCGCGCCTGGATCGCCACATCGCCGGCCGTCAGCCGGCGGGCCCGCAGCGCGTCCACGGTCGCCAGGAAGGCCTCCCGCAGCCCAGGGACATCGCCGGTGAGTGTGCAGCGCAGCGCCTGGCGCAGAAAGCGCTCGCCGAACGGCTCGGCACGGCTGGAGCGCAGCGCTCCGCCGCGCACGATCAGGTCGCCCTGATAGGTCAGCAGCGCGTAGTTCTTCACCTCGTGCACGAACATGGCCTGATAGCGCCCCTCATACTCGAGCCGGATGCCAGGCGGGAGGGTGGTGGCCACCTCGGCCACCAACGCGCGCTCCTGCGCCTCCGACCAGCCGAGGGGCGCCGCGAAGAACACCCCGTCGGTGTCGGCCTCCAGCAGCACCATGCCGCGCCCGCGCAGCGCCTCCACCACCTGGCCGAGCAACTCCCGCCCGCGCCGCGTCACCTCGTCCGCCGCGGCCCGGTCAGCGAAGAGGGCCATCGAGCCGGCCCCCATGTAGCCGTAGGCCGAGTTAATCAGGATCTTCATGGCCGCCTGGACGGCGTTGTGCTGGTGGGCCGCCTCGGAGTTCGGCGGGGCGGTGCGCGCCGCACTCTTGTGCTGCAGGCGCAGGTCCGTCAGGCGGTCCACCAGGTGCAGCAACACGCCGCGCCGGTCGCAGGCCGGCCCGATCTGAAACACCCGCATGATCGACGGGTACATGGAGGCGATGTCGGCCTTGACCACCTGCTGGGCCACACCCTCGGCGAACAGGTGCGTGGCGCCGCCAGCGTGGTTGCCGAGCACCGCGGCCGAGTCGGGCGCCTGGCGCGGCAGTGCGGCGCCGCTGTGCAGGTAGGCCCGCACGAGCATCGGCTCCAGGATGCCCATCGCCGGCCCGGCCGAGGCCAGCCGCTCGTAGCGGCGCGGCGCCATGCCGGCCAGGGCGAAGGGCGCGCCCAGCAGCCGGCGCGAGATCCCGTCCACCTCGGCCACGTCGTCCAACGCGTAGCGCCGGGCCGTCTGCGGGTCGCGCTGGTAGGTGGCGAACACGTCCGCCCCGGCCAGGTAGGTGCGCTCGGGCGCGGCCACGCCAAAGTAGCGGGCGGCGGCCTTCAGCCCGTGGCCGGGCATGTCGCGGGCCGAGAAGTCGTGTCGCAGCACGGCGTCCAGCGTATCGATCAACTCGCGCCCGGCGACGCTGTAGCGGGTGCGCCGGCGGCGCCGGAAGGCCGCCGGCTCCTCGTAGCGTTCGAGCAGCTGCGGCCCCTCTGGGCGGCCCATCTGCAGCGGCACGCCCAGGGCACGGGCGCGCTCATACAAGAAGGGCAGATCGAAGCCGAACAGGTTGTGGTTCTCGATGACGTCCGGGTCGCGCTCGCGGATCAGCGCGCAGAGGCTGGCGATCAGCCCGGCCTCGCCGTCCGCGCTAGGGGACTCGAGGGTGGTGGCCAGCCCCTGGGTGTCGCGCACGGCGGCGAGGAAGATACGGCCGTGCCGCGGGCTGAGCGCGGTGGTCTCCAGGTCGAACTGCAGCCGGTGCAGGTCGCCGTAGGCCAGGCCGCGAAAGTAGACCCGGCCGCTGCTCATCAGGTACTGCTCGACTGGGCCGACCCAGTAGTAGCGTTCTGCAATGTCGTAGAGGCTGCTGACCGGCCGCCCGAGCCGCTGCGCCGCGCCGGCGAGGATCGCGCGTTCCAGCGCCCGCCCGTCGCGCGCGGAGACCAGGTAGCAGTAGGCGCCGGGCGGTCCCTCGAGCGCGCGGTAGCGAAACGACGCCCGCTCTGCGCCGGTGGTCCCCTCCGCGGCGAGCGCCGCACCCAGGTGGGCCAGGTCGTCCAGATCCGCGGCGAAGATCCAGGGACGATACTGTTCCTCGCTGCACATCACCCGCCCGCCAACGCGCCGCCAGACGAGCGCGCGCCCGCTGCGGTCGGCCCACACCGAGACGATGCCAAGCGCGCGCTGATCCTTCGTGATACCCAGGGCGTCATCCAGGGCTTCCTGAAGCGCTCTGAAGCGATCTTCCTGAGCCGTCATAGGGATAGCTCCACCGGCGAGACACGCCGGACACGGCGAAGTCGACAGAGGCCCGCCGGCCTTGGCTTCGAACGCCATGGTACCAGTTTCGCTGTAGTATAATCGCGATCTAAGCACGTAGGAGGGCGCCGTCAATGTCGGGGGGATGCGCGGATTCGCCCGGCACGCACCCCATCTCGTGAAGATTGAGGGAGACGAAGGCGCCCTGAACCCCGAAGGAGGTGCGCTCCATGAGACTGACGATAACGCGGAACGTGGGCATGCTCCTGCTCGGCATCTGGCTCATCCTGACGGGCCTGACACAGGTGGCCAGCGTCGGCATCCCGGGCCTTGGCGCGCTGCTGGCGCTGCTCGCGATCGTCGCGGGCGTGCTCATCCTGCTTGGGCGGTGAGCGTCCGGATGCCATCTCTCTCTGCACGAATCGCACCCCGTATCCGCCACCGGGGTAGGACGAATCTGCTGGCAGGGCACGGCGGGCATCACGGGCGTCGGGGGCCGGGGTGATGGACAACCGGGACCGGGGCGATGCCGTTGGGACCGCCGGGGTGATGCCGCCGGGAACGCCGGGGTGATGCCGCCGGCGATGGAATGCCGGGCCCCGGGGCGATGCCGTTGGGACCGCCGGGGCCGGGGTGATGCCGCCGGCGATGGAATGCCGGGCCCCGGGCGATGCCGCCGGCGATGGACCGCCGGGCCCCGGGCGATGCCGCCGGCGATGGAATGCCGGGGCCGGGGTGATATGGGAAGGGCGTAGCAGGTGCGCCGTTCGATGGAACCACGTTGTCGTGAATGGCACCTGCTACGCCCCTACGACGCCCCAACGATCGCATCGTCGCATCGTCGTACCGCCGCACCGTCACCGCACCGTTGCACCCTTGCACCCACGCCCCCTTGACAAAACCTTCACTTCACACTATACTCGCCGCATTCCGTGCAAACGTCTGCATTGACCCGCTCTCCCATCCTAGCCGGCAGCTGCCAGGGTTCATGGCCCGGCCGCGCATGTTTGCACGCCCAGCAGGCGGCGGCCATGGCCAGACGCAGCGTCTCCATCATCGACATCGCCCGCGCCGCGGGGGTGGCAAGCTCCACGGTCTCGCGGGCGCTGCGCGACAGCCCGCTGATCAGCGCGGATGTGCGCACGCAGATTCAGCGGCTGGCGCAGGAGATGGGCTACACCCCCAACGGCATCGCCCAGAGCCTGCAGACGCGGCGGACGAATACGGTGGGCCTGGTGGTGCCCTCGATCGCCGACCCGTTCTTCGGCGACGTGATGCGCGGTGTCGAGGAGGTGGCGCGCCCGGCGGGCCTCAGCATTTTCCTCAGCGCCGGCCACAACGACGCGCGGCAGGAGGCGGAGGCGATCGAGACGTTCCATCGCCGGCGGGTGGACGGCATCCTGGTGGCCTCCTCACGCCTGAGCGACGGTACGATCCAGTTGCTTGAGCGCGTGCGTGTGCCGATCGTGCTGGTGAACAGCAACGCCGAGGCGCGCCACGAACTGCTACACGCCGTCGCGGTGGATGACCACCACGGCGCGCGGCTGGCGGTGGAGCACCTGCTCGCGCTCGGCCACCGCGCCATCGGTTATTTGGGCGCCGGCAACCGGCCAGGGGCCAACGCGCGCCGGCTCGCCGGGTACCGCGCCACGCTGGCCGCAGCTGGTGTGCCGCCACATGACGCGTGGGTGGCGATCGCCCCGGTGGAGGATGCGCTCTCGGTGGACGATGTGGCGGCGGGCCAGGCGCTGCTTCATCCGCTGCTGGTGGCTGGCGTCACGGCGGTCTTCTGCTTCAACGATATGGTCGCCACTGGCGTGCTGATCGCCTGCCGCGAGCTGGGCCTGGCCGTGCCGCGCGACATGAGCGTGGTGGGGTACGACGACATCGACTTCGCGCGCTATGTGACGCCGGCGCTCACCACTGTCCGCCAGCCGAAGCTGGAGCTTGGTCGCCTCGGGATGCAGATGCTGCTGGAGCTGCTGAGCGACCGACCGGCGCAGAGCCAGGTGCTGCTGCCGGAGTTGGTGGAGCGGGCGAGCACGGCGGAGATCAGCGGTCCGAGGCCATAGGTTATCGGTTATCGGAGATCGGCGACTCTATCACCTATCACCTATCGCCTCAGTTAGCGAGACCCTATGCGACAGTACGACACCCATAATCTGATCGTCCACCCCGGCGGCAGCGCCGACCCGGGCGTGGTGGTGGAGGTGACGCCGGAGCGGGCGGGGTGGGACTACATCCACTTCCAGGTGCGGCGCCTGCCCGCCGGAGGCGCCTGGTCGTTCGCCACCGGCGAGCACGAGCTGGCACTGGTATCGCTCGGCGGCGCGCTGGACGTCGTGTCGGACCGCGGCAGCTGGCGCGGGGTGGGCGGGCGGCCGCACGTGTTCGCCGGCCTGCCGCACGCGCTCTACCTGCCGCGCCGCACCGCGCTTACGGTGCGTGCCCTGGCCGATGCTGAGTTCGCGGTGGCCTGGGCGCTCACCGACCGCGACGACGCGCCACGGCTGGTCACACCGGACGAGGTGGCGGTGGAGATCCGTGGCGGCGACAACGCCACCCGCCAGATCAACAGCATCATCCCGCCCGGCTTCCCCTGCCGCCGCCTGGTGGTGGTAGAGGTTTACACCCCCGGCGGCAGTTGGTCCAGCTACCCGCCCCACAAGCATGACGTACACCGGACCGATGGCTCCGGAACGCTGCTGGAGGCCGACCTGGAGGAGATCTACTACTACAAGTTCGATAAGCCGGAGGGCTATGCCTTCCAGCGCGTCTACACCGGCCCCGACTCGCCGCTGCAGCGCGCCGGTCATCCGATCGACGCGCTGCTGCTGGCGCGCGAAGACGACGTGGTGCTGGTGCCGGAGGGCTACCACCCGGTGGCGAGCGCGCCGGGCTACACCGCCTACTACCTGAACGTCCTGGCCGGCAGCGCCCAGTCGCTCGCCAACAGCGACGATCCGCGCTATGCCTGGGTGAAGGAGAGCTATACCGCGCGTGACCCGCGCGTGCCCGTATACCCGGTCGGTACCCGGTAGGGGGTTGGGGGCAAGGCCCCCAAGAAGAGGAATAGGTTATTCTGGAGGGGCGAAGCCCCTCCAGACCTCCCCTAGGGGGCGCGGCGCTGCAGGCCCCCGAAGGTGAGGGGGCTGGAGAGGCGTCGCCCCGCCAGCCCTTCCCAGCGGGGTGCGGGGGCGGCAGGCGCCTGAGAAAGAAAAGATGATGGCAACAGAACCATACGACCTCCTCACCATGGGCCGCTCCTCGATCGACCTGTACTCGAACGATATCGGCGCGCCCTTCGAGCGCATCACCAGCTTCGCCGCCTACGTGGGCGGCTGCCCCACCAACATCGCCGTGGGCGCGCGGCGCCTGGGCCTGCGCACCGCGCTGCTCACCGCCGTCGGCCAGGACCCGGTGGGCGACTTCATCCTGCACTTCTTGAACGGCGAGGGGGTGGAGACGCGCTACATCCCGCGCAAGCCGGGGCGGCGCTCCAGCGCGGTGGTGCTAGGGATCGAGCCGCCCGACCGCTTTCCGCTGACCTACTACCGCGACAACTGCGCCGACATCGAGCTGACGATCGACGACGTGCTGGCCGCGCCAGTGGCCTCCAGCCGCGCGCTGCTGATCAGCGGCACCGGGCTGAGCAAGGAGCCGAGCCGCAGCGCCACGCTGTTCGCCGCCGAGCTGGCCCGGCGCGCCGGCGTGACGGTGGCGCTGGACATCGACTTCCGCGCCGACCAGTGGCATGACGCGCGCGCCTTCGGGGTGACACTGCGCTCGGCCATGCGCCTGGTAGACATCGTGCTGGGCACCGAGGACGAGATCAACGCCGCCATGCTCACCGAGCAGGGGCAGGTGCGCCTGACGCACTCGCAGATCTCGGATGCGCGGGTGCATGGTGATGTGAACGCCGCGATCGACGCGCTGCTGGCGCTCGGCCCGCGGGTGCTGCTGCAGAAGCGTGGCGCCGAGGGCGCCCGCGTGCATATTGTGAACGCGGAACGCGGCATCACGCGCATCGATGTGCCGGGCTTCCCGGTGGAGGTGGCCAACATCCTCGGCGCCGGGGACGCCTTCGCCGCCGGCGCGCTCTACGGCTACCTGCGCGGCTGGGGCTGGGAGCGTGCGGCGCGCCTCGGCAACGCCTGCGGCGCGATCGTCGTCACCCGCCACGGCTGCGCCAACTTCACGCCCACCTTCGACGAGGTGACGGCCTTCGCTGCCCCGTACGGCGGGCTATAGCGGACACTCGTTGGAACGTTGAACGTTCGAACGTTGAACCCGACGCAGGGGAGTCATCTATGACCGACCGATCAACTATTCGGATGACCGTCGCCCAGGCGACGATCGCCTTCCTGAAGCGCCAGTATGTGGAGCGCGACGGGGTGCGCCAGCCGTTCTTCGCTGGCTGCTTCGGCATCTTCGGCCACGGCAACATCGCCGGCATCGGCCAGGCCCTCCAGCAGCACCCGGACTTTCGCTACTACCAGACGCGCAACGAGCAGGCCATGGTCCACACCGCCATCGCCTTCGCCAAACAGCACAACCGGCTGCGCACCTTCGCCTGCACCACCTCGATCGGCCCCGGCGCCACCAACATGGTCACCGGCGCCGCCACCGCTACCGTCAACCGCCTGCCGGTGCTGTTGCTGCCCGGCGACATCTTCGCCCGCCGCAATGTGGCGCCGGTGCTCCAGCAGCTCGAGCTCGAGAGCAGCCAGGACGTCTCGGTCAACGACTGCTTCCGGCCGGTGAGCCGCTACTGGGACCGCATCAACCGCCCGGACCAGCTGATCACCGCGCTGCCCGAGGCCATGCGCGTGCTCACCAGCCCATCCGAGACCGGCGCGGTCACGCTGGCGCTGCCGCAGGACGTGCAGACCGAGGCGTTCGACTTCCCCACCGCCCTGTTCCGCGAGCGCACCTGGCGCGTCCCGCGTAGCCGGCCGGACGTGGCGGCGCTGCAGGAGGCGGCGCGCTGGATCCGCGCCTCCCGCCGCCCGCTGATCGTTGCCGGCGGCGGCGCGATCTACGCCGCGGCCACCGAGGCGCTGCGCACTCTGGTGGACCGCACCGGCATCCCGGTGGGCGAGACGATGGCCGGTAAGGGCAGCCTGCCCTTCGACCACCCGCTCTGCCTGGGGGCGATCGGCGCCACCGGCACGCTGGCCGCCAACCGCGCGGCGCGCGAGGCCGACCTGGTGATCGGCGTCGGCACGCGCTATAGCGACTTCACCACCGCTTCCAAGACCGCCTTCCAGCACCCGGAGGTGCGCTTCATCAACATCAACGTGGCGGCCTTCGACGCCGCCAAGCACCATGCCCTCGCCTTGGTGGGCGACGCGCGCGCCGCGCTGGAGGAATTGGCGGCGCTGCTGGAGGGCTACGCGGTGGCCCCGGCCTACCGCGCCGAGTGCCAGGCCTTGCACGACGCCTGGGAGGCCGAGGTGGACCGCATCTACGCCATCCGCAACGAGCCGCTGCTCAGCCAGGGCGAGGTGATCGGCCTGGTGAACGAGCGCGGAAAGCCGGATGGCGTGGTGGTCTGCGCCGCCGGCAGCCTGCCCGGCGACCTGCACAAGCTGTGGCGGGCGCGCCACCCCAAACAGTACCACCTGGAGTACGGCTACAGCTGCATGGGGTACGAGATCGCCGGCGGCCTGGGGGTGAAGATGGCCGCGCCGGAGCGCGAGGTGTACGTGATGGTGGGCGACGGCAGCTACCTCATGATGGCCAACGAGATCGTCACCTCGATCCAGGAGGGCTACAAGCTGATCGTCGTGCTGCTGGACAACCGCGGCTTCAAGAGCATCGGCAGCCTGAGCCGCTCGCTCGGGCAGCAGGGCTTCGGCACGCGCTACGCCTTCCGGCAGGAAGGGGTGCTGCCGGGCGACGACGCCGAGGAGGTGGCGGAGCTGCCGGTGGACCTGGCGGCCAACGCCGAGAGCCTGGGCGCGCACGTGATCCGCTGCCGTACCTACGCGGAGCTAGAGGCGGCGCTCGATCGCGCCCACGCCAGCGATCACACCACGGTGATCTACGTGCCGGTGGACCGCTACCTGGGCGTGCCGGGCTACGAGAGCTGGTGGGACGTGCCGGTGGCCGAGGTGAGCGAGAGCGAGACGGTGCAGGCCGCCCGCCGCGAGTGGGAGGCGATGCGGGCGAAGGAGCGCTATTTCCTCTGATGACCATAGGGTGGGTGCGGGAGGGGTGCGCCCTCGCGAGAGAACTCGGTTCACTATTTCCGCAGGCCCGGCCTGCGCGCACGCGAGGTAAAGGATGAGCGAAGTGACCCCCGTGATCGAGGCGCGCGGCATCTGCAAGTACTTCGGCGCCGTGACCGCGCTGGAGAACGTGAACCTGCGCCTCATGCCCGGTGAGGTGCTCGGCGTGGTGGGCGACAACGGCGCGGGCAAGAGTACCCTCATGAAGGTGCTCTCCGGCCTCTACGCCCCCAACAAGGGCGAGATCCTGGTGGAAGGGCGGCCGGTGCACTTCCAGAGTCCCAGGGACGCCCGCGAGCGCGGTATCGAGATGGTCTACCAGGACCTGGCGCTGGCCGGCAACATGCGCATCGACGAGAACATCTTCCTCGGCCGCGAGCAGGTGCGCCGGCTGCTCGGCTTCATCCCGGTGGTAGACCATAAGGCCAACACCGCCCGTGCCCAGGAACACCTGGACAAGTTGCGCATCCACGTCAAGAGCGTCGGCCAGCGGGTGGAGGAGCTCTCCGGCGGCCAGCGCCAGGCGGTGGCGATCGCCCGCGCCACCGCCTTCGATGCCAGGGTGGTGATCATGGACGAGCCGACCGCCGCGCTCGCCATCCGCGAGGTGCGCAAGGTGCTCGACCTGATCAAAGACCTGCGGCACCACGGCATCAGCGTGATCCTGATCAGCCACCGCATGGACGACGTGTTCTACGTCTGCGACCGCGTCATGGCGCTGTTCCACGGCCGCAACTTCGCCGAGGCGCCGCTGAGCCAGACCGACCGCAACGAGGTGATCGGCTGGATCATGGGCAACAGGAGCCAAGAGACCGTGGCGCCGGGGATGGACCTGAACTAAAGAGGACCATAGCAGTCCTCCGGCAGGGGAGGGGCAGGGAGGGCGAAGCCCTCCGTGAAATCCCCCCACCACACCGAACGGTGTGTGTTGAGCTCGTGAAATGCGGCTGCGCCGCCAGTGGAGGGGGGATGTGGAGGGGCAGCCCCTCCACACCTCCCTCACCGAGGGCTTCAGGGGCGCAGGCCCCGCGAACACCTGGTGGAGAGAGAACCGATGGCGACCCCAACCACAGATCTTCAGGAGCGCGGGCGGGAGGCCAGCCTCCGCATCCGGCTGATCCCGCTCGTGGACCGCTACGGCGTGCTGCTGCTGGTGCTCGCGATGGGGCTGGTCTCCTACCTGCTCGAGCCGGAGGTCTTCCTCACCTGGGGCAACATCAGCAATATCTTCCGCCAGATCGCCTTCAACGCGCTGCTGGCGCTCGGCGTGTTCGTGGTGATCGTCACCGCCGGGATCGACCTCTCGATCGGCTCGACGCTGGCGCTGGCGATGATGACCACCGCGGTGCTCTCCAGGGGCGGCTACCCCTGGCCGCTGCTGATCGCCGCGCCGCTCATGGTGGGCCTGCTGGTGGGGGTCGTCAATGGGCTGGGCCTGACGTTGCTCAAGCTGCCGCACCCCTTCATCATGACGCTCGGCATGCTCAACATCGCCCGCGGTCTGGCGAACCTGATCTCCGGCGGCGTGCCGATCAGCGGCCTGCCGGACGAGGTGCGCTGGATGGGCGCCGGCAATATCAGGGTGGCCGAGGGCTTCGTGGTGCCGGTGAGCCTGCTGGTGATCGTCGTCACTTTCACGCTCATGGAGCTGTTCCTGCGCTACACGCGTACCGGCCGCCACATCTACGCCATCGGTGGCAACCCGCAGGCCGCGCGCGTGAGCGGCATCAACGTCGAGCGCACGTTGGTGGTGGTCTACGGCCTCTGCGGGCTGCTGGCCGGCTTCTCCGGGCTGGTGCTCGCCGGGCGCACCAACTCCGGCTTCCCCAACGCCGGCCTCGGCCAGGAACTGGACGCGATCTCGGCGGTGATTATCGGCGGCGCGAGCTTCTTCGGCGGGCGCGGCACGGTGCTCGGGGTGTTCGCCGGCGCGCTGGTGATCGGCCTGCTGCGCAACATCCTCAACCTGCGCGACGTGCCGGTCTTCTGGCAGCAGGTGCTGATCGGCGTGGTGATCATCGCGGTGGTCTACCTGGATGTGCTGCGCCGCCGCGCTGGCTCGGCCAACGCGGACTAGGGTCTATCCGCACACGGCGTTTAAGGAGGTGATGCGCATCGGTGTTTGTGTTACCTAGTGCCTATACAGCCAAGCTGTTCGAGCATGGGAGGGCCGGGGAGGGCGAAGCCTTCCTCGAACCCCTCCCCTGATACCCAACCGGGCAGTTGGAAAAGCACTAGTGCCCGCAGATGGTCCGCAGACTAGCACTGTCGAGGAGAAGTCATGAAACCGCTCAAGCTATTCGGTCTGCTGCTCGTGGCCGCGCTGGCGCTGGCCGCCTGTGGCGGCGCGACGCCCTCCGCCCCCGCTCCCACCGCCGCCCCGGCCGCGGCGCCGACCGCCGCCCCGGCTGCGGCGATGGACCCGAAGGACGTGAAGATTCTGGTGAGCATGAAGGGACCGGGCGGGGGCAACCCGTTCTGGGCCGCGGTGGAGAAAGGCGCGACCGAGGCCGGCCAGGCGCTTGGCGTGCAGGTCTCGGTGCTCGCCCCGCCCTC
>DATMBA010000667.1:0-4363 GCA_035559635.1 Roseiflexaceae bacterium
CCGGCGCGGCGCTCACCGCCACACCTGCGCCATCCCCGGTGCCCACTTATGCGCCGATCGCCGGCGCACCCGTGGCACCGGACCAAGGCACGGCCGAGGTGACGCCGGCCGCCGCGCCAACCGCGACGCAGCCGGCCGCACAGGATGGTGCGCCCGCCAGGACCCCTGCCGTGCCCCCCGTCACCGGGCGAGCGGAGAGCGACACGAACGCTCTGGCCGCCACCCTCCCGCTCGCCGCCGGCATCGTAGCTGGGATCGCCCTGGCCGCCGGCGCGCTCGTGCTGTGGCGCACAAGAAGGAAGCAGCCGTGACTCGCCATACACCACACGCTATGCGCCGCTTCATCCTCTGCCTGCTGTTGGGCGCGCTGGCGCTGGCGGGCTGCGCCCCGGCGCTGACGGACGCCCCTGCGACGCCGACCAGTGCGCCGGCGACAACTGCCGCCGTGCCGCCGCCATCCGCGACGCTGCCCACCGCTGAGACATCCACCCCCCGCCGCACGCCCACGGAGGCGCCGATCATCGCTGCGCTGCCGACGGCCACGCTGCCGCCGACGCCAGCGTCCGCGCCCGGCCGGTACGTCGACGCTAGCCAGGGCGTGGCGCTCCGCTACCCCCAGGAGTGGACCGCACAGCCCGGCGACGACGCATCTACCCTCACCTGGGTGGTCGCGCCGGACGAGTCGGTTTGGGGAGTGCTATTCTCCAGCCCGCTGCCGGCCGCCGCCACACTGGAGCAGATGGCGGCCCAGATCCGCGACGACAGCGCGCGTAACCTGAAAGATGTGACGCCGCTCGCCGACCGGTCGGTCACGCTCCCCGGCGAGCGGCCCGCCCGGCACAGCGAGTACCGCGCACGGGACAGCGAGCAGGAATACCACGTGGTGCTCACCTCTGCAGCGCGCGGCGACCGGATCTTCACCCTCATGTTCTACGGCCGCCCGGAGGCTGTGGCGCTGCACCGGGACGCGGTGGACGCGATCTCCGGCGCGCTGGAACTGAGCGCGCCGCTGCGGTTCGGCATCCCGCAGGACCAGGCGCTGCTCTGGCTCGGCGGCGAGTCCGCCAACCCGCGGGCCTACGACCCGGCGACCGGCGGGGGCAACGACCTGGTGTTCAGCGGGTTGGTGATGTTCACACCGGACCTGCGGGTGGTGAGCGACCTGGCGGCCTCGTGGGATGTCTCGCCGGATGGGACGGTCTACACCTTCCACCTGCGGCCCGAGGCGCGCTTCCACAACGGCCGGCCCGTCACCGCCCAGGACGTGATCTACTCCTGGGAGCGCGCCGCCGACCCGGCCACCGAGTCCAACGAGGTGCTGACCTACCTGGGCGACATCGTCGGCGTGCGCGAACGCCACGCCGGGACATCCGACCGCATCACTGGGCTGGCGGCGCGCGACCCCCACACGCTGGAGGTCAGGATCGACGCACCCAAACCGTACTTCGTCATGAAGCTGACCTACGCCACCGCCGCGGTGGTGGACGAGGCGAACGTCGAGTCCGGGCCGGAGTGGTACCGCACCCCGAACGGCACCGGCCCCTACCGGCTGATCCGCTGGGAGCCGCACAGAGTCCAGATCTACGAGCGCAACGACGGCTTCTACCTGGCGCCACCCGCGGTCCGCTACATCATCGTGCAACTGGTGGCCGAGGTCGGGCTGCGCATGTACGAGCGCGGCGACATCGACATCACCCGGGTCGGCAGCGCGGACGTGGCTCGCCTGCGCGACCCAGGCGAGCCATTGCACGGGGAGTTGCTGGAAGCGGTGAGCATGTGCACCGGGTACGTGGTATTCGACACCACGCGTCCGCCGTTCGATGACCAGAAGGTGCGCCAGGCATTCGCGCTGGCGGTGGACCGCCAGCAGTACGTGGACCTGGTGGCGGACGGACTGAGCCTGCCGGCGCGCGGCCTGTACCCGCCGGCGCTCCCCGGCCACGACCCGGCGCTCGAGGGCCTGGCGTTCGACCCAGCGCTGGCCCGCACGCTCCTGGCCGAGTCGCGCTACGGCGGCGCTGAGGGGCTGCCGACCATCACCTTCACCACCGCGGGGCACGGCAGCGACGTGAGCCAGGACGTGGCGGTGCTGGCGGCGATGTGGCAGGAGCACCTGGGGGTGACGATCGCGATCGACAACGTGGAGCCTGACCGCTGGTGGGACGAGCTGCACGCCGGCAACCACGGCCAGATCTTCAGCCAGGGGTGGTGCGCGGACTACCCCGACCCGGAGAACTTCGCCGACGCGCTGTTCCACTCGCAGGCCCAGCAGAACCTGGGACGCTACACCAGCCCAAAGGTGGACGCGCTGCTGGAGCGGGCGCGGGTGGAGCGCGACCCGGACGCGCGCATTCGCATGTACCAGGAAGCCGAGCGGCAGATCGTCCACGACGCCCCGGCCGTATTTCTCTCGCACGCTCTGCACTTCCTGCTCGTCAAGCCGCGCGTCAAGGGGTATGTGCTCACGCCAGTGCACGTGCCGCTTGCGCGCTACCTGCGGCTCGAACCGGAGCAGCCGTGATGAGGTGCCGGCAGCATCACGATCCTCAGCTCACTGCTTTCTTCACGAGCGCGCTGATCCGTTCCTCTTCGGCGGCGGTCAACTCCTTCAGCGCGAAGGAGGTCGGCCACATATTGCCTTCGTCGAGGTTCGCATCGTCGTTGAAGCCGAACGTGGCGTACCTCGAGTTGAACTTCGATGCGGCTGTGAAATAGCAGACGACCTTGCCGTCCTTGTTGGCATACGCAGGCATCCCGTACCAGGTTTTCGGTGAGAGGGCTGGCGCGCTGGCTTTGATGATCTCATGGAGCCGACTGGCCATGGCGCGATCCGGTTCCGGCATCTCGGCGATCTTCGCGAGCACGTCGCTCTCCCCTTCCGCCCGGCTCTTGTTCGCGCGCGCTTCCGCCTTTAGCTCTCTGGCGCGCTCCTTCATCGCGGCTCGTTCCTCGTCCGAGAATCCCTGCGTGTCCTTCTTTGGGCTCATCGAGATCTCCCTCTCCTGAAGTCGTACAAGCACGGCGATTCTTGCCGCTGCTCCCAAGCGTCCCGGCGAGCGGCAAGCGCCTCGTTTGAGTGCGAACCTTGTCTAAGTATAGTACACCCCTCCGTAAATCGCAACACCTGTTCTAGTGGCCGGCCACACTCAATGGCGACGGATGCAAGGAGAGGGTCCACGGGAGGGCTTCGCCCCCCGTGAAGACCCACCCATCACCATCATCATCGGGGCTGTGGCAGCAGGCCACGCCCGACCGCTGATGACGTTTTACCACATAATCGGGTACGTGGCGCCCTCCCACGCCCGGCCGCTGAAGCGGCGGGCTATCGCGTACCAAGCCCGCCTGCGCGGGCTGTGGCTCAGGCCGCGCAGGCGGCCAGCGCGCCGCTGCCGCTCCAGTGACGAGTAGATCATCATCTCCGTTCTCGTATTGGAGCCTGTTTGAAACGAGGAGCGTGAGGGGTTTCACCCCTCACCCATCCCCCGCCCGCCCGCCGCTGCGCGGCGGGCGGGCGGGGGAGGCGGGGGCCTGCGGCCCCGCGCCCCCAGCCGGGAGGCTTTTCAAACAAGCTCCCACTCCTGCGCTGCCAGCGCACTCGTGGTAGGATACGGCGCGATAAGGAGCGGGCCGATGCATCCGTTGGTGCTGATCAACTCGGGCGTCCCCACGGTGAGCGACGCGCTCCAGATTGTGCTGCCATACCTGGAGCACTTCGGCGTGCCGTACGATGTGCTGGACGTGCTGCATCAGCCGTTGCCGCCGGACCTGGCGGAGCGGCCGCTGGCGATCGTGGCGCACCGCAACCTGGACGCGCGCGGGCGGCGGCTGGGCGCGGCAGGGCGCCAGATGCTACGCGAGGCGGTGGAGCGCGGGATGGGGCTGGTGAGCTTCGACCCGCACGTCCTCGGCGACGCCGCGGAGACGCCCAACGCCGCGCCGCCCGCTGAGGCGATCGGGGTGGCCGACAACGGCCACCCGATCTCGGCGCGCCACGCCTCCGGCGAGACGCTCGCGCTGGTCGGACCGCTGCCCGTACCGCCGCTGCCGCTCGACGGCGACACGGTGCTGCTGACGGCCGGTGGCCGCCCGCTGCTGGCCACGCGCACCCTCGGCCGGGGACGCATGGTGCGCTGGGCCACGCCGCGCTGGGCGCAGACGCGCGTGCTCGGTCCGCTGGCCGGGCTGGATGATATCCTTTGGCGCGCGGTGGTGTGGGCCGCGCGCCGGCCCTTCGTGCTGCGCGGGCTGGCGCCGCTGGTAGCGATGCGGGTGGACGACGTGGCCGGCAGCGGCGGGCGCTGGGGGCAGACTCCGCTGTACTGGGCGCGGGCGGCCAGGCGCCACGGCTTCCGCCCCTGGCTCG
>DATMBA010000668.1:0-5350 GCA_035559635.1 Roseiflexaceae bacterium
CGAAGGGCGCGCCGGGCGGGGCCGGCAGCACCACGCCGCACACCGTACCCCCGGCCTCAAGCAGGGCGTCGAGCGTGATGCGCGAGAACGCACCGGACATACCGAAGAACAGCGTGCGCATTGGCATTCGGGCAGCGGCGCGCCGGGTGGCGCAACTCGTGCTACAATGGTCGAAACTTTGGAGGGGTTCACCCCTGCAGGCCTCCCCGCCGGGGTAGAGAGAGGTGCATATGCCTCGGATGGTCAACTGCGTGAAGCTCGGCCGCGAGCTGCCCGGCCTGGACAAGCCGCCCTACCCTGGCGAGTTGGGCCAGCGGATCTACGAGAACGTCTCGCAGCAGGCGTGGGATCTCTGGATGCGGCAGGCGGTGCTGATCATCAACCACTACGGCCTGAGCATGATCGACCCACAGGCGCAGGAGTTGCTGATGCAGCAGGCCGAGCAGTTCTTCTTCGGCGAGGGCGCGCGCATGCCGGAGGGCTGGGTCCCCGAGGGCCAGGGGGGCAAAGGCGGGGCGCCGCGGAAGAAGTGAGAATGCACCATGCAAGCGTCTCTGCTCATTTTGCATTTTACAAGTGCAGCGTTATCGATGGCTCAATGGCAAATCGCAGCCGCGCGTGGGCCTGGCGCAGCGCCGCCTCCACCTCCGCGGGTGTCTCGCCGCGGGCGAAGATGAAGCCTAGATAGCTGTCCCCCTCCGGCAGTGGCACGATCGGGTAGCCGATGCGGGCCGTGATCTGCACGTCCTCCACCCCCGGCACGGCGCGCGCCTCCTCCTCGCCCGCCACCCGCCGCAGCAGCCCCTCGCCCGGGATCGGGATCATCATCACGCCGCCGGCGCGCCCGGCGCGGCTGGTGGACTCGATCGGCAGGCCGCACGCCTGGCGCAGGATCAGTTCCTCCAGCGTCGCGTCGCTGCCGAAGCGCAGCGTGCGTGAGCACAGCCCGCCGATCGAGCGCCCGGCCACCTCCACCAGCCACGGCCCGCGCTCGTTGAGGCGCAGCTCGGCGTGCACCGGCCCCATGCGCAGCCCGATGGCCCGCGCGGCCTCCTGGGCGCACTGCGCGATGGCCGCCTGCGCCTCGTGGGGCAGCCGCGACGGCGTGACGTAGATCGTCTCCTCGAAGAACGGCCCGTCCAACGGGTCCGGCTTGTCGAACAGCGCCAGCACCTGCAGCTGGCCGTCGTCCAGCATGCCCTCCAGCGCCACCTCAACGCCGGGGATGAACGCCTCCACCAGGAAGGGCTTCGGCTCAGGGCCGCGGTAGAGTTGATGGAGCAGCCGCGCCAGGCGCCGGGCGGCGGCCACGAACTCCTGCGGCGTGTCAGCGCGGATCACGCCGCGGCTGCCGTTCAGTCGGGTGGGCTTCACCACGCAGGGGTAATCCGCCTCGCGCGCCAGCGCCTCCAGGTCGTCTGCGGTGGAGCAGAGGCGGAAGCGCGGCACCGGCACGCCGGCGCGCGCCATCAGCGTGCGCATCAGGTGCTTGTCGCGCGCGGCCTCGGCCGCCCCCGGGTCGTTGTGGGGCAGGCCGAGGGCTGCGCTGGCGTGGGCCGCCAGCAGGCTGCCGCTGTCGTCCACCGCCAGCAGCGCGTCCAGCGGGCGCGTGGCGGCGTAGCCAGCGATCGCCCGCGTAGCGGCCTCCAGGTCGTCGAACGGGGCGCCGAGCGGGTAGTGCCACAGCTCGGCAAGCTCGGGCGGCATGTCCACCGCCGCCACCAGTTCCACGCCCAGCCGCCGCGCCGCCTCGGCGAATGCCTGGGCGCGGTAGCTGTGCGCGGTCGTCAGGAGCATCACACGCGGCATAGCTTTCGACCTTTGCAGCGCGTCAGACGATGCCGTTATCGTCCGCGGTGGAGCTCACACAGGCGTCGGCCGGCTCGCACTGCTGGGATCGCCATCTACCACGAAGGCCGGGATCACTGAGCCACTGACGGGGATGAGGCCGCTGAATGTGCTCTGCCAGCGTCACGCGCCCCCCCCCGCGGTTTCAGCTCCGCAGCCCCTCAGCGGGCTCAAACCCTCAGCGCCTCAACCTGTGGGGGACTGCGGCAGCCCGGCGATCAGAGAGGCCTCGGCAGCCCCTTATAGCGACGTGCAGCATGGGTGATCGCTGCGAACGCGCGCATCGTGCGCGCATGCGGGCGAGACGCCCGCGCTCCCAGCAGATGGATGGTTCGATGATGCTGCACGTCGCGGTAGCGGGCTCAAACCCTCAGCGCCTCAGCGGTTCCCAGACAGCCCGTGGAGCACGAACTCGACCATGCGCTCGGGCACGTCCTCCGGGGCGCCGGCGACGCGGGCGACGTGTTGGAAGGCACGCGGGCTGAGCAACTCCAGGCAGATCGCCGCCAGCACGCCCGGCTCGCCAGGGCGGATATCCCCGCTGCGCTGGCCCTCGGCGATCACCTGGGCCAGCAGCGCGTGGAGCGCCTCGTACAGTTCCTCGGATTCGTGGAGTTGGTGGCAGTTGGCCGGATCCGCCGGGCGCATGTCGATCAGCGCGGCGAGGTGCTGGCTGCGGCGGTACTGCACGGCTACCAAGGCGCGCAACTTGGCGAGTGGGTCCGGGGCGGCCTGGGCGGCGGCCTGCAGCGAGTGGCGCGCGTCCGCGCAGGCGGCGCTGCTCACCGCGGCGAAGAGTTGCTCCTTGCTAGGGAAGCGGCGGTAGATCGTGCCGACACCCACCCCAGCGCGCCGGGCCACCTCCTCCATCGTCACCTCGGCGCCGCGCTCGGCGAACAGCTCGCGCGCCGCGCGCAGCACGCGCTCCAGGTTGCGCTGCGCGTCCCGCCGCCCCCGCCGCCCATCAGTCGAACCCCCCATAGTCTCTCGTGCCCTCCGCACCGCCCGAACTTATGCCGCATCAGTATAGCACGTCTGGCGCGAAACGGAAGAAGGGTTCCACTTTGGGGGCAACGACTGTGCTTACGTCCCCGGCGCGTCAGCGGCGCCCGGGCGGGACGGGGATGCGCCACCCCTGAGCGCCGCGCGGACGGCGGGCGCCACCCTGGTGCCGAGCAACTCGATCGCGCGCAGCACCTGGGCGTGCGGCAGTGGGCCGACGCTAAGCTGCGCGAGGAAGCGCTGGTGGCCGAACAGTTCGTGCTCGTACAGGATCTTCTCCACTACCTCCTCCGGGCTGCCGACGAGCAGCGCGCCGCGCGGCGCGCAGAGCGCGTCGAACTGCGCGCGCGTGATGGGCGGCCAGCCGCGCTCGCGGCCGATGCGGTTCATCACCGTGGCGTAGGAGGGGAAGAACTCGTCGCGCGCCTGCGCGCCGCTGTCGGCGATATAGGTGTGCGAGTTGATGCCCACCGGCAGCCGTGCCGGGTCGTGGCCGGCGTGGCGGGCCGTGTCCCGGTACAGATCCACCAGCGGGACGAAGCGCTCCGGCGCGCCGCCGATGATCGCCAGCGCCAGCGGCAGCCCTAGCTTGCCGGCCCGCACCACCGACTGCGGTGTGCCACCGACGGCGATCCAGACCGGCAGAGGATTCTGGATGGGGCGCGGGTAGACGCCCAGGCCACTCAGAGGCGCGCGGTGCCGGCCCGCCCAGGTGACACGCTCGGACTCGCGCAGCCGCAGCAGCAGGTCGAGTTTCTCGGCGAACAGCGTGTCGTAGTCGTCCAGGTTGTAGCCGAACAGTGGGAAGGACTCGATGAAGGAGCCACGACCGGCCATGATCTCCGCCCGCCCGCCGGAGAGCAGGTCCACGGTGGCGAAGCTCTGAAACACGCGCACCGGGTCGTCCGAGCTGAGCACGGTGACGGCGCTGGTGAGGCGGATGCGGCGGGTGCGCGCGGCGGCCGCGGCCAGGACGACGGCTGGCGCGGAGACGGCGAAGTCCGGGCGGTGGTGCTCGCCGACGCCGTAGACATCCAGGCCGACTTGGTCGGCAAGCTCGATCTCCTCGATCAGCTCGCGCAGGCGCCGCGCGGCGCTCCCTGCCGAGCCGTCCGGGACCTCAGCGAAACTGAAGGCGCCAATCTCCATGATCTCGTTCCTTTGGGCTCCGTGGCCTTGTGGTCCATCACGGGGAGTATGGTGGGCGGGGTGTTCACGGGCCGACACAGTCCGCCCGTGGCCCCTCCCCCTGCGCGGCCTTGTGGTCCATCACGGGGAGTATGGTGGGCGGCCCGGTCAGCTCGGCACTCAGCACGCAGCACTCACGCTCCGTCGGCCCGCGGCCGTGCGGTATACCTCCAGCGTGCGCTCAGCTGTCTCGCGCCAGGAGAAGCGCCGGGCCTGGGCCAGGCCGCGCTCGCGCAGCTCCGCGCGCAGCTCCGCGTCCGCCAGCAGGCGCCGCAGCGCACCCGCGAGCGCGTCCACGTCGTGAGGCGGGACGATCAGCCCGGCGTCGCCCACCACCTCCGGCAGGCTGCTGCTGCTGCTCGTCACCACCGGCGTGCCGCAGGCCATGGCCTCGAGCGGCGGCATGCCGAAGCCCTCGTAGAGTGAAGGGAAGGCGAACAGCGTGGCAGCCGCGTACCATAGCCGCTGTTCGGACCGGTCCACATAACCCACGAAGCGTAGTTTCTCACCCAGCCCGAGCGCCTCGGCCTTCGCCAGGATCGGCTCGTACAGCCAGCCACGCGCCCCCCCGATGATCAGCGGCGCGTCGGTCTCGGGCGCGATGCGGGCGTAGGCCTCCAGCAGCGCCGGGATGTTCTTGCGCGGCTCGAGGGTGCCGATGAACAGCACGAAGCGCTCCGGCAGGCCCTTCGCACGGCGGAAGGCCTCCAGTTCGGCCGGCTCCGGCGGGGCGAAATCCGCGTCGCACGCGTCGTAGGTGATGGCGATGCGCTCAGGCGGGACGCGCAGCCAGCGGACGATCTCCGCCTTGGTGAACTCGGAGACCGCCAGGATGCGGGCGGCACGCCGGCAGGCCACCCGGATGGCCCAGCGGGTGTAGACGCGGTTGACGCGCCGGAAGGTCTGCGGGAACAGGAAGGCGCTCAGATCGTGGATCGTCACCACGCTCGGCACTGGGCAGGCCAGCGGCACCACGTTGAGCACGCCGTGGTACACGTCTGCCCCGTTCAGCCGCAGCAGGGCCGGCGCGAGCAGCTGCTCCCAGGGGATGCGGACGCGCGGGTTGATGGTGGGCAGCAGGCTGGGGCGGACACGGAAGTTGGGCGGCAGGCCGAGCGACTCGGCGCG
The DNA here is from genome assembly GCA_035559635.1 of Roseiflexaceae bacterium. Lineage (GTDB taxonomy): Bacteria > Chloroflexota > Chloroflexia > Chloroflexales > Roseiflexaceae > CALJIC01. The sequence continues at coordinate 5,167 of DATMBA010000668.1, forward strand.
CATGCCACGCGTGGTATAGACGGTGTAGCGGTTCTGGCGATCCACCTGGCCCAGATGCGCCAGCAGTGCCTCGACGTAGTTCGAGACGCCGGCGCGGCGGAAGGTGGCGGTGTGGGCCAGCAGGTGGGCGTTGATGGCGACGTGCATGGGCGATGGGGTGGGGCCAGAGGCGGGGCGCCCTTTT
>DATMBA010000669.1:0-3569 GCA_035559635.1 Roseiflexaceae bacterium
CCCGCCACTACCAGGGCGCCGAGCACGACACCCTGTACGGCCTCGACCCGGCCCGCGACAGCACCGAGCTGCGCCTGACCCGGCTGATCCTCGAGCGCCGCTTTCCGACGCTGGCGGTGTGCCGCGGCATGCAGCTCATCAACATCGTGCTCGGTGGCTCGCTGCACGTGCACCTGCCCGAGGTCTACGGCGAGGCGATCGCCCATCGTGCGCCGCCGCGCGAGCCCATCCCGCATTCGATCGAGATCGCCGCCGACTCGCGCCTGGCCCGGCAGCTCGGCGCCACCCGCACCGAGATCGTGTCCTGGCATCATCAGGCCATAGACCGCCTTGGCGCGGGGCTGCGCGCGGTGGCCTGGGCCGATGACGGCGTGATCGAGGCGGTCGAGCTGGACGGCTTCGAGCGGCTGATCGCGGTGCAATGGCACCCCGAGCTCTCGGCCGAGTGCGATCCGCGCCAGCAGGCGCTGTTCGATGCGCTGGTGGCGATGGTGCGCTGAGCCCGGCGTAGGCGTCGTAAGCATGTTCATCTCATCGACGGACGTTGCGCGAAGTGGCGGGGTTTCGTCGCAGTGGCCTCGGCGCCGGGCGTAGGCAGGAGGCCGAAACCCGGCGAGGTGGCCGCAAGCGAGTCATGGACAGACGAGCGCCGCGAGAACGGAGACGAAACCCCGCCACCCCGCGCGGCGGGCTTGCGCAAGAAGCCCGGTATTGCCATGCAGTGACCTTGACCACAGGCGCCAACCCCGCGCAAGACGGGGGCGCCTTCACCCTTGGAGAAGACATCCCATGACTGAGCACGTCCAACGCGAGCTGAAGCCGACCCTGAAAACCCTGCATCTGTGGGGCATCGCGGTCGGCCTGGTGATCTCCGGTGAATACTTCGGCTGGAGCTATGGCTGGGCCAGCGCCGGCACGCTCGGCTTCCTGGTGACCTCGCTGGTGATCGCGGCGATGTACACCACCTTCATCTTCAGCTTCACCGAGCTGACCACCTCCATCCCCCATGCCGGCGGCCCGTTCGCCTACGCCCGCCGCGCCTTCGGCCCGGTCGGCGGCTATCTGGCCGGCATGGCGACGCTGATCGAGTTCGTGTTCGCGCCACCGGCCATCGCCCTGGCCATCGGCGCCTACCTCAACGTGCAGTTCCCCGAGCTCAATCCCAAGGTGGCCGCGGCCGGCGCCTATCTGGTGTTCATGGGGCTGAACATCCTCGGCGTGCGGATCGCCGCCACCTTCGAGCTGTTCATCACCCTGCTGGCCATCTTCGAGCTGCTGGTGTTCATGGGCGTGGTCGCGCCCGGCTTCTCTTGGGCCAATTTCGTCGCCAACGGCTGGGCCGGCGGCAATACCTTCGATGGCCACGCGGTCACCGGCATCTTCGCCGCGATCCCCTTCGCCATCTGGTTCTTCCTCGCCATCGAGGGCGCGGCGATGGCCGCAGAGGAAGCCGAGAACCCGCGGCGCACCATCCCCATCGCCTATATCGCCGGCATTCTCACCCTGGTGGCGCTGGCCTTCGGCGTGATGGTATTCGCCGGCGGCGCCGGCGACTGGCGCACGCTCTCCAACATCAACGACCCGCTGCCGCAGGCGATGAAGATGATCGTCGGCGAGAACAGCGGCTGGCTGCACATGCTGGTGTGGATCGGGCTGTTCGGGCTGATCGCCTCGTTCCACGGCATCATCATGGGCTACTCGCGGCAGATCTTCGCCCTGGCCCGCGCCGGCTACCTGCCCGGCTGGTTCGCCAAGGTGCACCCGCGCTTCCGCACCCCGCATCGCGCCATCCTCGCCGGCGGCGTGGTCGGTATCCTGGCGGTGTTCAGCGACGAGTGGATCACCATCGGCGGCATGACGCTGACCGCCAACATCGTCACCATGTCGGTATTCGGCGCCATCGTCATGTACATCATGAGCATGGCCAGTCTGTTCAAACTGCGTAAGAGCGAGCCGAACCTGGAGCGGCCGTTCCGCGCCCCACTGTTCCCGCTGTTCCCGGCGCTCGCCCTCGGCCTGGCCATGGTCTGCTTGGCGACCATGGCCTACTACAACCCCACGGTGTTCTACATCTTCGCCGGCTTCATGCTGGCCGGCTACGGCTACTTCCTGACCACCGCCAGGCAGCGCGCCGCCGCTCCGGTCGATGAGATGCTGGAGAGCGAGAACGCGGCCTGAGGCCCGCGATCATTGCCAGCATGCCCTCTCCCGCAGGTGGGAGAGGGCTGGAATGAGGGCATCGGACTGGCCACGCGGCTGTAACAGTTCGTCGCTTCCTCGAAATGCCCGCCATGCAGGGCTGCCTACACTCTGCCACCTGTCGTGCCCGCATCCGTCGCGGGCTCACCAGGAGAGAGCACCGCCATGCAGCCCCAAACCCGCCCCATCGTTCACGTAGAAGTCGAAACCTGCGCGCGCTTGCTGGAGCAGCGCTGCCCCGAGCTCGATGCCAGCGAGCGCGCCGGCATCGCCGCCGCCTTGGAGCAGGTGCTGGAGCAACTGCGCAACGGCGGCATCGAGCCGCACGAACTGGCGGCACGCCTGGCGCAGACGACGCGGCACTGGGGCGACGAGCTGCGGCGGCAAGTGGTACGGTACGCCGGCGAGGAACGCGGCGCCCGCCTCTATGCCCGCTACGCCCAGGCCTTCTCCGGCGCCTACCAGGCCGACTACGAGCCGGCCACGGCGGTGCTCGACATCGAGCGGCTGGAGGCCAGCCTGGCCGCAGGGCGGCCGCTGCTCGCCCTGAGCGAGACCGACGATCCGTGCCGCTACCGGCTGAAAATCTTCAATCGCCAGCCTCTCGCCCTGTCCGACACCCTGCCGGTGCTGGAGAACCTGGGCGCGCGGGTGCTGGAGGAAGCGCCCTACAATCAGCGCTTCCCCGACGGCGGCAGCGGCTGGATCACCGACATCGGCCTGCACCTGCCGGCCCCTGGGCTGCTGGACGGGGAGGCGCGGCGCCGGGCCTTCTGCGAGGGCTTTGTCGCCGTCTACGATGGCCGCGCCGAGAACGACAGCCTCAACCGCCTGGTGCTGCTGGCCGGACTGGAGTGGCGCGAAGTGGTCCTGCTGCGCGCGTATGCCCGCTATCTGAAGCAGGCCGGGGTGGCTTTCAGCCAGCGCGGCATCGCCGACTGCCTGGCCGCCCACCCGGCCATCGCCGCCGGACTGGTGGCGCTGTTCCGCGCCCTGTTCGACCCGGAGCGGGCCGACACCGCCGCCGCGCAGAGCCTGCGCGCCGCCGCAGCGGGCGCCATCGCCGCGGTGCCAGGATTGGACGACGAGCGCATCCTCGATGCGCTGCTCACGGTGATCGACGCCACCCGGCGCTGCAACTTCTTCCAGACCGACGCCGCCGGCCAGCCCAAGCCCTATGTCTCGTTCAAGCTGGAGTCCGGGCGTATCCCCTTCCTGCCGCAGCCGGTGCCGATGTTCGAGATCTTCGTCTACTCGCCGCGGGTGGAGGCGGTGCACCTGCGCGGCGGCAAGGTGGCGCGCGGGGGGCTGCGCTGGTCGGATCGGCGCGAGGATTTCCGCACCGAGGTGCTGGGTCTGGTCAAGGCGCA
>DATMBA010000670.1:0-6204 GCA_035559635.1 Roseiflexaceae bacterium
CCCCCGCCGCTGCGCGGCGGGAAGGGGTGCGTGAGGGCTTTTCCCCTCGCACTCCCCCTCTTCAAACAGCCTCTCAACACTTCCTCGATCCAGGCTGGACACACATCCACGACGCAGCGTGGTACAACATCCCCGACGGCCGCACGCCCGTCGGATTCTGGTGTTGGAGAGGCGGCCGCAGGCACCTACAACTGAGAGGCAGCATTATGCGACTACGTACCACCCATGCCGCTCAGGCGCTGGTCGAGACCGCGCTCGCGATCACGGTCATCATGTTCCTGCTCCTGGGCGCCCTGGACGTCGGGCTGATCTTCCTCAACCTCCAGGGCCTGCACACCGCCGCGCAGGAGGGCGCCTCCTACGGCAGCCGCTTCCTGATCGTTGAGTCGCTCAACGTGGCCCGGCTGGACGAGGACGGCATCCGCCAGCGTGTCCGCTTCGTGGCGGGCGACACCGGCGGCCTCAACTTTGTCAACATGCTGGACCTCAACAGCGACGGGCAGCTGGACGTGACGGATGCCAACAACGACGGCATCCTCGACACGCCGCAGATCAACCCCGCCACCAACCAGTTAGTGATCAACGACTACATCCTGATCGCCGCGGTGGAGGACGTGAACCGCGACGGCGACCCGAACAACGACCCGGACGGCACGGCCGACAACGTGCCGGGCGGCCGCGATACCACCACCACCTGCGTCAGCCTGACCGACCCCAACCGCGCCTGCTACGTGCGCGTCACGGTGCGCAGCGACTACAACGTCATCTTCCCGGTGATCGGTGTGTTCGGCAAGCGGGTGCCGCTGCACTCGACCTTCTTCATGCCGGTGCGCGCCGGCTTCATTCAGGTGGGTGCGCCGACCTTCACACCGGTACTGGCCACCAACACGCCGACGCATACACCCACCAACACCAACACACCCACCAACACACCCACCAACACGCCCACCAACACCAGCACACCCACGAACACCAACACGCCGACGAATACGGCCACCAACACGCCGCTGGCAACCTACACACCGACCAACACCAATACTCCTACGAATACACCGACGAACACCAACACGCCGACGCCGTCCACCACGCCGACCAACACGCTCACACCGACGATCACGCCCACGCCGTGCCCCGGCGGCTTCGGCAGCGGTCTGCGCGGCAGCTACTACATCGGCACCGGCCTGAGCGGCGCGCCAGTCTTCAACCGGCTCGACCCGCGCATCAACTTCAACTGGGGCGGCGGCTCGCCCGGCTCTGGCATGCCCGGCACCAACTGGTCTGCCGTGTGGAACGGCGAGATCCAGCCGCGCTTCACAGAGCAATACACCTTCCTGACCTACGGCGACGATGGGGTGCGGGTGTACATCAATGGCGTGCGCGTCATCAACAACTGGCGCGACGACTCCGGCAGCACCGCGCGCAGCGGCACGATCAATCTGACCTCCTGCACGCGCTACAGCATCCGCGTCGAGTACTACCAGGACAACGACTCCGGCTCGCTGCTGCGCCTGCGCTGGCGCAGCGCCAGCCAGCCCGAGGAGGTGGTTCCGTCCGGGCAACTCTTCCCGGCCAGCCCGTTGCCGACGGCCACTGTAACGGTCACGCCCACGCCGTCCAGCACGGCGACGGCGACCTCCATACCGACCTTCACGATGACTCCCACGCCGGTGTGCCAGATCTCGGGTGGTCTGAAGACCTCGAACGCCAACGGCTACACCGACGCGGTGAACCTGATGGAGTACGACTGTCCGTTCGGCTGCGTGGACTCGCCGCACCTCTCGGGCAACCTGCAGGCCGGCCTCTACTACTACTGGGTGGAGACGGTCAACCCGCCAAAGGGCACGATCGTCAGCAGCGGCTCGTTCTACCACCCCGGCGGCCAGATCAGCCCGCGTCCGCTCGGCCCGTTCAGCGGCATTCCAGACGGCTACTACCCGGGTGTCTTCAAGGCCGGCGTCTCGGCCTACCGGCCGGACGACCCGATGTCGCAGAGCTGTAACGCCAAGACCGACAACTTCAAGGTCGAGGCGCCCGCACCGACGCCGGTGCCGACCAACACGCCCACCAACACACCGACGCCGACGAGGACGCCGACGCCGTCCAACACGCCGACGCCGTCCAACACGCCAACCAACACGCCGACGCCGACCGACGTGGCGACGCCGACGTTCACGCCGCGCCCGACGAGGAGCGGTACGTAGGAGAGGCGCGGTCGAGGAGCGACCGGGGCCGTGGCGCAGTCGCGCCACGGCCCCCGTTGTTGCCTCCGCCGCGTTTGACATGAACGCCCGGGGCCACTAGGATCGAGGCAGCCGACTGCACCTATCGACAGGCCCCTGCGCTATGGACGACCTGCTCCGGCTCATGTCGCCGGCGAACCTGCTGCCGCCGCTGCTCTACGCCCTGGCCGCGGGCGCCGGACTGCTGCTGGTGTTCCGCCTGCTGCGCCCCTACCATACGTTGCGCGGGCTGGCGTTCCCCTACGCCCTGGGCGCGGTCACGCTGGCGCTGGCGGTGTTCCTCAGCGCCAACCTGGGCGCCGCCGGGATGCCGATGGACCCGCGGCTGCAGCACGCTCTGCTGGCCGTGCTGCTGTTCGCCTGGGGCTTCGTCGGCTTCGGCCTGGCCGAGAACCTGCTCTTCGAGCGCATGATGAAGCGCGGCGGCATGAGCGTACCACGCCTGGTGCGCGACATCGCCCGCGCTGTTGCGCTGGTGGTGGCGGTGCTCGCCACGTTGCAGTTCGTGCTCGAGATCCCGCTCAGCTCGATCGTCATCTCCTCGACCATCCTCTCGGCGGTGATCGGCCTGGCGTTGCAGGACCTGCTCAAGAATGTGATCGCCGGCGTGGCGCTGCAGATCGAGCGGCCCTTCGAGGTCGGCCACTGGATCCGCGTCGGCCAGGACACCGGCAAGGTGGTGGAGATGAGCTGGCGCGCCACCCGCGTGATCACGGTGGACGGTAACTACATCATCTACCCCAACGCCACGCTGTCTCAGGCCGACCTGGTGAACTTCTCGCTGCCCCAGCCGCTGCAGGCCATGCATGTGCAGATCGCGGTTGGCTACACCCACCCGCCCAACGCCGTCAAGCGCGTGCTGGTGGAGGCCATGCTATCCCTGCCGGACGTCTCGCCCGAGCCGCGCCCCTCGGTGAAGGTGTGGGCCTACGGCGACTACGGCGTGACATACGATCTGAAGTTCTGGCTCCACAGCTACGACCGCCACCCGGAGAAGCGCGACACGGTGATGACGGCGGCCTGGTACGCGCTGCATCGCGCCGGCATCGAGCTGCCGCTCCCCATCCGCCAGGTCTACCTGCACCAGGTGGACCCGCTGGCGGAGGCCGAGCAGCGCCAGCAGCGCGTGGCGCGGGTGGCGGCCGACCTGCGACGGGTGGACCTGTTGGACGCGCTGGACGACACGGAGGTGCGCGCGCTGGCCGAGCGGGTGCAGGTGCGCCTGTACGCCGCCGGCGAGACGCTGGTGCGACAGGGCGGCCCCGGCGACACCTTCTGCATCCTGCGCTCGGGGCGGGTACGTGTGGACGTGGACGACGCGCCCGGCGACGGGGCCGCCCCGCTGACGGTGAACCACCTCGGGCCGGGGGACTTCTTCGGCGAGCTGGGGCTGCTCACCGGCGCGCCGCGCGCGGCGACGGTCGTGGCCGAGGAGGACAGCGAGGTGCTGGTGGTGGCGCGCGAGGACTTCGCGCCGCTGCTGCACGCCAACCCGGAATTGGCCGAGCGCCTGGGTGAGCTGCTGGCGCTGCGCCTGAGGATGAACGAGGCGCTGCTGGCCAACCGCAAGCTCCCGGACGCCCCGCCGGAGGAGCTGAGCCGCCGCTCGCTGGTGGGGCGCATCCGCCAACTCTTCGGCCTCGGCGGGCGCGACTAATCTGGGAGGGCTACAGGGAGGACAAAGTCCTCCCTGTAGCTCTTAACCATCCCGTAGGCGGCGGAACAGCTCCAGCAACTCCTCGCGCGCCGCTGGCGGGATGGCGTCGTCGGTGATCTTGCCGAGCGCGCGGATCGTCTCGCGTATCTGCTCGAAGTACGAGATACAGCCGGGGCACACCGAGAGATGACGCTCGAACTCGGCGCGCGCCGGCGGGGGCATCGCGCCTTCCAGGTAATCCGTCACCAGCTCCACCATCTCGCGGCAGGTGAAATACTCCCGTACCATACGTGCAAACCCGATCGAGGGGAGGGTCTCGGAGCCTCGCCCTCCTTTGCAACCCACCGTCACTATGCTCTGCTCTGGTACTGCTCGATCGCGCGGCGCACCTTCACCCGCGCGCGGTGCAGCAGGACCCGCTGATTAGACTCGCTGATCCCCAGAGCGTTACACACCTCGTCCGAGGCCCAGCCGCCGACGTCCCGCATGGTGATGACGGTGCGTTGGGAGGGCGGGAGTGCGTCGATCGCCTCGCGGATCACGGCCTGCAGCTCGGCCGAGAGCGCCCGGTCCTCGGGCAGGTGATCCCAGCGCGCCGGATACGAGACCCAACCGTTCGGCCACTGCGGGTGGTCGGGCGGCCAGAAGGCGCCCGGGTCCACCGCGGGTTCGTCGTGCTCGGTCTCGGCGGCGGCCAGATCCGCGAACGAGAGGGTGCGACCCTCGCGCTCGCCGCGGGTGCGAGCGCGGTTGGTGAGGATGCGGAACATCCAGGTCTTGAGCGAGGAGCGGCCCTCGAAGCGCCGCAGGCCCTGGAGCACGCCGATCCAGGCGTCCTGCACCACCTCCTCGGCCACCGCCCGGCTAGGCACGAAGACCAGAGCGAGGCGCAGCATCATCGGCTGGTAGCGCGCGACGAGCCGGGCGAAGGCGGCCTCATCGCCGGCGCGCAGCGCCTCGAGCAGCTGCGCGTCCTCGGCGGACAGTGTGGGGCCGCCCGCCGGCCGGCCGCCGCCCGGGTCCTCCGCCGGTTCTCGCACCATCTCCATAGGGTCGCGCGCTCCTCATCTATCACCTTCCCCACGCCGCTACTTCCCCTGGTGCGACAGGACGGCGTGGAAGAGCCTGGTGGCCAGGATGTTGGGGTCGCTGGAGGCCTGGTTGACGCCGAGGGTGATGGTGATGCCGCTGGCGGGGGCATGCCAGAGGGCGGCGCGGAAGCCGCCGTAGCCGCCGATATGGCCTAGCACGGTGCGCAGTTCGGCCGGACGGGGCGCGCCGCCGGGGCCGGGGCCCACCGGCAGGCGGTTGCGCATCACCCCCAGCCCGTATTCCAGCGCTGGCATGTTGTACTGCCCCCGCCCATCCACGAAGGTCAGCACCTGCTCCATTGTCGCCGGCTTGAGCAGTTCGCCGCCGAACAGCCCTTGCGCGAAGCGCTGCATGTCCGCCACCGTCGAGACGATGTTCGCCGTGGCAAACACCACCGACATCGAGGCGTTTGTGTGGTCGTTGCTGCGGGCGTAGCCGCGCGCCATCTGGCCCTGGACCGCTTCATCGGGGGTGATGTAGGTGTTCTGCAGGCCGAGCGGCTCGATGACGCGCTGCCGGACCTCGTGCGCCAGCGTGTTGCCGGTGGCCTTCTGGACGATCATGCCGAGGATGACGTAGTTGGTGCTGGAGTAGTCCCAGCGGCCGCCGGGGCGGAAGCGCGCCGGGAAGCGCGCCGCGTAGGCCACGATCTCCTCCGGCCGCCAGTGGCGGTCCGGCGCGCGGTAGGCGCGCCGCATGAAGTCGATGTCCTCCAGATAGTCGTACAGGCCAGTGGTGTGGCGCAGCAGGTCGCGCACGGTGATCGCGTCGGCGGCCGGCACCAGGCCCGGCAGCCAGGTGGACATGGGGGCGTCGAGGTCGATCACGCCCTCCTCGGCGAGCTGCAGCACCACCACCATCGTGAACATCTTGCTGATGCTGGCGATGCGCACATGGGTGTTGGGAGCCATGGGCGTACCGTCCCTGCGGGAGGCGCGGCCGCTGGCGCCCACCCATGGCTCGTAGCCGGGGATGCTCACGGCCGCCACCGCGCCGGGGATGTACCCGTCGGCCACAGTGGCGTCCAGGATGCGCTGCAGTTCGGCGGCGAGCGCCGGGTCGATCGGTCTGGGTGCCCCCTCGGCCGGCGCCGCGGGCGCCTGGCCCTGGTCGGGCGCAGGGGCGCCGAGGCAGAGCGGCTCACGCAGCTCGCCAGCGCAGGTGGCCGGCTCTTCCACCCCCTGGCGCGGCGGCACAGCGGCAACCACGGCGCTC
>DATMBA010000671.1:0-3641 GCA_035559635.1 Roseiflexaceae bacterium
CCCCTCGCCCCGCCCAAAGATATGCGGATGCGCGTTTAGCCCGCCTCGCGGGCGGCGGCGACGAAGCGGCGCACCCGCTCCACGTCCACCGGATTCTCGCAGCGGCCGCCCTCCTTGATGCTGGAGCCGACGATCACCCCATCCGCCACACTCATGAAGGCGCGGATGTTGCGCTCGTCCGCGCCGCTGCCGATCAGCAGCGGCCGGTCACCGGCCAGTCCCTTGGCCTCGCGCACCTTGCCGATGTCCGGCGCGTCGCCGGTCATGCGCCCCGAGACGATCAGTGCGTCGGCACCGAAGAAGCGCGTCCACTCGATATGCGTCGCCAGGTCGATGCCCGGGAAGCGCACCGAGTGCTTCTTGTCCACGTCGGCGAGGATCTTGATGTGGCCGGCGTGCAGCTCCTTGCGCCGGCGCATCAAGTCCGCAGCGCAGCCCTCGTCCCACTCGCCGGCGTCCCACACGCCGGCTCCGGTGAACATGCAGACGCGGATGAAGCTGGCGCCGGCGGCCAGCGCGATCCCCAGTAGGGCAACGCCGCCGTTGTGCACCAGATTGATGCCGAGCGGCAGGTCCACCCTCTGCTTGACGGCCCGCGCCACCACTGCATGCGCGGCGATGCTCTCCGGCTGGATGTGCGGCCCGGCGCGGAATGGGATGTCCCACATGTTCTCGACGATCAGGCCGTCGCAGCCGCCCTCGGCCAGCGCGTGCGCGTCGCGCAGGGCGTTGTCGATGATCGTCTCCATGCCGTAGCCGGTGTAGCCGGGCGCGCCGGGCAGCGGCCAGCAGTGCACCATGCCGATCACCGGTCTGGGCGTGCGGAAGATCTCGGCCAGATCCTTGATCTGGAGCGCGTCGAGCTGCTGCTTCCAGGGAGGGGTCATGGTTGGCTCCTCACGTATCTTTAGACAGGGTTCGCTGCGCGGCTTCTCGCCGTACCGTTTGGGGAGGCTCGGAGGGGCTGCGCCCCTCCGAAAACGAGATTTTGTGGAGGCCTTCGGCCCCTACACCCCCATGCGCGTGCGCGCGAACGGTCAAGTGAGCGCGAACCTTGGCTTAATGCCGGCGGGCGCCCGGCCCTTCTGAATCTGATACAGTGACAAGTCGACAAGCTGATCGATCGGCGCAGCACTGCGCCGATCACGCTCCGAGCATGGTCACACCTCGGGGACGAGCGCGGCCATCTCCGGCGCGCGCTGCTCCAGGAAGGCCCGCAGCTCCGCGCGCGTGGGGATCGAGTCGCCGCCGCCGGGCCGGGTGGCGACGAGCGCACCCATGGCGTTGGCAAGCGCGGCGCAGGTGGGCGGGTCGGCGCCGCACAGGTGGGCGTGGATGAAGCCCGCGGCGAATGCGTCGCCGCAGGCGGTGGTGTCCAACGCTGCCACCGCCTGCCCGGCCACCTCGAAGCGGCCCGCCGGCGCGATCACCAGGCAGCCACGCGCGCCGAGCTTCACCACCACGATCCCCGGCCGGAGCCGATCTGCCGCCCCGGTCACGTGCGCGGGGAGGCCGGCCTCCTTCGTGCCCCCGCCTCGGAGGTACCGGGAGAGCGACTCCGCCCCCCCGTGTTCGACATCCTCTGCGTCCCCTGTGCTCGCTGTGGCAACATCGGGTCCAGCCAGCGCGGCCAACTCCGGCTCGTTGACGAACAGCATCGCCAGCGCGGGCAGCAGGTCCAGCACCTCGGCGCGGCGGGCCTCGATCAGCGGCAGGCACAGATCCAGCGACACCGGCACGCCCCGCCCTAGCGTCCAGTCGATCAGGCTCAGCGCCGTATCCCGTTGGCGGCCCTCCAGCAGGGCGTGGCCGCAGACGTGCAGCCAGCGGACGCCCTCCAGCGTCTCGGGGCCGGGGGGTGCGCCGAGCGCGGTGTTGGCGCCACGGAAGCTGAAGAAGGTGCGCTCGCCGCCGGGCGAGACCGCGGCGAAGCACAGGCCGGTGGCGAGGCGCTCGTCCACCTGTACGGCGCGCAGGTCCACCCCGGCGCCGCGCGCGGCGCGCAGGGCCACATCCGCCGCCGGGTCCCGCCCCACGCGCGCCAGCAAACGCGCGTGCGAGCCGAGGGAGGCGAGCGCGGCTGCCACGTTCACTGCGGCGCCGCCGCTGCCCCAGGACAGCGCCTCGATCGGGCTGTCGTGGCCCTCGGCGGGGTAGCACCCCAGCGCGGCGCTCAGATCGGCGTTGGCGTCGCCGACGACGAGGATGGTCATGATGTTCGCTGTCGCTGCAGCAACTGCTCTGGCACGAGTTCCGTGGAGTTACGATTCAGGCGGGAAGGCGACAACCGGGCCGCTGACGCTGACCTCCACCTGGGCGCCGGGCGCGAGATCCAGCCGGGGGAAGGTGCGCGCCTGGAGCAGCGCGCCGTCGCACATGCGCACCGCCACCAGTTGGTCGTGGCCGAAGAAGGTGACGTGCTCGACGCGCCCGCAGCCGCGCGGCTCCGGGCGGAGCGCCAGCATCTCCGGGCGCACCATCACGTCCACCCGGCCACTGGCGGGGGCGGCGAGCGGAACGGCGCCGAGGCTGCACTCCACCAGATGGCCACGGGCCTGGCCGGGCACGAAGTTCGCCTCGCCGACGAAGGTGGCCACCTGGCGCGTGGCCGGCCGCAGGTAGACCTCGTGCGGCGGGCCGGCCTGCTCCACCGCCCCGGCGCGCATCACCGCCACCGTATCCGCGATGCTGAACGCCTCCTCCTGGTCGTGAGTGACGAAGATCGCCGTGGCGCCTGCCTCACGCAGCATGCGGCGCACCTCCTCGCGCGTGCTCTTGCGCAGCGCCGCATCAAGGTTTGAGAACGGCTCGTCGAGCAGTACCACCAGCGGGCGTGGGGCGAGGGCGCGCGCCAGCGCCACCCGCTGCTGCTGGCCACCGGAGAGCTGGTGCGGGTAGCGCCCGCCCAAGTCCTGCAGGCCGGCGAGCGGCAGCAATTCGGCCACACGGGCGGCGCGCTGGCGGGCGGGCAAGCGGTTGAGCGGGAAGGCGATGTTCTCGGCCACCGTGAGGTGCGGGAAGAGCGCGTAGTCCTGGAAGACCATGCCGACGCCGCGCTCCTCGGGCGGGACCCATGCGCCGGGGCCGGCCACGCGCCGCCCGGCCAGTGCGATCTCGCCGGCGTCCGGCGCCTCCAGCCCGGCGATCAGACGCAGCGTGGTGCTCTTGCCGCAGCCGGAGGGGCCAAGCAGCGCCAGCAGCACGCCGCGGCCCAGGCGGAGCGACACCGCGCGGACGGCGGCGACGCCCCCGGCGTACGTCTTGCTCACGCCGCGCAGCTCGATCGCCGGCGGGGCGGCGGGTGTCTCGGCGGCGAGTGCGGCCACGCCAGTGAGTGTCGCGCCTCGGATCACAAACGCCTCCGGCGGGGGTTATGGGGGCCTGCGGCCCCCGAGAAAACAGAGCGAATCCTCTGGAGGGGCTACGCCCTCCAAACCTCCCCTTCAGAGGGGAATCAGGTGTGCTCCTGGAGCACGCGGCTCAGCCCGAAGCCACCGCGGGCGTAGAGTACCACAAGCGGTAGGGTTGTCAAAACGATCAGCAGGAACGCCGGTGGGGCGGCCTGGGTGTGGACCGACTCGCTCGCGGCGGCCCAGATCCGCACCGGCAGCGTGTCGAACCCCGGTGGTCGCAGCAGCACC
>DATMBA010000672.1:0-16032 GCA_035559635.1 Roseiflexaceae bacterium
AAACCCCACCCTAATTTCTAAACGAGAGGGGCTCGGGAGGGCGCAGCCCGCCCGCAAACCCCACCCTGATTTCTAAAGGAGGGGGCTCGGGGCGGGCGCAGCCCGCCCCGGCCCCCCCTATCCGGGGGATCCGGATAGGCACGCATAATAGAGCGCGATGGAATTCAAAGACTACTATACTGTGCTGGGTGTGGCGCCCGATGCCGACGATCAGGCGATCAAACAGGCGTACCGCAAGCTCGCGCGCCAGTACCACCCAGATGTCAATCCAGACGACAAGCAGGCCGAGGAACGCTTCAAGGAGATCAACGAGGCCTACCAGGCGCTCAGTGACCCTGAGCGCCGCCGGAAGTACGACGAGCTGCGCGAGCAGTATCAGCGCTGGCAGCAGCGCGGCGGCGCTGGCGATTTCAACTGGGGCCAGTGGCAGGCAACGCCGGGCCAGCAGGTGTACACTTACAACGTTACACCTGAGGATCTGGAGGATCTCTTCGGTGATGCCAGCCCGTTCTCCGACTTCTTCAGCTCGGTCTTCGGCCAGCCACGCAGTGCGCGGGCGGCCCGCCCACGGCGCGGCCGCGATGCGGAGGTGCTGGTCGAGATCTCGCTGGAGGAGGCCTTCCACGGCACCACGCGCTCGATCCAGGTCGGTGAGCGCCGGATCGAGGCAAAGATCCCGCCCGGCGCACGCACCGGCACGCGGGTGCGGCTATCCGGCCAGGGCAGCCCCGGCAGCGGCGGCGGCCCGGCCGGCGATCTCTACCTGGTTGTGCAGGTCGCGCCGCACCCGCTGTTTGAACGCGACGGCGACGATCTGACAACCGTCGTGCCCGTCGATTTTTATACAGCGGCGACTGGCGGCCAGGTGCGCGTGCCGACGCTCGACGGCGCGGTGCTGCTGAAGATCCCACGGCGCACCCAGGCCGATCGCATCTTTCGCCTGAAGGGCAAAGGGATGCCGCGCCTTGAACGGCCGTCCGAGCGCGGCGACCTGTTCGCACGGGTCAAGCTGGTGCTGCCCGAGCCGTTGAGTGAGGCCGAGATCGAGGCGCTCCGAAAGCTAGCGAGTGAACGTCGCACCAACACAAAAGAGGAATAGCACAGCCGATGGAATCACAATCATCACATCGCCGGTGGCTTGTCCTCGCACTCATTGCCGCACTGCTTCTGGGCGGCATCGGCGGCGCCGCGCTGATGGGGGTGATCTCGGGGACCGCACTCCCGCCGGGACGACCGCTGGTCGCCGCGGCGCCATCACCGGCCGCGGCTTCGCCTGCTACGATAGACGCACCGACCTCGAGCGCGTCTATGACAACGCCACTACCGGCTAGCGATCTGGAAGCGCGGATCGAAGCGGTCTACCAACGGGCGGGGCCTGGCGTGGTGAACATCACGAACCGCTCGATGACGTATGATTTCTTCCTGAACCCCATCCCCCGTGAGGGCACCGGGTCCGGATTCTTCTATGATACCCAGGGTCACATCGTCACCAACTACCACGTTGTGGCCGACGCAGAGGAGCTGCAGGTGACGCTGGCTGATGGGCGCAGCCTGCCCGCTCAGATCGTCGGCGCGGACCCCTCAAATGACCTGGCAGTGATTCGTGTTGACCTACCGCCGGATACGATCCACACTGTGCCGGTCGGCGACTCGACCCGGCTGCGCGTCGGCCAGTTTGTCGTCGCCATCGGCAACCCGTTCGGCCTGGACCGCACGCTGACGGTCGGCGTGGTCAGCTCGCTGGGGCGCGTGATCGAAAGTCCAAATCAACGCTTCATCGGGGAGGCGATCCAGACCGATGCGCCGATCAATCCCGGCAATTCCGGCGGCCCGCTGCTCGACCTGTCCGGCACAGCGGTGGGGGTCAACTCAGCGATCCTCAGCCCGAGCGGCGCGAACGCCGGGATCGGGTTCGCGATTTCAGCCCGCACGGTGCAGCGCGTCGTGCCAGCGCTGATTAAGGATGGGCGCTATCCGCACCCGTCGCTCGGTATCAGAATATTAGAGCTGACACCGCAGCGCGTTTCGATCCTCGAGCGCGCCGGGATGCGTGTCCCGGTCGAGCAGGGGCTGCTGGTGGCGGAGGTCACCCCTGGCGGGCCGGCCGCGCGCGGGGGAATCCGCGGCGCATCGCGATTTGTGCGCGTCGGTAATCTCGACGTTCCGGTCGGCGGCGATATCATCACGGCGATCAATGGCCGGCCCATCGCGACGCGCCGGGATCTGATCGTCTATCTGGAGACCGAAACCCGGGTTGGCGAGACGGTGCAGGTGACCATCGTGCGCGATGGACAGGAGCAGGTCGTGCCGGTGACGCTGGGCGAGTTGGGCTCTGGCTAAATGCTCCCAAGGAGATTGTGCGGCATGGGAGGGGCAGGGAGGGCAAGCCCTCCGGAAAAACCTCGTTATCATGTCCGCAGACTTAGCCTGCAAGCCAAGCATGGAGAGGAGTTTGGCCATGATCGTTCGCCGGACAAGTCTCGATGATCTCGCGGCACGTACCGGCCTGCCGGTGGCTACGCTGCGGCAGCTGGCCGATCTTGGGCTGATTGAGGCGTGGCCGGATGCTACCGAAGCGGATCTGGCGGAGTTGCGCCGGGTGCGCCGCCTGATCGAGGATCTGGGCCTGGAGCATGAGGCGGTTGCGGTTGTGCTACGGATGCGGCGGCGCCTGCTCGAATTACAGCGCGAGGTGGCGCGGCTGCGCGCGGCGCTGCGCGCAGGCCGCCGGCCGGATCGCGTGACGGCCTGGGTAGATGCAGAATGGTTCGAGGCATATGACAAGGAGCGACAACAATGAACGCGCGCTACTTCGATCTCCGGCCGCTCGACCATTTGACGGCCGAGCTGTCCGCGCTCTGGTGGTTCTATCTCTCGCAGGGCCTGGCGTTAATTCTGCTCGGCATCGCGGTGATTGTCTGGCCAGATTTGCTGGCGGTGCTGGCGGCGGCGTTTTTCATCGCGATCGGCGTGGTGCTCATCACGCTCGGCTGGCGCGTCCGCCGGGTCAAGCGCAGCTACGAGACGTTCAAGCGCACGATTCTCGAGAGCTGATCTGCCGGAGGGCTGTGATGCTGGATGACACCCCACACGCGTCAATTCGCATATTGCACACCCGCTTGCCCTATGCGCAGTTCGCCATGCGTCCATGGTCGCCGGCGCTCAATGTGTTCGAGACCGACCAGGCGATGCTGCTGGTCGTGGAGCTGGCCGGCGTCGATCCGGCGAGCCTGCAGATCGAAGCACACCCGGAGTTCGTGCGCATCGCGGGCGCGCGGCAGTTCGCGATCCCCCGCGATCTGCGCCGCCTGCACCGCATGGAGATCGCCGCGGGCGCCTTCCAGATCGAGGTGCCCTTCGATCGCCCGATCGACCCGGAGCAGACCACAGCGCGATCCCACAACGGGCTGCTGGAGGTCTGGCTGCCTTTCGCAGGACGGAGCGCACCGCAGGTCGTAATCCCAGTCCATGAGGGAGGCCGGCCATGAGCGATTCAAGAGCACAGCAGCCCGCCCATCCAGAGATCCCTCAGCTGCTACCGATCCTGCCGATCGACAACGCAGTGCTGTTTCCCGGCATGTTTCTGCCGCTGCTGGTGAGCGGCGAAGCGTGGATGCGGCTGGTGGACGAGGCCGCGCTCGCGACCAAGCTGGTCGGCGTGTTCAGGCGTACGCAGCCCGGCGACGGGTTTGACCCGCTGGCCCTGGCGCGCACGGGGACGGCGGCGCTGATCGTGCGCATGCTCCGGCTGCCGCATGGCGCCGTTCAGATCCTGTTGCAGGGGCAGGCGCGCATCCAGCTCCAGCAACTGGTGATGACCGAGCCCTATCCGCAGGCGCGCGTCGCCGTGTATCACGACCCCGCCGCCCCGTCGGTGGAAACAGCCGGGCTGGCGCGGGCGGCGCTGACGGCATTCCAGCAGATCGTGCAGCTCAGCCCGACGCTGCCGGACGAGCTTGCCATCGTGGCGGCCAATACGTCCCAGCCGGGCATGCTGGCCGATCTCATTGCCGCGAATCTGAACCTCAAGCCGGACGATCAGCAAGCGGTGCTCGATACGATCGATGTCCACGAGCGCCTGCGGCTGGTGCTCAGCTTCCTGGAGCGCGAGCGCGAGATCCTGACGATCGGGCAGAAGGCGCAAGAGGAGATGTCCAAGAGCCAGCGCGAATACGTGCTGCGCCAGCAGCTCGAGGCGATCAAGCGCGAGCTGGGTGAGACCGACGAGCGCGCCGCCGAGACGGCTGAGCTGCGCCGCCGCCTGGAGGCGGCAAACCTGCCCGAAGAGGCGCGCAAGGAGGCCGAGCGCGAGATCGAACGGCTCGAGCGGATGCCACCAGGCGCAGCAGAGTACGTTGTCGCTCGCACCTACCTGGATTGGCTGCTCGATCTGCCCTGGCACGTCAGTACCGAGGACAACCTCGATCTCGCGCAGGCACGCAGGGTGCTCGATGAGGATCACTACGATCTGGAGCGTATCAAAGAGCGCATCATCGAATATCTGGCGGTGCGCAAGCTGCGTCAGGAACAGGCCGATAACGCAGGCGCCCGCGGGCCGATCCTCTGCTTCGTCGGCCCCCCCGGCGTCGGCAAGACCAGTCTCGGCCAGTCGATCGCGCGCGCGTTGGCGCGCAAGTTCGTGCGCGTGGCGCTTGGCGGTGTGCGCGATGAGGCCGAGATCCGCGGCCACCGCCGCACCTACATCGGCGCCCTGCCGGGCCGGATCATCCAGGGCATCAACCGCGCCGGCAGCAATAACCCGGTCTTTATGCTCGATGAGGTGGATAAACTTAGCGCCGGCTTCCAGGGCGACCCGGCCGCGGCGCTGCTGGAGGTGCTTGACCCCGAGCAGAATGTCGCGTTTGTCGACCGTTACCTGGACGTGCCCTTCGATCTGAGCCGCGTGCTGTTCATCTGCACCGCCAACCGAGCCGATACGATCCCGCCAGCGCTGCTGGATCGCATGGAATTGCTGGAACTGGCCGGCTATACCGAGATGGAGAAACTGGAGATCAGCCGGCGCTACCTGATCCCACGCCAACAGAGCGAGCAGGGCCTGGCCCAACGCGGCCCGGCGATCACCGAGGGGGCGCTGCGGCGGTTGATCCGCGAATACACCCATGAGGCGGGCGTGCGCGATCTCGAACGGCGCATCGGCGCGCTCTACCGCAAGATGGCCACCCGTGTAGCGGAAGGTCAGGCGCTCCCAGAGCGGATCGATGCGCCTGATCTCGATGATCTGCTCGGCCCGCCGCGCTTCCGCAGCGAGATTCTGCTGGGTGAGGATGAGGTGGGCGTGGCGACCGGCCTGGCCTGGACCCCCACCGGCGGAGATGTGCTGTTCATCGAGGCCAGCGTGGTGCCGGGCAGCGGGCAGTTGATCCTGACTGGCCAGCTCGGCGACGTGATGAAGGAATCGGCGCGGGCGGCCCTCACTTACGCGCGCTCGCGGGCACGGGCGCTGGACATCCCGACCGATTTCGCGCAGATCTCGGACATCCACATTCATGTGCCGGCAGGCGCTGTGCCCAAGGATGGCCCCTCCGCCGGGATCACCATGGCCAGCGCGCTGATCTCGGCGCTGACGGAACGCCCGGCCTTCAAGCACGTCGCCATGACCGGCGAGATCACGCTGCGCGGCAAGGTGCTGCCGATCGGCGGCGTCAAAGAGAAACTGCTGGCCGCCCAGCGGGCTGGCGTGCGCACAGTGCTGCTGCCACGCGCGAATGCCCCGGATCTGCGCGAGGTGCCCGAGGAGACCCGCCGGCAGCTAGAGATCGTGCTCGTCGAGCATATGGACGAGGTGCTGCCGCGCGTGTTGCACCCTGAAAAAGTGCAGCCGCTCGTGGCCACTACGTAGTCGCCATACCACACCCGCTGATTGCTAAAAGCCTCTCCGAATACCTCGGGGAGGGGTCAGGGGAGGGCTGCTCCCTCCTCTGAAACTCCTACGTTCCTTGAAAGAAGGGGGAGGGCGAGGGAGGGCTTCGCCCTCCCTCACACCCACCCCTCTCGCCAGGTGTGTTGGCATACACACGTGCCGGATGCACCACTAAGGAGAAGCACGAGCGATGCTGCCGCTGTACGATACCGTTCGCGCGCGCTCATTTCCGTTCGTCAACTGGGCGCTGATCGCGGCAAATGTGGTCTGCTTCTTCATCGAGCTGGCGCTTGGCCCACAGGCCGAAGCGCTGATCGCCGCGCTCGGCGTGGTTCCCGCCCGTCTGCTCGCCAGCCCTGACTCCGCTCAGCTGGCGACTCTCTTCAGCTCGATGTTCCTGCACGGAGGATGGGCGCATCTGTTCAGCAACATGTTGGCGCTCTACATCTTTGGTGATAACATTGAAGATCGGATGGGGCACGGCGGCTATCTGGCCTTTTATCTGCTGTGCGGCCTGGCCGCCGGGCTGACACATGTGTGGTTCAACCCCACGTCCGAGATACCGACCATCGGCGCCAGCGGTGCGATCAGCGGGGTACTGGGCGCCTATCTGATCCTCTTTCCAACGGCACAGGTGATTACCCTCGTACCGCTCTTTTTCTGGCCGTGGTTTGTCGAGATCCCGGCGCTGGTGTATCTCGGCTTCTGGTTCCTGTCGCAGCTGTTCAATGGCGCGCTCGCGATTGTGATCGGCGCGCAGGAGTTCGGCGGTGTGGCCTGGTGGGCCCACGCCGGCGGGTTCATCACCGGCGTGCTGCTGGTCGGACTGTTCGCGCGCCGTCGCTACGTTCGCCGTGTGTATGTCGACGAGTATTGGCCTTGGTAGGCCAGGAGGGGACCGGTGGACTTCTTCTCACTGCTCTGGATGTTCTTCATCATCTCATCGCTGCAACCGGTCATCCGCCAGAAAATGCTGGAAGCCGGACGGTTGCGTCTGCTGGAGCGCCTGGAGCATCAGCGCAAGAGCCGCGTGATTGTGCTTATTCACCGCCAGGAGACACTGAGTCTGCTCGGCTTCCCATTAGTCCGGTATATCGATATCGATGACTCGGAAGCTATACTTCGCGCGATTAAGATGACCGACGACGATGTGCCGATCGATTTGATCCTGCACACGCCGGGTGGTCTGGTACTGGCCGCGGAGCAGATCGCCAATGCCCTGCGCAGACACCCCGCGAAAGTGACGGTCTTCGTGCCGCACTATGCAATGTCTGGCGGTACATTGATCGCGTTGGCCGCGGACGAGATCGTGCTGGACGAGAACGCAGTGCTGGGGCCAGTTGACCCCCAACTCGGCCAGCAACCCGCAGCCTCCATTCTCAAAGTGCTTGAACGCAAACCGATCAGCGAGATCGACGACGACACTATCATCATGGCCGACATCGCGGAGAAGGCGATCCAGCAGGTTAAAGCTACCGTAACGGAGCTTTTGTCTGGACGTATGGATGCGGAGCGCGCCGAACAGGTCGCCACAACCCTCGCGACCGGTGTCTGGACGCACGATTACCCGATTAGTGTGCGTGAGGCGCAGGCATTAGGCCTGCCAGTGAGCACGGAGATGCCGAAAGATATCTATAAACTTATGGGATTGTATCCGCAGACGGCGCAGCGTCGCCCCTCGGTCGAGTATATTCCTCTGCCGCGATCACGGGAGGCCGAGCGGCGCCACCCAACCAGTTGACGCAGGTGCAGCAGTCCCACGTGACATGGCGCCACTGTCTGTGCGACATCCCACAATGAGCACCACACACGCGCCGGCGAGGTGCTATTCAGCGCGCTCCAGCGAGCGGCGCTCACATGCTCAGGCGCACCCGGCTCGCTCACATGGTGGACGTCACAAACATCGTTGCAGCGCAGGCAGCCGTGTCTCCGGCCAGCGCTACTCCGCGCGCTCACGCCAGAACACCAGCCCGAGCCAGATATACCACGCCGGGCTGAGCAGAAAGCCGTTCGCGACCGCCGGCACCTGGATGATGAGGCTGGAGGTCTGCAGGACGATCAGCCGGCCGAGGTAGAGGATGATCAGCAGCACGGCGGAGGCCATCCCAATGTAGCTCAGGGCGCGCGGGAAGTGCGCGCCACGGCGCATCAGCCAGGCGACGACGAGCAGCGCGATCCCGGCCACACCAAAGGTGAGCAGCCCGCGCGGATCGACGGGGTTGGGGAGGTTGGGCGGCGACGCCGGTGGTGGGTTGAGGGCATTGGCGAGATCGTAGCCACCATGCACCGCCGCCCCTATGCTGCCAACGACGCCGAGCACGAGCGCCCAGAGCGCGAACGACTCGTCCGTCTGCCGGATGCGCTGGTAGACGGCGACCAACACCACGGTCGAGAGGAGGCCGAACAGCAGCAAGCAGAGCGCGCTCAACACCGACCGCCGCAGGACGATGAACGCGAGCGCGTAGCAGAAGCTCGCGATCCCGGTGAGGAAGGCACAGACGCTGGCGAATCGGGTGTAGGAAGTCGCCTGCTGCGACTGGCCAGCGGCCGCTGCGCCAACCACATGCGTGGCCATACCATATCCTCCTTGTGATGGCTGATGAAGGATACGAGCACACGAAGGCACGCACCACCCGGCAGCAGGCTGCTGAGTGCGTGGATGAGGGTTGGAAGAAGCGAGGTGTGGGTCTATTCTACACCCGGCGTCAAGCGGCAATAAGTGATCGTCGTGTCGTTGCACGCTGGCACGCGTTCTGCAACCAGCCTCTCTTGATACGGGCGCGTGAGGCCCGTAAGGGGATGTGCGATGGTAGAGCGAAGATTTTTGGACCGCCGCGACGCCGGGCGGTTCCTCGCCGATCACCTGCGCGCCTACGCCGGCCGCCCGGACGTGCTTGTACTGGCGCTCCCGCGCGGCGGCGTCCCGGTGGCCTTCGAGGTGGCGCGCGCCCTCGGCGCCCCGCTCGACGTGTTCCTGGTGCGCAAGCTCGGCGTCCCTGGCCACGAGGAGTTGGCCATGGGCGCGATCGCCAGCGGCGGCGTGCGCGTGATCAACGATGAGGTGGCCGGCGCGCTCGGTATCCCCGAGTCGGTCATCGGCGCGGTGGCAGCGCACGAGCAGCGCGAGCTGGAGCGGCGCGAACGCGCCTACCGCGACGATCGGCCCGCGCCCGATGTGCGCGGCTACACCGCCATCCTGGTGGACGACGGGCTCGCCACTGGCTCGACGATGCGCGCCGCTGTCCGCGCGCTGCGCCTGCTCGGCCCACAGCGCATCGTGGTGGCGGTGCCGGTGGCAGCCTACGAGACCTGCGCGAGCCTGCGGGCCGAGGCGGACGAGGTGGTCTGCGCCGCTACGCCCGAGCCTTTCCACGCCGTCGGGCTGTGGTACGAGGACTTCTCACAGACGACAGACGACGAGGTGCGCGAGCTCCTCTCGCGCGCGGCGGAGTGGGGGGCGCCGCACGCGCGCGAGCATAGCACGGGGTGACAGGATGGACAGCAACCTATACAACGTCCGGGTGCGGATGGGGCGCGTCGAGCTCGAGGGCACGCTCGGCGTGCCAGAGGGCGCGCGCGGCGTCGTGCTGTTCGCGCACGGCAGCGGTAGCAGCCGCCACAGCCCACGCAACCGCTTCGTGGCCGGCACGCTGCGCAGCAGCGGGCTCGCCACGCTGCTGATCGACCTGCTCACCCCCGAGGAGGAGCAGGAGGACCTGCGCACCGGCCAGCTGCGCTTCGACATCGAGCTGCTCGCCACGCGCCTTGTCGGCGCCACCGACTGGCTGGCGCAGCAGCCGGAGACGCGCCACATGACGGTGGGCTATTTTGGCGCCAGCACCGGCGGCGGCGCGGCCCTGCTTGCGGCCACCCAGCGGCCCGATGCCGTGGGCGCGGTGGTCTCGCGTGGCGGCCGGCCGGACCTGGCGGGGCCGGCGCTGGCGCGCGTGCGCGCACCCACGCTGCTGATCGTCGGCGAGCGCGATGCGATGGTGATCG
The DNA here is from genome assembly GCA_035559635.1 of Roseiflexaceae bacterium. GTDB lineage: Bacteria > Chloroflexota > Chloroflexia > Chloroflexales > Roseiflexaceae > CALJIC01. Next base: position 9,881 of record DATMBA010000672.1, read on the forward strand.
CACTCAACCAGACGGCGCTCGCCCGGCTCGGCACGCCGCAGAAGGAGTTGGCGATCGTCCCCGGCGCCAGCCACCTCTTTGAGGAGCCGGGCGCGCTGGAGGAGGTAGCCCGCCTGGCGCGCGACTGGTTCCTGCGCTACCTGGCGCCCGCAGCCCGCGAGCACGGCGCGTAGGAACCGGGACCTCACCCCCTTCCCACGCTCCCGCGCACAGGAGCGGGGAAAGGGGATGCGGGCGTTCTATCGCCTATCGCCCGGTCCGGAGACGGCCGGCAGCCAGACCGTCACCGCCGTCCCGGCGCCCACCCTGCTCGCCACCTCGATCGCGCCGCGGTGGCCGCGCACGATCCCCAGCACCGCCGCCAGCCCCAGCCCGCGCCCGACGAACTTGGTGGTGAAGAAGGGGTCGAAGATCCGCGCCAGGGTCGCCTCGTCCATGCCGGCGCCGGTGTCGCGCACCGTCACGCCCACATACCACCCCTCCGGCAGGTCGGGGGCTGTGTGGGTCGCCGCCAGATCGGCCGCCGTCCGCCAGCGCAGCGTGGTGGTGATCGTGACCGTGCCGGGCTGTTCCCCGATCGCCTCGGACGCGTTGACCACCAGGTTCTTGATCAGCTGCCGGATCTGCGCGGCGTCCGCCATGACAAGCGGCAGGTCGTCCGCCAGTTCGCTGTGCAGCACAACCTGCCGCCCCACCGACGCATGCAGCAGCGGGCCTAGCTCGCTGATCAGCGTATTGAGCTGGATCGGCTGGACGACGAAGTGGCCGCGACCTGAGTAGGCCAGCATCTGCCTGGTCAGGTCCGCCGCCCGGCTCGCCGCCTGCTCGATCGCGCTGATCGCATCGGCCGCCGGGGAGTCGGGCGGCAGGTCGAGCTGCGCCAGCTCGGCGTTGCCCACGATCACCGCCAGCAGGTTGTTGAAATCGTGCGCCACGCCGCCCGCCAGGATCGCCAGGCTCTCCAGTTTCTCGGCCTCCAGCAGCCTGGCTTGCAACGCTAGCCGCTCGGCCTCCGCCTGGCGCCGCTCGGTCAGGTCGCGCGCCGTTCCCAGGACTACGTCGGTATCGTTCAGCCGGATCCGGCTCAGCCGCACCTCCACCGGCACCAGCGTGCCGTCCTTGCGCCGGTGCAGGCTCTCGAAGGTGACGATGGTGTTGGCGGGCAGCTGCGACCACGCGGCGCGCGCGGTCTCGAGATCGAAGTTGACGTCGACATCGGACATCAGCATCCCCAGCAACTCCGCGCGTGTGTAGCCGAGCATGGCGCTCGTCTGCTCGTTGACATCCAGCAGCCGCCCGCTGAGGTCGTGCAGGAAGAGCGCGTCGGTGTATAGCTCGACGAGCTGGCGGTAGCGCGACTCGGAATCCAACACGCGCCGCAGCATGCGCGCCGAGGGCACGATCCCCACGGCGAGCAGGGCCGCACCCACCAGCAGCGACAGCTCGAAGACGCCCTGCTTCACCCAACGCGCCCCGGCGCCGAGCGTCTGTGAGAAGGCCTCCTGGTGCGCCGTCAGGCGTATGTCGACCTCGTCGATCTGCGCGAGGATCGCCCGTACCCGCGCCTCATCCGCCTGGCCCGTCGCCACCAACGCCCGCAGCTCGTCCCCCAGTCGCTGCAGCGCGGCGATGTCCCGGTCGGCCTGCGCCCAGATATCGATCGCGCGCTCGATGTAGGTGACGTGCCGGAAGGTGCGGTAGAGCCGGATCATGTTGGGGATGTCGTCCGGGTGGTTGTGCCCACCCAGGAACCCCACGGTGACGACCGATAGATCGGGGTTGGCGCGCTCAAGCTCCTGGCGCGCCCGGCTGTCGGCCAGCGGCACCGCCAGCGCCCGCAGGTAGCGCTCATAGTCCCGCTCGTCGTGAGAGAAGGCGTAGCGCGTGAGGTTGTAGACGGCGGCCTTCTGGGCCTGCGTCCAGCGCGCCTCGCCGTGGACGTAGGCGCGCACGGCGGCCTGGATCTCCAGGCTCACGTTGGTGAGCGCCAGCAGGCTGACGACCGTCACGAAGAACAGCCCCGCGATGCCGGCGAGGTACCGCTCGGAGCGGATGAGCGCCAGCGCGCGCCGGAAGAACGTCATGAGCGTATAATCCTGCATGGTACGGGGCGCCACGCGCCCGCCCGCTCGCGATACGTGAGAGTGTGACGAAGAGTCGTGCGAGCGCCAAGCACGACCGGCGGCTGATGATTTGTGACTTATGAAACGGGGACGTGGCATGCTGCCACGTCCGGCCGGGCCCAGCGGGCACCCCGCGGCGGGCTATCCCTTGCCAAGCCCGCCTGCCTGGGCTGGGTCGCAGGCCGCGCCGGCGGCCTATGTGAGGGATAATCCGCGCGTACCCTGCGGGAACGCCTGCGGCGTGCACGCGCCGGGCGTGGGAGGGCGCCAGGATACCCCATGAAATAGGCAACGTTCATCAGCCGCGGGCTAGCCGTTGCCAAGCCCGCCGCAGGCGGCAGGCCGCGCCGGCGGCCTGTGCAACAGCTCGCCCGCCCGTTCACGGGCCGGGCGTGGCACCACACCGGCACGACAGTACGTCGCACCCGATATGTGGAGCCGGAGCGACTGCGCCCCGCTGTGGATACCCTCGTGACCATACGGCACCGCATATGGCATGCGAGCTGCCATCAGCGTCGAAGCCCTATCATACAGGTCAGCGCTGCACAGGAGTGTCTCAGTTTTGTGGCAGAATACTACACTGTTGTTACTATTGCTGTCGCAGTGGCGCCACAATGCGTATGGTGGGTGGAGTTGCAAGCGAGGGCTTGGCCCTGCCGTGGACCCGCCCCGGTTGTGGTGGGTAGGTTTGCGAGGGGGGCTGCGCCTTCCCGTGGACCCGCCCCCATGTGTGTGATAGGAAGCTGATGCCGCCACCCCCTCCCTCCTCCCTGGTAGCGCTGCTATATGAGCGCGCCCGGCGTGACGAGCCGCTCGCCGCGCAGCTCGCCGCGTGGCACGCCTTCTGGGAGTTCATCCACGGCCGCCCGGGGCGCAAACGCCCGCTGGATACGGCCCACCTGGCCACACCCTACGGGCTGGGGGCCGCCGCAGTGGATCTGCCGGCGCTGCTGTACGCGATGGAGTCATGTTTCGTGTTCCGCACGCGCGCGCTGGCCTACGCGGCGCTCTCCGCCGCCACCCCCGGCGCGCCACCCCTGTCGCTGGACACCATCGCACGCATGGGCGGCCCAGAGTTGCGCGCGCTGGCCGGGCGCATCCTCGCCTCCGCCACCTTCACCAGCCTCGGTATGGCCAGCTATGGCGGCGCAGAGCTGTTCGACTTCTCGGCGCTGGTGTGGGACAGCATGCCGGTGGAGATCCTGCGCGCCGAGTTGGCCGAGGCCCTTAGGCAGGCGCCCGTCGCCCAGAGAAGCGACGACGACCCGCTGCGCGCGGCCTACCACCGGCTGCTGCCGCGCCAGCTGCGGCACGGCCTGGGCGCCTACTACACCCCGCCCTGGCTGGCCGAGTACGTCGTCGAGACGCTGTGGGGCTGGTTGCCGGATGGCACGGCAGCCCCCAGGGCCATCGACCCGGCCTGCGGCTCCGGGGTCTTCCTGCTGGCTGCGCTGCGCCAGTTGACGGGCCACCTACGGCGGCAGGGGTTCGGTGGGGCGGCGCTCGTGCGCGTGGCGCTGCGTGGTGTCGCCGGGCTGGACATCAACCCGCTCGCGGTCCAGGCGGCCAGGGCTAACCTCGCGCTGTTCCTGGCGCGGTTGCTGGCCGAGGAGCGCTGTGCGCTGGACGCGCCGGTCGAGTTGCCCATCGCCCTACGTGACGGCCTCGACCCGCAGTGGCCGGCGCACGAGTTGCTCGCACCCGCCACGCCGCCGCCCGACGGGCCATTCGATATGGTGGTCGGGAACCCGCCATGGGTCAACTGGGAGTACCTGCCGCCGGCATACCGCGAGCGCACCCGCGGGCTGTGGGCTGAGCTGGGGCTGTTCGCGCTGCGCGGCCGCGAGAAGGCCTTCAGCAAAGAGGATATCTCGGCGCTGTTCGCCTACGCCGCCTGCGAGCGTTACCTCGGCGAGGGCGGGCTGCTCGGCTTCCTGCTGCCGCAGAGCCTGCTCAAGTCCTCGCTCAACGGCCGCGGCTTCCGCCGCATGCGGCTGGGGGCGCGCGCGCTGCCGCTCCAGGCACTGCAGGTGGACGACCTGGTGGCAGTGCGGCCGTTCGAGGGCATCGGCAACCGCCCGATGGCGCTCTTCCTGCGCAAAGGGTCCCCAACAGCCTTCCCCACCCCCTACCGTCGCTGGGCGCCCGCCGGCCCCCGCCGCGCGCTCCCCCCGGCCGCACGTTGGGGGCAGGTGCGCGGCCTGGTGACAATCGCCGAGGGCCTGGCCTGGCCCGCCGACCCGCACGACCCCGGCGCACCCTGGGTGGACGGCCCGGCGGCGACGCAGGGCCCGATCGAGCGACTCAGCGGCGCCTGCCCCTACCGCGCCCGGACCGGCATGTTCACCGGCGGCGCCAATGGGGTTTATTATGTCGAGCTGATCGAACAGCGGGCGGACGGGCTGCTGCGGGTGCGGAACCTGGCGGCGGGGGCACGGCGGGGCGTGGCGGCGGTGGAGGCCGTGATCGAGCCGGAGCACGTCTACCCGCTGCTGCGCGGGCGCGAGGTGGGCGCCTGGGCGGTGGCCGGGAGCGCACTCGTGATCTGCCCGCACACTGCCGCGGGGCGCATGGCGGCGGTGCCGCCGGAGGAGCTGCGGGTGCGCGCGCCACTGACCTACGCCTACCTGGAGCAGTTCCGCGCCGCGTTGGAAGCGCGGCGCGGCTTCAGCGGCTGGGAGGAGCGATTCCGCGTGCAGGCGTTCTACGCCTGCCAGCGCATCGGCGCCTACACCTTCGCGCCCTACAAGGTGGCCTGGCGCTACATCGCCTCCACCTTCCGCTGCGCGGTGGTGGAGCCGGGCGCGGTGGGCGCGCAGGCCGGCCGCCCGGTGATCCCGCACGAGAAGCTGATGATCATCCCGTTCGAGGATGCGGACGAGGCGTATTTCGTCTGCAGCGCGCTCAGCTCCTCCCCGGCGCGGCTGTTCGTCGAGCGGCGCATGGTGGAGACGCAGATCGCGCCGCACGTGATCGCCCGCCTGGCCCTCCCGCGCTACAACGCATCGGACGCCCGGCACCGCCGCCTGGCCGCGCTCTGCCGAACGGGCCACACGCTGCGCCGCAGGGGAGACGAGCGCGGCGCACAGGAGGTGCAGCGCGCGATCGACGACATGATCGTCGGAGTGCTACCGCTCTCCGCCGCGGACGTGGCTGCCGCCCGCGCGGCGCTTGGGGTGGAGCACAGCTCGAAGGTATTGCCCCTATAACCTGCGCCAAAGGCGCCCTACGGCGTCACTGTGAAGTACGCCCGGCTGGTCTTATTGCTGCTCGTGCCGTAGGCCACCATCGTGTACACGCCCGCCGGCGAGGCGGGCCCGCTAGCGTAGAACAGGCCAGCGCTGCGGATGGAGCCGCGCTCGTCGGCGCGCACCGGCTCGCCGCCCATCTGCCGGCCGCGCGGATCGATCACCGCCACCTGCACCGCCTCACCCGGCTGGAAGCCGGAGGCGTCGAAGAAGAACACCGTGCCGCGGGGGCCGCGTTCCGGCTCGACGGCCGCGTCCATGTTGGGTGGCACCGGCGTCGGGCTGGGTGGCACAGGCGTGGGCGTGGGCGTGGGCGGCGCAGGCGTGGGCGTGGGCGTGGGCGGGATGCGCCCGAGCGGGCCACCGAGCAGCAAGAAGTAGCCGATCGCCTGGCGCTCGCTGTCGTTGCCCTGCGCGACAATCGCCCACTGGCCGAGGGCGGCGTCCGCCGGCAACGTGAAGCTGACCGGCGCCACCGTGCCGCTCGCATCCGCCCGGAAGCGCCCGACGAACACCGGCGCCTTGCCAAGCGGGTTCGCCCACACCGAGACCGTCTCGCCCGCGGTGAATCCGCGGGTGGGGCTGAAGATGAAGGACTGGCCAGGCCCCCCGGCGAGCGGGACGATCATCGCGTTGATCGCTGGCGGCACAAGCTCGCGCGGCAGACCGCCGGCGGGCGGGGCCGCCTGCGTGGGAGGCACTACCAGCGGGCCGGGGGGCGGTGCGCCAGGCGCCAGCGGCGCGGTGAGCGCGGCCGGGGCCAGCCGCCGGCCGAGCGCGC
>DATMBA010000673.1:0-4722 GCA_035559635.1 Roseiflexaceae bacterium
GAATGGGAGGGCCAGGGAGGGCGAAGCCCTCCCCGAACCCACCCTCCGGTCTCCGAATGGGAGGGCCAGGGAGGGCGAAGCCCTCCCCGAACCCACCCTCCGGTCTCCGAATGGGAGGGCCAGGGAGGGCGAAGCCCTCCCCGAACCCACCCTCCGGCAACGAGCGTCAGCGAAGTTGCCGGATGACATCAATCAGAGGGGTCGTTCCGCATCGTCCGGCGGGGCGGACATCATGTCGGGGGCCTGCGGGCCACCCGCCAGGTGGCTCATATCGTTGATCGTCACCAACTCCCAGATGTCCCGGCGGCACTCCAGCACCGAGAGCGCGGTGTTGCCGATGTGCAGGTGGCGCACCGGTGCGCCGTGCTTCTCGCGCGCGGCGTAGAGCAGCAGGGCGCGCAGCGGGCCGCCGTGGCTCACGAGCGCGAGCGTGCCGAGGGGGAAGGCCTTGACCAGTTGCTCGGCGGCGGGGATCACACGCGCGTACAGGTCCGCGAAGCGCTCGCCGTTGCCGCCGCGCCGCAGGTCCTCGCCGGACTCCAGGCGCGCCAGGAGCTCCGCGTCGCGCGTGGCCACCTCCTGGACGGTGAGGCCGCTCCAGGCGCCCACGTCGATCTCGCGCAGGGCGGGCAAGGCGTTGGGGGGCATGCCGAGCTCCTCGCCGACGATCGCGGCCGTCTCCCAGGCGCGCAGCAGGTCGCTGCTGTAGATCGCGTCGAAGCGCACCCCCTCGCGCCGCAGCCGCGCGGCCAGCTGGCGGGCCTGATCGCGCCCGGTGTCGTTGAGCGGGATGTCTGCGTGGCCCTGCCAGCGTCCGCTCGCGTTCCACTCGGTCTCCCCGTGGCGGATGAGGTAGAAGGTGGTCATGCTGATCTCTGCCTCAGAGCCTATGTGAAGAGGGGATGTGTGAGGGCCGCAGGCCCCCGAAAGAATCCTCAAGAGTTCTATTGGAAGGGGCATAGCCCCTCCAAATCCCGCCGCGGGGTGCGGTGGCTTCGCCACCGCGGAACTCCTGTCAGCGGCAAGTATAGCATGCGCGGGCGGATGGAGCATCTCCAGAGGAAAAGGGGAGGGTCAGGGAGGGTTTTGCCCACCCTCCCCTGTACCACGCTGAAAGCGCATGCGGCGCTACGCCAGCGCGAGGGCCGCCGCCAGCGCCGGGATGCCCGGGAGGCGCGGCTCGGGCGCGCGTATAGCAGAGCGAGCAGGGGCGGGGGTGCGGCGTGCTGGCGAAGCTGCAGGCTCGGGCGCGGGGAGTGGCTGGAGGGCCGGGGCGCGGCGCGGTATGAAGGGCGCCAGCGCGCGCACGAGCTCGTCCGGCGTGAACGTGGAACTGAGGAAACCATCCGCCCCCAAGGCGGTGGCGTACAGGTCCAGCTGAGGGCTGGACGCGAGCACGATGACCGGCACGTTGCGGGTGGCCTCGTCGGCGCGCAGGAAGATAAACAGGTGCGGGTTGTCGAGCGTCTGGGACAGCTCGAGCAGCACGATGTCCGGGGCCAACTGGCGCACCGTCCGGCGCAGGTCGTCCGTGAGCCGCGAGCCGGGGAGCGGGAAGATCGCATGCTCGCGGCCGCTCAGGCCGAGGCGCACCGCGCGCACCAGGGCGGCGCTGTCGGAGAAGCAGACAATGCGGGCCATCGAGCGTGTCCTTCCGGTCGTCGTTCGTCTCTACACCTATACGAACATTTAGGATCGGCCGGAGGATACGGGGGCTTCGGTGAAATCTTTGTTATCTACCGTCGTACATCGGCCATGCGGTGGGCAGGCGGCAAGCGGCTTTCTGGGAGGGCGTGCCCTCCCGTGGGGCGGGCATCACAGGCGGGCCGCCAGGAAGCGGGCGGTCAACTCCGGCAGGCGCTTGAGCGCGCCAGCACGCACCATGGCGGGCGGTAGCGAGTCGAGGAACAGCTGGCCGTACCGCTTGGTGATCAGGCGTTTATCCAGCACCGCCACCACGCCGCGGTCCTCGCGCGAGCGGATGAGGCGGCCGAAGCCCTGCTTGAAGCGCAGGATGGCCTGCGGCACCGCGTACTCGTTGAAGGAGTCCGCCAGGCCCTCGGAGCGCGCGGCAAACACCGGGTCGTTCGGGACGCTGAAGGGCAGCTTGGCGATCACCAGCACCGAGAGCGCGTCGCCCACTACGTCCACACCCTCCCAGAAGCTGGTGGTGCCCAGCAGCACCGTGCGGGGGAACTCCTTGAAGCGCTCCAGCAACGCGCGGCGCGAGCCATCGATCCCCTGCGCCAGCACGGCGATCCCGGCGTCCTCCAGCGGCTCCTGGATGGCGCGGTAAGTCTGGCGCAGCGCGTTGTTGGCGGTGAAGAGGGCCAGCATGCGCCCGCCGCTGGCCCTGGCCAACTCGACGACGGCCTCCTCGACCATGCGCTGGTAGGCGTGCTGCTGGCCCGGCTCGGGGACATCGTTGGGGATGTAGACCAGCGCTTGGTGCTCGTAGTCGAAGGGCGAGTCCAGGTGCAGCTCCTCCGGCTCGGACAGGCCGATGCGCTCGCGCACGTAGTCGAATCCGCCAGCCACCGAGAGGGTGGCAGAGGTGAGCACGGCGGCGGCCTTCTGCTCGAACAGGTTGGCGCGCAGCAGTTCGGCTACTGAGAGCGGCGCGGCCGAGAGGGTGAGGGTCTGCTCCTTGCGGTCCTGCGTGATCCAGGTCACCAACTGCTCCTCGCCGCCAACGATGATGTGCCCGATCTTGATGCGCACCTCGGTAGCGAAGCGCTTGAGGGCCTGCACCCGCAGCAGGAGCATGTCGTACTCCTCGATGCCGGCGTCCTTGAGCGAGCCGAGCAGCGTGTCCAGGCGCCCCAGCCCCTCGCCGATGGCCGTGAGCTGCAGGCTAAGGTTCTCCCAGGCGCGCTCGACGGCGGCCCAGGCCTCGTGGCGGCGGATCGCCGGGGTGATGCGCAGCCGCGAGTCGTACTGGGAGGCCTCGGCCTCCTGCTGCACGAAGGCCGTGAGGCGGTTGAAGCAGTCATAGACGCTGTCGCGTGCCTGCTGAACCGCCGGGCGCAGCGCCTCGGCGATCGCGGCGGCCCTGTCCATGTCCCCCTGGGACGCGCCGCTCTCGCGGAAGCGCGCCGGCAGTTCGGCCAGCAGCCCGCTCACAATCTCCCGGCCGCCCTGCTGGTGCAGGTCGTCCAGGAAGGCGATCAGGCCATCCTGGTCCACGTTGAAGCTGAACTGGTCGGTGGCCACATCCTCCAGGTTGTGGGCCTCGTCGATCACCAGGTAGTCGTAGCGCGGGATGACGTCGTTCTCCACCACCAGGTCGGCCAGCATGAGGGCGTGGTTCACCACCACCAGGTGGGCGGCCTCGGCCTGCTTACGGGCCTTGAAGAAGAAGCAGTCATTGAAGTCGGCGCACTTGGGGCCGGGGCAGGCCTCGAAGGCGGCGCTCATGCGGCCCCAGGCGGCGGCCTCGCGCTCGAGCAGCATCAGCTCGGCCTTGTCGCCGCTGGTGGTGGTGGGCAGCCAGAGCTGGACCTTCATAAGCGCGCGCACCTCGTCCGAGAGCAGGCGTGTGTCGCGCTTCAGCTCCTTGTAGCGCTTGAGGCACAGGTAGTTGCCGCGGCCCTTGAGCAGGGCGGCCGTAAATGGGGGAGATTCTAAGGGAGAACCTGGTTCCCCCTGAGAATCCCCTGCCATGATGCGCTGGAGCGCGGGGATATCCTTGAAGAACAGTTGGTCCTGCAGGTTGATGGTGTTGGTGGAGATCACCACCCGCTGGCCGCGCTGCGCGGCGAACATCGCCGCCGGCACCAGGTAGGCCATCCCCTTGCCGGTGCCGGTGCCGGCCTCAACCATCAGGGTGTCGCCGTTGTTGATCGCCGCTGCGACGGATTGGGCCATAGCCACCTGCTGCTCGCGCTGCTCGTAGCCGGGGAACGAGCGGCCGAGCGGGCCGTCGGGCGTGAAGAAGCGCCGGACAGCGTCGATATCGATCGGGCGCTCGTCGCCGGTGGGCTTCAGAGGGCTGAGGACTGAGGATTGAGGACTGAGCCTGCCGTCGCCCTCGGTCCGCGGTCCGCGGTCCTCAGTCTTCCGTCCTTCCTCGACGAACACCAGCCGCGCCTTGGCGCGTTGGGTCTCCTCGAACAGGTCGCGCATGGGCCACTCGATGCGCTGGGCGAGGCGGATGATCTCGTCCAACTCCTGCAGGCTGAGGGCCTCGATGCGGCCGAGCAGGTGGAGGAACACCTGGCGCGCGGCGTGCGCGTCGCTCAGAGCGCGGTGGGCATCGTCGTGCGGAATGCCGAGCGCGGCCGTGAGGGCGCCGAGGCGGTAGGCGGGCGCCTTCGGCATCAGGAGCACAGCAAGCTCGAAGGTGTCGTAGGCCGGCTGGGGCAGGCGCATGTTCTGGGCCTGGAGCATACGCAGGTCGAACTCGACCGAGTGGCCGACGAGCGGGTAGCTCTTGAGGAAGCGAGCCAGCTCAGGGGCCACAGCCGGGAAGCGCGGCGCGTCCTCGAGCATGTCGGCGGTGATGCCAGTAAGCTGCGTGACCTTGAGCGGGAGCGAGTGGCGCGGGCGGACCAGTTGTTGGAAGGTCTCGAGCACCTCCCCGGCGCGGAACTTGACGGCGGCGACCTCGATGATCTCATCGACGCCGGCCTCCAGCCCAGTGGTCTCGACGTCGATCGCTACGTAGATGCGGTCCATGCCGTGCCCTTCGCTCACATGTTTGCAATCGCCGGTATTATACTG
>DATMBA010000674.1:0-1873 GCA_035559635.1 Roseiflexaceae bacterium
CCGCCGTAGCCAGGCGATACCGGCCTCAGCCGCCACCGCCGCCACGCCCAACGCCACCGTGCGCCCCACCTGCCGCCAGGTCACCGGCAGATCCCGGCCGGCGATCGTCAACTGCCCGGCGATGCGCCGCGCCGGGAGCAGGCGCTCGAGCGGAGCGCCACACGCGCCGCAGTAGTGGGCGGTGACCGGGTTGCCGTGCTCACAGGCGGGACAGATGCGCTCGACCATCCGCGTCCTCCTGGTCTCTCGCTGCCTCCGGGGAATGGGTTCCTTCAGTATAGCATAGGGTGTGCCGCTTTGGCGGGCGGGTGTGACGCACGTTCCTGCGCGCCGACCACGCCCGGCTGCTGAAGCCGCGGGCGAGCCCCTGCCAAGCCCGCCTGCGCGGGCTGGGTCTCAGGCCGCGCCGAGGGCCTGCGCGACCGACAGCCCGCCCGTTCCCAGGCCGGGCGGGGCGCCGCACCGGCACACCATGACCTCGCACCCGGCCAGCGCAGCCCCGCCTCTTCACAAGAGTTACAACTTTCAGACGCCTGGGCTTGGCGGAAAGGTTCCGTGCACGCCGGCTGCGTGGCTACACAAACGGCAGCTCCACCACCGTGCCGGTCACCTCGCCCCCGGCCACGTCCACCACTGTGCCGGGCTCGGCATGGGCTGTGCGCACATAGGCCAGCCCGATCGGGCCGAGGCGCGGCGAGACCACGGCGCTCGTGAGGTCCCCGGCGTCCTTGCCGCCCACCAACAGCTTGGCGAGTGCAGAGGTTCCGCGAGACCTCGACTCAGCGCTCAGGCCTCGGTACTCAGCACTCAGCCGCAGGCCCATCAGGCGCTTCGCCAGGCGGCCGCGGCTCTCCATACGCGCGATGATCTCCTGGCCCACGTAGCACCCCTTGGTGAAGCTCACCGCGTCTAGCAGGCCGGTCTCGAGCGGGATGTACTCCTGGCTCAACTCGCGTCCGAACGCGCCATAGCCGCGCTCGACGCGCAGCACGTCCAGCGATGCGGCGCCGAGCGGCACGGCGCCGGCCCCCTCCAGCACCCCGCGCACCGTCTCGAGCGCCTCGGCCGGCACATACAGCGTGAAGCCCTGCCCGCCGATCGGTGGCCGCGCCGCCAGCAGCACCGCCGCGCCAGCCACACGCACCGCCAACGTGTGGTGCAGCGCGAGGTCCCGCAGGCGTCCCTCTCCCTCCTCGCCCGCCGCGCCCAAGCGGGCGAGAAGCTCGGCGGCGGCCGGGCCGTAGAGCGCGAGCTGGCCGTGGGAGCGCCCGGCGGCCTCGAGCGTCACCTGGTCGTTGAAGAAGATATTGCGGCGCAGGTGGCCGTACACCGGCGGCCCCTGCTCCGGGCTGGTCACGAGCAGCAGCGCCTCGTCGAGCACATGGACGGTGAGCAAGTCGATGATGCGCCCGATCGGCGTGGTGAGCACCGTGCGCGCGCCCTCGCCGGGCCGCAGGCGCTCGATATCGTTGGTGGAGAGGCGCTGCAGCAGGGCGGCGCGGTCCAGCCCGCGCATGAAGATGCGCCCGGCCGCGCCCTCGTCCAGATACGCCGCGCCCTCAAGCGCGGCGCGATAGTCGCCGGGGGCTGTCGGTGGTACCAGCATGGCGTGCTCCAGCTATCGATCTGCGGGACATTATACCAGGATGGATCACTGAGAGCTTGTTTGACAAGGGGAGCGTGAGGGGGTTCACCCGTCTCGCGTTCGTCGTGTGGCTCGTGCTGCGCGAGGAGGCTTGTTTGACAGGGGGAGCGTGAGGGGGTTCACCCCTCGCCCATCCTCCGCCCCCGGCCGGGAAGCTTCTCAAACAAGCTCTGAGACATGGTTTCGCTGCGCGGCCTCCAGCTGTACCGTCTGGGGAGGCTCGGAGGG
>DATMBA010000675.1:0-1855 GCA_035559635.1 Roseiflexaceae bacterium
AGGGCTTCGCCCTCCACGCCTCCCGTATTTGAAAGGTATTGTCACTAGACGGACCACGAAGACACGAAGGCGCGAAGGATAGGATGTTCTTCGTGCCTTCGTGCTTTCGTGTCTTCGTGGTATGCGGCCGCGCTCCTAAACTGCTCCAGATCCCGTCTGCGTAACGATCGCCGTAACGCCCAGCCGACGCCGGGGATGTATCCTGGCGCCAGTTGCGAGAGCAACGAACGCACACGCGGCAGCGGTGCTGAGAGCGAGCACAAGAGGAGCATAGAGCGATGATGCCCATCCACGACCGGACGAACGCCAGCCCGCGCGCTGTGAGCCTGCTGGGGCGCGCCCGCGCGATCGTGACCTGGCCCTTCACGAGCCGCTACACGTCGCCGCTGTGGCTGGCGCTGCGCCTCTACATCGGCTGGATCTGGCTGCAGTTCGGCTGGCGCAAGATCGAGACCGGCTGGCTCACCGCGGACCCGATGGGCGACGTGCTGAAGCAGATCGCCAAGGGCAACCTGCCGGTGCCGTGGGCCCCGTTCCGCGGCTTCGCGGCCTTCCTGGTGGACGCCGGCCTCACGCCGCTGCTCTCACACAGCATGCCGTTCATGGAGATTGCGGTGGCACTGTCCTTCATCAGCGGCATCCTGGTGGTGCCGGCGGCGATCGGCGGCGCGCTCCTGCTCGTCAACTTCATCCTGAGCGGCATCGGCACGCTGGCCTTCGACGGCCGCCTGCTGGTGGGGCACGTGCTGCTGGCGCTGGCCTTCCCGGTCGTCGGCCTGATCGGCTTCGAGCGCCTGGCGCTGCGCGTCCTGAACATTATGGCCGCCCGCCTGCATATCCCGCTGCCGGCCCGCCTGCGGTACACGCCGCAGACCGTTCGCAGCCGCTAAGTGAGGCGATGGGCGATGGGCCTATTGCCCATCGCCCGTCCCCCGTCACCGCACACCTTCGGAGCAACAACAATGAGCCGCACACGCGCATACTGGGAGCAGCAGGCATACCGCCGCATCGGCGTGACCCCCGGCCGCGAGCTAGGGACGCTCGGCCTGATCAAGCGCAACCTGCACATCACCGAGGCCTACGCCGAGATGTACCTGCGCGCCCCGTCGGTGTACAAGTGGGCCGGTATGGCCGCGCTGACCTCGGCCACCGTGGGGCGCGGGATGCACCTGATGCTGGCGCTGCGCTACAGCGGTGCCGCGCTGCTGATCGGGCTGTGGCCGCGCGAGGCGGAGTTAATCTTCCGCCAACTCAGCGCCGGGAACGGGCTGGTGTTCGCGGACATCTACTGGCAGCACCTGGCCTACCAGCGCGCGGGGCTGGCCGAGATCGAGGCCATCGCCGCCGCCGAGGGCCTGGACGAGCACGTGCTCGACGGCTGGCGGCAGATCGACGTGGGCCGTCTCACCGGCCGGGCGGACCTGATATGGCAGGGGAACACCGCGCTGCTGGAGTTCGAGCAGCGCCAGGTGCTGCAGCCCGGCGTCTACGACGCGCACCCGGCGCTGTGGCAGCAGCTCGCCGGCTGGATCCCCTCGCCGATCCCGACGCAGCAGCACGAAACCTTCGAGTGGTATCTGCCGTCCGATAACATAGGGGAGTTCGCCGCCCGCTGGCGCTGGATCACCGAGCGGATGATGCCGCGCTGGAAGGAGCTCTCCGACGCGGGCGCGCAGCGGGTGGACCGCCGCCTGATGCGCTACGTGGCCGCGGCCACCTGGCTGAGCGCGCTGGAGACGGCCAGCGACACACCGCTGGAGCGCCTGGCCGCAGCGCTGCGCCTGGCGCCGAGCCTGCCGGCGGTGCTGTAGAATCAATACTTTCAAATACGCGGGCGCTGCCTGCTGCGGGGGGG
>DATMBA010000676.1:0-15206 GCA_035559635.1 Roseiflexaceae bacterium
GGCAGCGCCCGCTTATGTGAAAAGTATTGACTCTAGAACAGGCGTTGCGCAGGGCCTCGCCCCCTCACCCCCCACTTGAAGCACCGACTGCTGACTGCGACCGTGACGATGGTACCGGCGACGGCTTGCGTGCCGGAACCGCTAAGGGTGGGGGTACGCCCTCTTTTTCTAACGGCGGTCAGCGGTCAGCGGTTCAGCACGGGGGCCGTGGCCGGGCGCTCGTAGGCCTCCACCAGCCCGTCGCGCAGCCGGTATAGGTCGGTGGCGAACTCGGCCGCCACCGGGTCGTGGGTGGCCATGAGCAGCGTGACACCCTCGTGGTCGCACAGCGCCCGTAGCAGCCCCAGCACCTGCCGCCCCGTCTTGCTGTCCAGGTCGCCGGTCGGCTCGTCGGCCAGGATGATCTCGGGGCGGATAGCCACGGCGCGCGCGATAGCGACGCGCTGCTGTTGGCCGCCGCTCATCTCGTAGGGCCGGTGGTGCATCCAGCCCGTGAGTCCCACCGCCGCCAGACTGCGCCGGACGCGTGTGCCCCACTCCGCGCGTGGTGTGCGGCCGGAGAGCCGCAGCCCCAGCTCGACGTTCTCGTAGGCCGAGGCGGTGGGCAGCAGCGCGAAGCTCTGGAAGATGAAGCCGATCCGCCGCCGCAGCTCGGCCAGTTCCTGCCCGGAGAGCGCGTCCAGCCGCTGGCCGGCCACCACCACGTGCCCGGCGGTGGGGCGGTCCAGCCCGCCCACAATGTTGAGCAGCGTGGTCTTGCCGCTGCCGCTCGGCCCCATCAGCACCACGAAGGCGCCGCGCGGGGCGCGCAGGCTCACGCCGCGCAACGCCTTCACCTTGCGCTCGGCGGCGCTGAAGGTGCGCTCGACGGCGTGGGTTTCTATGACGATGTCGCTACTGGTCATGCTCTGATCTCGCGGTGTTTGCTGCTGCACTTCGGTGCGGGCGATGCCACATTGCCCTGCTTGTGGCAGCGAGGGCCGACACGCCGGTCTGCCCGCATTGCGGCGCAGTGCGTGGGCCACGCAGCTGTTCGGTGAGACGGCTCACCCCCCGCCGCGCCCGATACGCGGCAACCGCCAGCGCCGCTTCGCCGCGCCGTTCGCGCCTTCGGCCTGCGGTGGCGGCGCCGCGCTGTACAGGTCGCTGTACAGGTCGCCCTCGCGATCCGCCGCGCCCTCCGGCAGGCCGTCGCGCTCGTCGTCGGCGGAGGGGCGGATGAGGATGCCCCCCTCCACCAACTCCACCCGCGCCCGCCGCCCGATCCCCGCCAGCGCCCGCTGTTCCGCCGGGATCTGCAGCCGCCCGGCCCGGTCCACCACCACCAACTCCTCGGACAAACGACCAACGACCAACGACGAACGTCCCCCTGCGTCATCCGCGCGTTGGTCGTTGGTTGTTGCTCGTTGGTCGGGGGATCGCACCGTCTCGGTGCTCGTGCGCCCGTCGCGGATAGCGACCACCCGGTCGGCCTGCTCCGCCACGCGCGGGTCGTGGGTCACCACCACCACCGTGAGGTCGTAGCGCCGCCGCAGGTCGCTCAGCAGGCCGAGGATGCGTTGGGCGGTGGGCCAGTCCACCTCGCCGGTCGGCTCGTCGCCGAGCAGGATGGCCGGGCGATTGGCGAGCGCGCAGGCGATGGCGACCCGCTGCTGCTGGCCGCCGGAGAGTTGCGGCGGCCGCTTGTTTGCGTGCTCCTGCATCTCCACCGCCTCCAGCAACTCGTCCGCCCAGGCCCGCCGCTCGCGCGCGCCGCGGCCGGCGAGCGTCATCAGCAGCTCCACATTCTCGCGCGCCGTCAGGTACGGCAGCAGGTTACGGGTGGTCTGCTGCCACACGAAGCCCACCTGCTCGCGGCGGTAGGCCGTCAACTCGCGCTGGCTGAGCTTCAGCAGGTCCAGCCCGTTCACCGTCAGCCGCCCGGCCGAGGGGCGGTCCAGCCCGCCGATCGCGCTGAGCAGTGTGGACTTGCCGGACCCCGAGGGGCCTACCAGCGCCAGCATCTCGTTGCGCGCCACCTCCAGGTCCAGCCCCTGCAGCGCTACCACCTCCAGGTCGGCGACCTTGAAGATCTTGACGAGGCCGGTGGCCGAGATGATGTGTTCCTGTTCTACCATTCTGTCGTTCTCAGAGCCTGTTTGAAACGGGGCGCGTGAGAGGTTTCACCCCTCACCCATCCCCCGTCGCCCGCCGCGCAGCAACGGGCGACGGGGAAGATGCAGGGGCCTATGGCCCCCGCGCCCTCAGCCGGGAGGCGTTTCAACCAAGGTCTCAAGAAGGGCAGGGCCATGGAGGGCGTAGCCCTCCCTAAAACCCGCCCCACCAATGTATAACTTGATCAATTGGCGTCCCCAAGTTTCACCGCCTGGAACAGCCTCATTCTCCCCAAGCTAATCCCCAGGGCGATCAGCGTCAGCAGCAGGGCAGCGGCGAACACGGTGTAGATGATCGCCACCTGCTCCCAGGCGATCTGCGGCGCGTAGGCGGGCGTGCCGGGATAGGGGCCGGCGCCCACCTGCAGCAGCGGCACCACCAGGCGGGCGGCGAGCGCGCCGATGCCAGTGCCGGCCGCCACACCCGCCGCAACCAGCAGCAACTGCTCGAGCGTCAGCGCCAGCGCCACCTGCCCCCCGCTCAAGCCGAGCGCCTGCAGCACACCCAGCTCGATCGCCCGCCGCCGCGCGGTGATCAGGCCGGCCAGCAGGAAGCCCAGCAGTGTTAGCCCGCCGGCCGCCACGAAGCCCACCGAGAGCAGGCCAAACAGCCCCTGGCGGCTCGGGCGCGCCTGCTCGCGCGCGATCAGCGTCGCCGCGTCGAGCGCGTCCACCACTGTGATCCCCAGCCGCCGCACCCCCGCGACGATCTCCTCCGGCCTGGCGGCCGGGTCGCGCTTGATCCAGACGTCGTAGGGATACTGGCCGCTCATCTGGTCGAAGATATAGTTCAGATTGGCCACCACGATCGGTCCGTCCTGCGGGTAGTAGCCCGGCCAGAGGTCGATCACGCCGACGATGCGGTACTGCACCTGGCGCTGGTCGCCGTACATGCGCATCAGCACCGGCAGCCTATCGCCAACCTTCAGCCCGCGCGCCAGCACGTCTCGGCTCACGAGCGCGCCATCCGCGTTGCGCGCGAGCAGATTCATGAGCGCGCCGAGCGACTCACCGCCGCCCCAGGCGCGCTCGAAGCGCCCCACCACCTTAGGGAAGTCGCTGCGGTCGATGCCGACGACGCGCGCGCTGCGGTTGGCGCCGCCGAGCTGAATGGTGGCGTCGTAGGTGCCCACACGCGTGGCGGCCAGCACCCCCGGCACCTCCAGGTGGTCGGTCACGGGGTAGATCAGGAAGCGCGCCTCCTCCTCGATGTCCTTGCGCTCGGGCGCCTGCGGCTGGCCACCCGGCTGCTGCCCCTGCCGCTGCTCGGTGCTCTGGCCGGTCTCGAGCAGCTGCATATCGGCGCCCACCTGGTAAGCGATCGCGGTGCGCAGCGCGCCGTCGATCGTGGCGGCCATGCTGGCGCTGAAGGCCGCCAGGCTGAGGGTGAGGATCAGCAGCAGCAGCGGGCCGCGGTAGGCCCCCGGCTGGCGGGCCAGGTTGCGCAGCACCACCAGCGGCACTGTCCAGTTCGGCAGGCGTGCCAGGCGCGCCAGCAGCTCCAGCAGCAGCGGGAAAAGGCGCACCGCCAGCAGCCCGAGGGCGAAGCACAGCAGCACCGGCACCAGCATCAGCAGCGGGTTGGCGAACGGGTCGGCCCCCTGCGCGCCGCGCTGGCCAAAGAACAGGCCGCCGCTGCGCTGCAGCTGGTAGAGGCCGTAGGCCGGCGGCACGAGCAGCAGCAGGTCCAGGTAGAGGCGCTGCCAGAAGGGCGGGCGCAGCGCGCGCGCCGCCTGCTGCTGCTCGTCCACCAGCGTGCGGCGGGTGGCGCCGAGGGCCGGGGCAAGCGCGGCGGCCAGCGCCAGCAGCACCGCGGCCAGGCCGTAGGCCAGCGTCTCGGGGGTGAGCGCCAGCGCCAGCGGCTCCGCGGTCTCGCTCAGCTGCAGGAAGCTGCTGGTGCGCCCCATGAGGCGCGCGAACAGCAGCCCGAGCTGCGGGCCGGCCGCAAGCGCGACGGCGCCGAGCAACCCCCACTCCACCACGTACACGCCGAGGATCTGCGCGTCGCGCACGCCGCGCGTCTTGAGCAGGGCGATCTCGCCGCGCTGGCGGTTCACCAGCAGCGTGGCCACCAGCGCCACGAAGTACAACACCAGCCCGAGGATCGGCACGCTGAATACCAGCAGCTGCAACGTGAGCTGGCGAGCGCCCTCGCGGTAGCGCGCCAGCGCCTCGGCCGGGCTTTGCTCCAGCCGCAGGCCCGGCACCGCGCCGGCGGCCTGGGCGCGCACCGCCTCCACCCGCCCCAGCAGCGGCGCGGCCTCGGCGGCCGTCAGCCCCGCACCGGAGAGCCGGGCGAACCACAACACCTGGCCCACCTCATTGCGCAGCGCCTCGGCCACCGGGCCGGTGAAGCTGGCCTCCGGCACCAGCAGCACGTCCTTCAGCGTGCCCGGCGCAAAGAACCAGGCCGGGTCGCCGGCGCTCACGGGCGCCCACAGCCCGGCCACCCGGATGGGGAGCGAGACCGGGCGGCTGCCGGCGCCCACCAGCGTGAAGGTCTCGCCCACGTTGACGCCCAGTTCGTCGGCCAGCTCGCGCGCGAGCAGCACCTCGAGCGGCGCGGCGGCTGTGGGCGCGCCGTGCAGGGGCTGGGGCGCCGCGCCGTCCACGATGCGCATCTGGGCGTCCAGGCCGGTGATGAACCCCAGGGTGACGTTCTTGAGAAACTGGTTCTGCCCGCCGGAGGCGCTGGGCGGCAGGAACAGGCGCAGCTGGTCGGTGCGGGCGTGGCGCGCGAAGCTGTCCAGCGGCAGCCCGAGGGAGCGCACCCCCACGCCGGAGATCAGTTCGTCGGCCGGGCGCACCCGCTCCCATTCCAGCGGGCCATTCCACGCGCCCACGTAGCGGAACAGCAGCGCGAAGGGGCTGCGGCCGTCGCGTCGCTCCACCTGCGCGATCTCCTCGCGCAGCAGGCGCAGGCTGGCCCCCTCGGCGTAGGCCGGCACGCTCACCGCCAGGGCCACGGCGGCCACGAGGGCCGCGAGCGCACACAGCGCCAGGCCGAGGTTCGCCCGCAAGCGTTTCACCGCGGTGGTGAAAACGGAGAGGATGGTCAGTAGTACGTTCATTCGGGTAGTCAGGAGCCAGAGTTAGAGCCTATCCGACTATCGTTGGGAGGGGGCAGGGGAGGGCTTTGCCCTCCACTGAAACCCCACCCTATCCGGGTAATCCGGATAGGCACTTAGTGGCCAGTAGTCAGGAGTCAGGAGCCAGGAGTCAGCGCTGCGCTGAAGTCACGGTGTACTGACGACTGGCTACTGACCCACCACCATGTCGCCCTCCTCGAGTCCCTCCAGGATCTCCACCTGCTCCTCGTTCTCGATCCCGATGCGCACCGGGACGCGGCGCTCGCGCTCGCCCTCGCGCACCACCACGAAGCGGCGGCCCTCGAAGGCGCGCACCGCCTCCGGCGGCAGCCAGAGCACGTTCTCCTTGTGCTCCAGCACGATGCTGATGCGCCCCACCGTGGTGCCGGCGGTGAGGGTCTGGCCCATGGTGTCCAGCACCTGGAAGCGGGTCGTCTGGTCGCGGTCGCGCACCACGCCGCTGCCGCCGGAGCCGTAGGGGGCGGGTAGCTGGCGGATCACCGCCGGCAGCACCAGATCCGGCCGGGTGAGCAACCGGATCTCGGCTGGCTGGCCCTCGGTGAGCTGGCGCATCTGCTCGCCGCTGAGCTGCGCGGCAAACTCCAGGTTGGTGGGGTCGGCCACCTCCACCACCGGCTCATAGGCCGTGGCGGCAGCGCCCTCCTCGATCGCGATCGCCGTCACCTGGCCGTCGCGCGGGGCGATGATGCGGCCGTCGTCCACCTTCTTCTGCGCGCGCTCCAGGGCGCGGCGGGCGTTCTCCACCGCCTTGACGTTGCTGTTAAGCGTCTTCTCTCTGGCCTCGGCCAGCGCCAGCTGCGCCTGCTCCAGCGCACGCCGGGCGTCCTGGATCTCCTGGGTGCCCGTGCCGCCGAGCAGCTTGTCCACCTCGCGCTGAGCCTCGGCCACCTTCTCCTCGGCCTCGCGGATCTTGACCACCTCGTCCTCGCGAGCGCGCTCCAGCTCGCGCTGGCCTTCCTCCACCCCCCGCTCGGCGGCGCGCAGAGCGCTCTCGGCGTCCCTGAGCGCCTGCTCGAACTCGCGCTTCTGCTTGTCGGTGAGCTTGTTGGGGATCTTCTCGCCGTTCGGGCCGGTCGTGAAGGGGTTGTCCGGGTCGGTGCCGTGCTCCTGCACCCACTGCCAGTCCCACTTGGCGTCGCTGTAGGACTGCTGGGCCTTCTGCAGCGTCTCGGCCTTGCCGCGCAGCCCCTCCTCGGCGCCGGTCTTGGTCCACGAGGCGTCGTCGCGGGTGCGCTGGAGCTCGCGCTGGGCCTCCTCGAGCTTCTGCTGGGCCTCGCGCAGCATGTCGTGCTCGCCGCCCGGCAGCAGCCGCGCCAGCGCCTCCTGGGCCTTCTCCACGTCCAGCTCGCGCTCGCGGATCTCCTTCGCCTGTGCCTTGCGCGCGCTCTCCAGGTCACGCTCGGCCTGCACCAGGGTGTCCTCGGCCTCGCGCAACTCGTCGAGCGCGTCGTCCTGCAGCAGCTCGGCCAGCACGTCGCCGGCCTTCACTGTGTCGCCGCGCGCCACGTGCACCACGTTGACGCGCCCATCGCGTTTGAAGGCCAGGCGCTCCAGGTCCACCGGGGTGACACGCCCGGTGATCTCGAGCACGCGGCGGATGTCGCCGCGTACCACGGTGTAGATGGGCCGCTCGAGCGCCGGGTCGGGCGGCAGCGGGGTAGGCGTGGGCGGCTCCTGGGTGGCCTGCGCGGGCGCCCCGCAGGCGGCGAGCAGTAGGGAGAGGAGCAATAACCACAGTGTCTTAGACAATGGGTTCGCTGCGCGGCCTCCAGCCTTCCAGTCCGGGGAGGCTCGGAGGGGCGTCGCCCCTCCGAAAGGCGTTGGTGTAGAGGCCAGAGGCCCCCACACCCCCCATGCGTGTACCCTTCGGGAACGCCTGCGGCGTGCGCGCGAACGGGAAAGTACGCGCGAACCTTGTCTGAGCGCCTTCGTGCCTTCATGGTACATGCGGATCTACCCCTTCGGTCCGCCCGGCATGCCCGGGTCCTCCACGTTGAATCCCTGGTACTCCGGGTCCACCTTGAGGGCGCACGCCGGCGGCTTCTCGCCCCCCGCCACGCACTCGGCGTAAGCGGTGGTCAGGCGCTGGGCCTCCTCAAGGCCCACGGCCAGGTCGGCGTCCTCCTCCACCGTCGCCATGATCGCCTTCCACAGCCAGTAGGGGTCGAGCTGGCCGCTGTAGAGCACCGCCGGGTCGTCGCCGGGGGTGCTCGGGCGCCGCAGCACCTCCGCGTAGGCCCGGTAGATCTCCATGCGCTCGGGCGGGGCCTGCTGGCCGAACGTCTCGCCCTGCGCCACCGAGATGCGCGCCGGGAAGTCGCCGTACACCGAGGTGATGTCGGTCGAGAGGAACTTCAACCACTCCCAGCAGGCTTGGGCGTTCTGCGTGCCGGCTGCAATGTGCATGCCGCGCGCGTAGAAGTCCCCGCTGCGCAGGCCACCGCTCCCCACCGGCAGCGGCGAGATGCCCACCTCAAAGGGGCGATCCGGCTGCCCTGGCTCGACCGGCATGGGGATGCCCGGCCCGCCGCCGGCGATGGCCGGCTCGGCCACGGCGAAGCCGCCCTCCTTGCTGAACATGCCGTAGCCCATGTCGAACCACATGCCGGCCCGGCCGGTCTGCACGTACTCGAAGGAGCGATCCTCGAAGCCCGGGTCGTCGCGCTTGTAGTAGAGGCGGATCGGCGGCATCACCCCGTGGGTTTTGTACAGGTCGATGTACCAGCGGATGGCCGCGACGGTCTTCTGGTCGGTATAGCTGGGGCGCAGGTCCTGCCCGGCGCCGGTGGTGAGCCGCCCGCCGAACTGGCCGATGAAGAACAGCAGGTCGTTCTGCACGCCGTTCAGCGCCACGTAGCCGTACTGCCGCGCATCGCCCTCGCCGGTGGTGAGCGCCTGCGCCGCGGCCAGGAAGTCCTGCGCGTCCCAGGAGCCGTCCGGCACGGGGATGCCGGCGGCGTCGAAGGCGGTGCGGTTGTAGTTCAGCGTGCGCAGGTTGAAGGCGTAGGGCAGCCCGTAGGTGCTGCCGCCGCGCTGGTAGGCCGCCAGCACCGCCGGCGGGTAGTCATCCTTCGGGAAGCTGCCGTCGGCGTCGATCAGCGGCTGCAGGTCCAAGAGCGCCGCGAAGTCGGCCTCGCTCTGCGGCGCCTGGCCCCAGGTGAAGCAGTCCGCCGTGCGGGCCACGTCGGCCAGCTGCAGCGGGCCAGTGAAGAACTCGGTAGCCTTGATCTGCACGAAGATGTCCGGCCGCTGCTCGCGGAAGGCGCGCGCCACGCGCCGGATCTCCGAGGGGCTGTAGCCCGGCACGGCGAAGGTGATCGTCGTGGCGCCCTCGGGCGCGGTCTGCGGCTCGGGTGTGGCCACCAGCACCGGGCTGAGGTCCGGCTCGGGCGTGGGCGTCAGGTTCTGCTGTGCGAAGGTCTCGTCGAGCCACTTCTGCGCCTCCGCCAGCGCCTGGCGTGTGTCGCCGCTGGGGCTGCTCACCGCCTGGGACACTGCCTGCGACACCGCGCCAAGCGTCAGGTGATCCGGCTGGCGGGTGGGGAGGGGCGCGGGGTGCTCCAGCGCCCAGCGGTAGGCGGATGCAGCCTGCTCGCTGATCGAGTCCCAGAAGCCGGTCTGCTCGGCCAGCTGCCGCCGGGCCGGGATGCGGCCGGGCATGTTCGCCGGCCCACCGCCGCCCGGTTGGCCGATCTCCTGGCGCGAGAGCCACTCGATCCAGGTCCAAGCCTCGTTCGGGTGGGCAGTGCCGCCGCTGATGATATACCCCTCGCCGCCCAGGCCGCCCCAGGGATCCGGCGTGTCGGCCGGGTAGGGGATCTGGCCCACGTCGATGCCCTCCGGCGGGACGGGGTTGCCGTCCGGGCCGGGGATGTAGACGTCGCCCCAGATCGCCACCCGCCCCTGGCGCACGGTCTCGGCCGGGTCCTGTGGCGGGACGTTCGGGTCAGATGAATAGGGCTGGTAGAGCACGCCGTCCTTATACAACTGGCGGATGCGCTCGATCGCGTCGAAGATCCGCTGGTCGTCCAGGCGCAGTTCGCTGGCCGGGGTGCTGAGCAGATCCAGGCCCTGCGGCTTCAGCATGGCGATCAGCGGCTGGAAGCCGCCGCTGTTGTCCAGGTAGCCGTAGGTTTGGCCGTCCAGGCCGCCCCCGCCGGCGGCGGACACCTGCTCGGCGGTCGCCAGCAACTCCTCCCAGGTCCAGCCGGGCTGCGGCTCTGGTATGTTGGCGAGCTTGAAGAGGTCGCGGTTGTAGCTGAGCACCTGCAAGTAGAAGTAACGCGGCAGCGCCCAGGTGCCGCTGTTCACCGTCCAGCGCTCGAGCGCGCCGGGGTAGAAGTCCTCACGGGTGAAGCGCGCGTCGGCGTCCATCAGCGGCTTGAGGTCCAGCAACAGCGCGCTGCCGAGCGCCTCGGACGGGATGCCAACCGCTGGCGCGGTGTCGGCCGCCGAGACCAGGCGGCGCAGCATGGCGGTGCTGGACTCCGGCCCCTGACTGGGGACGTTCATGATGTCGTCCAGCGGCACCAACACCACGGTGATGCCGGGGTGCTCGGCCATGAAGCGCTCCACGAGCGGCTCGTAGATCGGGCGCTCATAGTCCCACACGGCGAAGGAGATCGTGACCCCCTCGGGGCTATCAGGGGTGGCGCCCGGCTGCGGCGCGACGCCGGTTGGCTGCGGGACCGGGCCGGCCGGCCCGCCGCACGACGCGAGCAGCGCCAGGAGCAGCAGGAGCGGGAAGAGACGTCGCATGGCTATCCTTTTCCACATGCTTCCAATCGTCCGCGCACAGTATACAGGCTTGCAGGCAGGCCTGCTGAATACGAAGGGGGGATGTTCAAGGAGGGCTATCCTCCCTGCCCCTCCCGCGCCCTATTCAGAGACGGCGGTAGAGGGCGGATGGTTCCGGCGCTCTCCCTCGCCGACCGTACGCGTGCAAGACGTTCGATACCCTCCTGAAAAGCGGTATCAGACGTTTCATCAGACCTCCGCTTCTACAGACGACTCAGCGCCGCGCTTCGTAACACCCCATAACTTTTCCGCCATCCGCGCGACATGATCCACAGTGATGGCTGGCTGGACCGACCGAGCTGAGGAGCACGATGGTCCCTACTCTGACCCTGCGCGCCACGCGGGAGCGCGCGGCGCTGGTTGCGCGGGGGCGTGCGCTGCTGGCCGGTGCGGCGCTGTTCGCGGCGTTCTGCGCGCTGCTGGCGTTCGTCCAGTACGGCACGCCGCACCTGGCGGACAACGACGGGTTCTACCACATGCGTATGGCGCAGCTCATGCGCGAGCAGGGGCTGACGCCACGCTTCACCTGGCTGCCGCTCACGATCCTGGACGAGGCGCGCTTCTACGACCACCACATGCTCTACCATGTCTACCTGGCGCTGTTCACGGGCGACGGGAGCGAGGCGGCGCTGATCGCCGGGGCCAAGGCCGCCAGCGTGGCGCTGCCGGCCCTGGCCTTCACCGCCATCTGGTGGCTGCTGCGGGGCGCTGGCGTGGGGTGGGCCTGGGCATGGGCGCTCGGGCTGGGCGCGGTGTCCGAGGCGTTCCTCTACCGTATGAGCATGCCGCGCGCCCAGTCGGCCTCGCTACTCATGCTGGCGCTGGCGCTCCACTGGCTGCTGCGCCGCCGCCACGCGCTGCTGCTGCCGCTCGGCTTCGCCTACGTCTGGCTCTACAACGCCTTCCCGCTGCTGCTGCTGCTGGCGGGCGCCTACGCCGCCGCGTCCTGGCTCACCGGGCGGCGGCTGGAGTGGCGTGCGCCGGCCTATGCGGCCGCCGGCCTGTCGCTCGGGCTGCTGGCCAACCCGTACTTCCCCGCCAACCTGCGGTTCATCGCCAGTCACCTGGCGCCGAAGTTCGGCGCGCTGGAGAGCGGCGTTGGCAACGAGTGGTACCCCTACCAGACCTGGACGCTGGTGGAGAACTCGGGCGGCGCGCTGGCGCTCTGGCTGCTCGGTGTCTTTGCCCTCGGCTGGCGCGGGCGGCGCTTCGACCGGGCCACGCTCACGGCATTCCTGCTGAGTGTCGCCTTTGGCCTGATGCTCTTCAAGTCGCGCCGCTTCGTCGAGTACTTCCCGCCCTTCGCGCTGATCTTCGCCGCACTGGCCATTGGCGGTAGGGCGCTCGCCCCCCCTGCCCCCCTCTCGCGCGCGCGGGAGAAGGGGGAGGTAACGGGCATTGTGGCGCACCTCCCCGCTCCCGTCGCGACGGGAGAGAGGCCGGGGGTGAGGATCTTCGCCCTGCTCGCCCTGGCGGCCATGTTGGCGCTCACGTTGCCCGCCGCCCGCGAGACGATGGCGCGGGCGCGCCCGGCCGAGACCTACGCCGACGCCTCGCGCTGGCTGCGCGCCAATACGCCACCCGGCAGCACCGTGTTCCAGTCCGACTGGGACGACTTCCCACGGCTGTTCTTCTACAACACCGCCAACGTCTACGTGATCGGGCTGGACCCAACCTACCTGCAGCTGCGCGACGCGCGCCTGTTCGACGAGTGGGTGGCGATCAGCCGCGGCGAGGTTGAGGCGCCTGGCGCGGCCATCCGCGAGCGCTTCGGCGCATCCTACGCGATCTCCGATCTGCGCCACACGGGCTTCCTGCGCCGCGCCGCGCGCGACCCGCGCATGCGCGAGGTGTACCGCGATGCGTTCGCGGTGATCTTCGAGATTCGCTGAGCGTCGCCCGTTACTTTTCGCCGGCCTGTACGACTTCCAGGGTGGGCTGCAGACACCTACAGTCTGACGAATGTTGACCATCGCGTTCGGTACGACCCTCCCCCGGATTCGAGCCTTCAGGCGGCCTTGACCGGCGAACGCCTCGAATCCAGCTACCGATTGCGGTTGTCCGACCTCAATTACAGGACGTACGCGATCGGTGCCACGCGGAGGCTACGGGGGCCGCAGGCTCCCGAAAACCCCCTCGCGGGTTCTTGTTGGAGGGGGCGCAGCCCTCCACACCTCCCCGTGGGGTGCGGGGGCGATGCCACGGCGTACGTCCTGTCAATGAGGCCAAGCCTGTGGAACAGGAGCGCGGTTTTTCGGGGAGGGCGTTCCTGCCTGGCCCTCCCACACTGCAAGGAGCTATCTCGATGAGCCTGAGCCTGACCGGCACGAAGCTGATGACCACCGCCTGGCGCGTGATCCGGATGATCGCGGCGCTGACCCTCCTGGCCACGCCGCTCACCGCCTGCGCCAACCGGCCCGCGGCGGCGGAGATCCGCCCGCCGGCGGCGGCCGCACAGCCCGACGATGCGCTGAAAGCCGCCGCACCGACGGCGACAGCGGCGCCGCCCCTCGGGCCGACTGCGACGACTGAGCTGACTGTGGCGGCAACTGCGGCGCCGGCCGCCGCGCCGACGGCAGAGGCGCAGGCGACCGCGACAGTGGCGGCGATCCGCAACAGTGGCGGCGAGGTCGAGTTCAGCGGCGTGATCGAGCGCATCGACGGGCACACTCTGGTGATCGATGGCCGCCCGGTGCTGCTCGGCGAGGGCGCGGAGGTGCGCGGCGAGTTGGTGGTGGGTGCACAGGTGCGGGTCCACGCCCGCGCCGCGCCGGACGGGACGCTGGTGGCGCGCGAGGTGGAACGTGCGGATCTGGCGGCGGACGATAATGCCAACGGCAACGAGGCCGGCGATGACAACGCCAACGCGAGCGATGACAACGCCAACGTGAGCGACGACAACGCCAACGCGAGCGATGACAACGCCAACGGGAGCGACGACAACGCCAACGGGAGCGACGACAGTGACGGGTCGGACAACTCCGGCGGCTCGGGCGGCGGCGAGGACCGCGGCGGTGAGGACCATGGCGGCTCGGGTGGCGGCGAGGACCATAGCGGCCCAGGCGGTGGTGAGGACCGCGGCGGTGAGGACCGGGGCGGCGACGAGGGCAAGGACGAGTAGAAGGTTGGCGGAGCCGAGGGAACACGATCCGTCCCCTCCGCTCTGCCTCCGTTGCCACCTCCATTCCCCCGGTGGGCGCATCTTCACACCTGAGGCCGGGCGGCGTAGTACGATCGGTGACGAATCTCGCACTCCTCTGTACCTCGAAGGCGGCATCGTGTCGGACGAACTCGAATTGCTCGCGCGCGCGCGCCAGTACGACCCCGATACGCTCGGCCGCATCCACGACGCGTACTACGGGCCGATCTATCGCTACATCGTCTTTCGGGTCGGCGACCGCGAGACGGCCGAGGATCTGACCAGCGATGTGTTCGAGCGCTTTCTGCGCGCCCTCCGGACGCGCACTGCGCCGCAAGGCACGCTGGGCGGCTGGCTGTTCCGCGTGGCCGCCAACGTCGTGAGCGACCACCACCGCCGCCGTTACCGCGCCCCACAGACCGGGCTGGACGAGCGCATCGAGAGCCGCGACGCCGGCCCGGAGGGCGCGGTCGAGGAGCGGATGGCGCGCGAGGATCTGCGCCGCGCCCTGGCGGGTCTCACCGAGGAGCAACAGCACGTGATCGCGCTGCGCTTCGGGCAGGAGCTGCCCATCCAGGATGTGGCGCGTGTGCTCGGCAAGACCGAGGGCGCCGTGAAGCAACTGCAGGCGCGCGCCATCGCGGCGCTCGCGCGCAAGATAGTGCCGGGCACGAGCAGCCAATGAACGAACGTCTTGAACAGCTTCTGATCGAGTGCCTGGACGCGCTCGAGGCCGGCGAGCCGCTCGAGCTGATCCTGGCGCGCTATGGGGAGGATGCGGCGGCGCTGCAACCGCTGCTGGAGACGGCGGTGGTGCTCGCCGAGCTGCGTGACAGGCCGGCGCCCGCGGTGCAAGCCGCCGCGCGCCGCCGATTCCTCAACCGCGCCCACGAACTGCGCATCCGGCCGCGCCCGCTCTTCGGTCTGCTACCAGCACGCCTGGGGCTGGCCGGCGCGGCGCTTGCGCTTGCACTCGCCGCATTGGGGGGCGGCGCGGTGGCGGCCTCGGCTGCGGCGCTCCCCGGCCAGCCGCTGTACGGGATCAAGCGCGGCGTCGAGGAACTGCGCCTGGCGGTCGCCTCCGACCCGGCGGCGCTGGCGCAGGACTTCGAGCGCGAGCGCCGCGCGGAGGTGCACAACCTGCTCGCGGCTGGCGGCAGCGCGGAGGTGATGTTCGCCGGCACGATCGAGGCGCTGGCCCCCGGCCGCTGGCGCGTCGGCGGCCTGGAAGTGTTGCTGGACGGCGCCACGCGCATCAGCGGCGAGCCGGCCCTCGGCCGCCGGGCGCTGATCACCGGGCGCGTGCATGCCGGCCGTCTCCTCGCCGCGACGGTTGCTGTGGAGCCGGGCAGGACCACCGCCCCGGCCACGCCCACGCGCACGCCCACGCCGAGTGCGACTGCCGCGCCCACGCGCACATCCACGCCGACGGCTACCCCGCCGCCCACCGAGACGCCGGCGCCAACCGCCACCCCTGAGCCGACGGCCAGACCCGCGCCGACGGCCAGACCCGCGCCGACGGCCAGACCCGTGCCCACGGCCGCGCCCGCACCGACAGATGACGGCGCCAATGAGGACAACAGCAACGACAACAGCGGCGAGAACAGCAACGACAGCGGCGGGAACAACAGCAACGAGAACGACAACAGCGGTGGCGGCGACAACAGTAACGACGGCGGCGGCGACAACAGTGGCTCTGGCGGGTCCGGCGGCGACAACAGCAACGAGAACAGCAACGACGGCGGCGGCGACAACAGTAACGACGGCGGCTCAGGTAGATCCGACAGCAGCGGCGGTGACGGCGGAGGCTCCAGCGGGTCCGGCGACGGCGACGACAGTAACGACAGCGGCGGTGAGGACCGCAGGCCGTGAAGCAGGCGCGAGCTGGAAGCGCCAACCCCTAAGACAAGGTGCGCGCGGACGGTCACGTCCGCGCGCACGCGCATGGGGCTGTGGGGGCCGTAGGCCCCCACAGCAAAGCTTTTTCGGAGGGGCAAAGCCCCTCCG
>DATMBA010000677.1:0-2755 GCA_035559635.1 Roseiflexaceae bacterium
GGAGGGCTTCGCCCTCCCCTAAAACCCCGCCCCGACTTTAGCTTTCAGCGCAGCACGCTCTCTACGCACAACCGCGGTGATACTCCTACGGCTATTGTACCACGAGGCAGGGGCTTCGGGGATGAGCGCCCTACCGCACCCGGTCATCACTGCCGAACAGCAGCGCCTGGGCCAGGCGGCCGAGCAGCGGCGGGCCCGGCGCCCGCCGCAGCGTCGCGCGGTACCAGGCCGCGTGCGCGGCGCGCGTGGGGAACACCGGGCAGTAGTTGCGCGTGGTCCAGAGCCGCAGGAACTCATGGCGCTCCAGGGTGCGGTTGCCGGGGAACAGCTCCGCCACCCCATCTCCATCCCGGTCGGCGTCGTTCGAGGCCAGATCGAAGCGCCCGACCTCCGGCCAGCCGGGGTCCACCAGGTAATACTCCTCGCGCAGCCGCCCGGATGCGTCGCGGTACGGCTCGCTGTAGCCCACCAGCAGTGTCGCGTGCATGCCGTAAACGCGCGTCGTGCTGAGCTGGAAGGCTGTGTAGATGTCCACGATCGTGGGCACGCCGCGGTCCACCAGGCCGCGCAGCACGTGCTCGCCGTCGGTGCGCGCCAGGTTGCCGAAGTGCGCCCCGTAGCCGCGCCGCCGCAGTTGCAGCGCCTTGAGCGGCGGCAGCGTCCCGCCCAGCCGCGGCTGGAACAGCGGCCCCACCTCGTGGATGAACTCCTCCTGCGCATAGCGCCGCGCCCCGGCCAGCAGGTTCAGCGCGTTGGCGATCGAGGTGAAGCTGCACTCGTTCCACCCCTGGCCGCCCACCGGCCATGCGGCCGCCGAGGCGTCTGCAATGATGCTGTGGACGTATGGTGGGAACTTCACGGCGCTATCCCTGCTACCACATCGCCCTGGCCGATTGCGGTTCGTCTTCGCGTCTTCGCCTCTTCGTGCCTTCGTGGTCACGTACCCCCGCTCGTTCGCCGCCAGGCGCGCCGCAGCAGGTAAACCTCGAGCGGGCCGATCACCAGGAAGGCCGCCCACACCGCCGCCAGCGCCGGCCAGATCCGCGTCGCCAAGAAGGCCAGCCCGGCGATCACCCACATGGCCGTGCCGGAGACGACCAGCGGCGTGCGGGTGTCCCCCGTGCCGCGCAGCGCCCCACCGAACACGAACGTCCCGGCCCAGGCCGGCTGCGTGAGCGCCACCACCTGCACGCTCAGCGCCCCGATCGCGATCATCTGCGGGTCGTCGGTGAAGATCCGCACCAACTGCGGCGCGAAGAGCAGGAAGGCCGCCCCCAGCCCGCCCATCCAGATCAGCGCCCAGCGCAGCGCGATCGATGTCGCCGCGCGCGCCTCGTCCATACGCCGCGCGCCCACGCTCTGGCCCACCAGCGCGGTGGTGGCCATGGCGAAGCCGATCCCCGGCAGGAACGAGAGCGACAGCACGTTGATCACCACCCGGTGCGCCGCGAGCGATACCGTGCCCAGCGCAGCCACCACCGGCGTGAGCGCGGCAATGGCGGTGATGATCACCACCTCCTCGAGCGCCGCCGGCAGGCCGATATCCAGGATCCCGCGCGCCGTAGCCACCCGCGGCCGCCAGCCGGCGCGCCCGGCGATGCCGACGCCGTTCACGCCGCGCCACAGCAGCCAGAGCAGCAGCGCGGCGCCGATCAGCCGCGAGACCAAGGTGCCCCAGGCGCTGCCCAACGCGCCGAGCGCCGGCAGGCCGAAGTGGCCGTAGATCAGCGCGTAGGCCAGCGCCACGTTCACCACGTTCGCCAGCAGCGTCACCAGCATCGGCGTGCGGCTGTCCCCCGCACCGCGCATCACGCCCCCGGCGATCAGCATGATGATGATCGTCGCCACGCTGCCCATCGTGATGCCCAGGTAGCCCTCGCCGATCGCGGCCACGTCCGGCGCCATGCCGAACAGTGCGATGATCGGGCCGGTGAAGGCCAACCCCAGGGCGGTGAGCGGCGCCGACGCGATGGCGCTCCATACCAGGGCCTGCCGCGCCACCGTGCCGGCCTCCCCGAGCTGCCGCGCCCCCACCGCCTGCGCCACCAGCACCGCCGCGCCCACCGAGAGCGCGGTGAGCGCGGCGGTGACGATGTAGATCACCTGCAGCGCGGCGCCGACGCCGGCCAGCGCGGCCGCGCCCAGCCCGGCCACCAGGATGGTGTCCACCACGCCCAGCAGCGTCTGCAGCAGGTTCTCGCCGATCACCGGCGCGGCCAGCCCCAGCACCCGCCGCCGCAGCTGCGCGCGCGAGAGCGCCTCGCCCCCCCGCGCCTCGGCCGGGGCGACCTCGGCCGGGGCCGTCTCAGGTGCGCTCATACAACCGTCCTTCTTCTCGGCGGCGAGCGTGATCATACCATAACGGACCTCTGTCATCGGAGCCGGGAGCGGAGGGAGCGGAGCCGGGTGCGGAGAGAGCGGAGGCGGGAGCGGTGGGAGCGGAGGGAGCGGAGCCGGGTGCGGAGAGAGCGGAGGCGGGAGCGGTGGGAGCGGAGCCGGGTGCGGTGGGTGCCGAGCCGGGTGCCGAGCCGGGTGCGGAGCCGGGTGCGGAGCCGGGTGCGGAGATCCAGCTCAGCGCGCTCTTACGCGCAGCGGTTCAGCGGTTCAGCGGTTCAGCGCTCAACTGTCACCCGCCGATCATCTGCTGCGGCAGGCGCCGCCGCGCGCCCGCGTTCAGATCAGGGTAGGGACGCCGTGCTGAAGCTCGAGCGCTCAGCACTCAGCGTTCAGCACTCACACCACACCCGATGAAAGG
>DATMBA010000678.1:0-7434 GCA_035559635.1 Roseiflexaceae bacterium
CCCGCCGCGCTACCGCACGAGCTATGAGATCGTACTGGTAGACGATGGCAGCACCGACGCGAGCTTCGCGGTCTGCACCGCGCTGCACGACACCGACCCGCGTGTCCGCGTCGTGCAGTTCCGCCGCAACTTCGGCAAGACCGCCGCGCTGCACGCCGGCTTCCGCTTCAGCCAGGGCCGGCGCGTGGTGACGATCGACGCCGACATGCAGGAGGACCCCGGCGATATGTTCGCGCTCCTGGCGTTGATCGACACCGGGCACGACCTGGTCTCGGCCTGGCGCAGGCAGCGCAACGACCCCTACTCGAAGACTCTGCCCTCGCGCCTGTTCAACGTGGTCGTCGCGCGGCTCACCGGCGTGCCGCTGCACGATTTCAACTGCGGCTTCAAGGCCTACCGGCGCGAGGTGGTGGACGAGCTCGATCTCTACGGCGAGCAGCACCGCTTCATCCCGGTGCTGGCCCATCAGCGCGGGTTCCGCATCGGCGAGGTAGCGGTGGCGCACCAGCGGCGGCAGTTCGGCCACTCGAAGTTCGGTGCGCGGCGCTTCGGGCGCGGCTTTCTGGACTTCCTGCAGGTGCTGTTCCTTATCTCCTACCTGCGCTGGCCGCTGCGCCTGTTCGGGGCGATCGGCACACTGCTCACGCTCGCCGGCACGGCCATCTGCCTGTACCTCACGGTGCTCTGGTTCGAAGGCCAGCGGCCGATCGGCGACCGGCCGCTGCTCACGCTGGGCGTGCTGCTGGTGATGTCCGGCCTGCAGTTCTTCTCGGCCGGGCTTGTGAGCGAGATGGTGCGTTACTGCACTGTCCGAGCCGCCGACGACTATAGCGTCCGGCGGGTGCTCCGGCGGGACCTCAACACCGATGACCAACCTCACACCTATGCACAGCAGCAGTAACCTGCGCAAGCACACCAGCGGGAACCCGCTCCAGCGCGCCCTGATCGCCCGCTTCCACCGGGCCGTCGCGCAGCTAGCAGCGCAGACGGGTGCGCGCCGAGCGCTGGACGCTGGCTGCGGCGAGGGGTTCGGGCTACAGGCGGCGCTGGTGCCGTCCTTTCCCGCGGCCCTCGGCCTGGATCTGAGCGTCGAGTCGCTGCAGTTCGCGCGGCGCCTCAACCCCGCCTCGCCCTTCGTGGCGGGCAGTCTCACGGCGTTGCCGTTCCCCGACGGCGCCTTCGATCTCGTCGCCTGCCTCGAGGTGCTCGAGCACCTCGAGCGGCCCGAGCAGGGGTTGGAGGAGCTCTGCCGGGTGAGCGCGCGCTGGCTCCTGCTCAGCGTGCCGAACGAGCCGCTCTTCCGCGGCGCGAACTTCCTGCGCGGTAAGAACATGCGGCAACTCGGCAACGACCC
The DNA here is from genome assembly GCA_035559635.1 of Roseiflexaceae bacterium. GTDB lineage: Bacteria > Chloroflexota > Chloroflexia > Chloroflexales > Roseiflexaceae > CALJIC01. The sequence goes on from DATMBA010000678.1 coordinate 1,355, forward strand.
CGGCCACCTCAACCACTGGTCCGCACGGTCGTTCGAGCGCTTCGTCGCCCGCCGGTGCCACGTCGTTGCGCGGCGCCAGCCGTTCCCATGGACCCTTGTGCTGTGTCAGACCGCGAGCTAGCGCCGGCCACGCGGCGAGAGCGGTTGCGCCGGTTGGTGGCCCCGCTGGCGGTGGGCATTGTGGCACTCGCGTGGGCCGGGTTCATCTGGAGCCAGCTGGACGCGCTGCGGGCCTACGCCTGGCGCATCACGCCCGCCGCGCTGCTGGGAGCGGTGCTCCTGAGCGCTGCCTACTACATCGCCCTGGCGCTCTGCTGGGCGCTGCTGCTGCGCCGCATGCGCGCCGAGCGCGTGCCGTACATGCTGGCGGCGCGCGTCTGGCTGCTGTCCATGGTCTCGCGCTACATCCCGGGCAATGTGTGGCATATTCTCAGCCGCGCGCTCATGGCGCAGCGGCTCGGCGTCTCCCGCACGGCAGTCGTAGCAAGCGCGACGATCGAGCAGGGGCTCACGATCCTGGCGGCGCTGGGGATCACCGCCGTGACCCTACCGCTCTGGCGGGCGGGCGGCACAGCGCCGGCCCTCCTGGCGACGGTGGTGGTCGCCACGCTGGTGGGGCTGGTGTGCCTGCACCCCCGCATCCTCGGCGCCCTCCTGGCTTGGGCCAGCGTGCGGCTGAGGCGCCCCGAGCTGGCCTGGTCCTACCGCTACCGCGATATCCTCGCGCTTGCAGCGGCCTTCGCCTTCGCGCACCTCTGCAGCGGCCTGGCGCTGGTGAGCGTCCTGGCCGGCGTCGCCGGGGTCGATCCAGCCATCCTGCCGCTCGTCGTCGGGGCCGCGGCCGCCGCGTGGGTCGTCGGCTACCTCAGCCTGCTCACGCCAAGCGGCCTGGGCGTGCGCGAGGGGGCGCTGGTCGGCCTGCTCGCGCTGGTGGTCCCGCTCCCGGTGGCGACCATCGCCAGCCTGCTGTTTCGGGTGGCGATCACCCTGGGCGAGCTGCTGGCCGTGCTGCTGTTCTGGGCGGGAGGCGCGCTGGCGCGGCAGGGGCAGCGCCAATGACCAGGGCCACGTCAACGTCCATTGTGGCGTCCCACGCCCGGCGCGTGCACGCCGCAGGCGTTCCCGCAGGGTACGCGCGGGCGAGCTGTTGCGCAGGCCGCGCAGGCGGCCTGCAGCCCGCAGCGGCGGGCTTTGCAGCAGCTAGCCCGCCGCTTCAGCGGCCGGGCGTGGTGCGGAGCCGGGGACGGTGACGGCGCCCTAGCCAATGACCGCCCGGCGGCGCGCCGCCGGAATCATGGTATAGTCTGAGCCGCCATCGATTGAGGAAATGGACCCATCAGCTATGAGCACTGTCCTTGTCACCGGCGCCGGCGGCTTCATCGGCAGCCACCTGACTGAGGCCCTGGTTGCGCGCGGGCAGCAGGTGCGCGCCTTCGTGCGCTATAACGGCCGCGGCGACATCGGCCTGCTGCGCGACCTGCCCCCCGAGACGCGCGCGCAGGTCGAGATCATCTACGGCGACCTGCGCGACAGCCACGCGGTCTTCGAGGCGGCGCGCGGTGTGGATACGATCTACCACCTCGGCGCGCTGATCGCCATCCCCTACTCGTACATCCACCCGCGCGAGACGGTGGAGACGAACGTGACCGGCACGCTCAACGTGCTGGAGGCGGCGCGCGAGCACGGTGTGCGGCGGGTGGTGCACACCTCCACCAGCGAGGTCTACGGCACGGCGCGCTTCGTGCCGATCACCGAGGAGCACCCGCTGCAGGGCCAGTCGCCCTACTCGGCCAGCAAGATCGGTGCGGACAAGCTGGCCGAGAGCTTCCACCTGGCCTTCGGGCTGCCGGTGGTCACGGTGCGGCCATTCAACACCTACGGCCCGCGCCAGTCCGCCCGCGCGGTGATCCCGGCCACGATCGTGCAGGCGCTGACGCAGCCGGTGGTGCGCCTGGGGGACCTGCGCCCGACGCGCGACTTGAACTTCGTCGCGGATACCGTCCGCGGCTTCCTGCTGGCCGGCGAGGCCGAGGCGGCCGTTGGGCGCACGATCAACCTGGCCAACCGTGACGAGATCAGCGTCGGCGAGTTGGCGCAGCGCATCATCGCGATCGTCGGCCGCGAGGTGCGCATCGAGACCGATCAGGCGCGGCTGCGCCCGGCGGCGAGCGAGGTGTTCCGCCTGCACGGCGACAACACGCTGGCGCGCGCGTTGCTCGGCTGGCGCCCCGAGGTGAGCCTCGACGAGGGGCTGCGCCGCACGGTGGCGTGGATCGCGCAGCACCTCGACCGCTACGACCCGGCGCGCTACCAGGTGTGAGAGGGCCGTGATGAAAGCTGTGATACTCGCCGGCGGCCGCGGCACGCGCCTGGCGCCCTACACCACCATCCTGCCCAAGCCGCTCATGCCGGTGAGCGATAAGCCGATCCTGGACATCGTCATCACCCAACTCCGGCACTACGGCTTCACCGACATCACCCTGGCGGTCGGTTACCTGTCGGAGTTGCTGATGGCCTACTTCGGCGACGGCGCGCGCTTCGGGGTCTCCATCCGCTACTCGCACGAGGACCGGCCGCTCGGCACGGCCGGGCCGATCGCGTTGGTGGACGGGCTGGACGAGCCGTTCCTGGTGATGAACGGCGACGTGCTCACCGCGCTGGACTACGGCGACCTGATGGCGCAGCATCGCCGCAGCGGCGCGATCACTACCGTGGCCACTTACCCGCGCAGCGTGAAGATCGACCTCGGCGTGCTGGAGTTCGATGAGCGCGCGCGCCTGACGCGCTACATCGAGAAGCCGACCCACCACTACCACGTGAGCATGGGGATCTATATCTTCGACCCGCGCGCGCGTGCCTATATCCCGCGCGGCCAGCGGCTTGACCTGCCCGACCTGCTGACGCAGATGATGGCGAGCGGCGAGACGGTGCAGTGCTACCACTACGACGGCTACTGGCTGGACATCGGGCGAGTGGACGACTACCAGCAGGCGGTGGCCGACTTCGAGCAGCACCGCGAGCGCTTCCTGCCGATGGAGGGCGCATCCCAGGCCGAGGAGGAGGCGTGACGCTGCGCGTGCTGATCACCGGCGCGAGCGGGTTCGCCGGGGGGTACCTGGCCGCCTATGCCCACGAGCGCGGCGCGGCGGTCTACGGCATGAGCCGCGGCGCCGCGCTCCCGCCGGGGGTGGCCGGCATCCGCGGCGACCTGGCCGACCCGGCGGACGCGCAGCGGGCGGTGCGCGCATCCGCGCCGGACTACGTTTTCCATCTGGCGGCGCAGACGCCGGCCAACGCGCCGGGCGCCGCCCCGCAGGAGTGGCTGACCGTCAACCCGCTCGGCTGCCTGCATCTGCTGGAGGCGGTGCGCGCGCACGCCCCGGCCGCGCGCGTGCTGGTCGTCAGTTCCTCGGCGGTGTACGGCCACGTGCCCGCCGCGCAGCTGCCGATCCGCGAGGGCTTCGCGCTGCAGCCCACCACGATGTACGGGGTGAGTAAGGCGGCCCAGGAGTTGTTGGCGATCCGCTACGCGGCGGAGTACGGCATGCAAGTGGTGCGGGCCAGGCCGTTCAACCTGCTCGGCCCCGGCGAGCCGCGCGCGATGCTCACCAGCACGCTGGCGGCGCAGGTGGCGGCCATCGCGCGCGGCGAGGCGCCGCCGGTGGTGACGATGCGCCACCGCGCCACCAGCCGGGACTTCACCGACATCCGCGATGCCGTGCGGGCCTACTGGGCGCTGGCCGAGCGCGGCGCGCCCGGCGCGGTCTACAACGTCTGCTCGGGCGTTGCCGTGCCGATCGGTGCGCTCGCCGACCGGCTGCTACGGCTCGCCGGGGTCTCCGCTCGGATCGAGGAGACCGCGCCGGTGCCCGCCAGGGGCGATATCGCCGCGCAGTGCGGCAGCAACGAGGCGATCGCCGGGGCCACCGGCTGGCGGCCGGCGATCGGCCTGGACGACAGCCTGGCCGGGTTGCTGCGCTCGTTCGGGCTGGGCTGAACAGTATGCACACCTCCCCCTCCGACACGCCCTGGGCTGCGGGACAGCCGCAGCGCTTCCATTACGCCCCACGCGACGCGATGCCGCCGGCCGAGGTGGCGATCGTTACCGATGCGCGCGGCCGCACGGCGGATTGGGACGCGCTCGCCCGCTCGCTGCGCGGGCAGTCGCTCCAGTGCTGGCGCTGGCTCATCCTGTGCGACCCAGGCGCCGCGGACCTGCCGTCCGGGCTGGTGCACGACCCGCGCGTCCAGTTGATCAGCAGCGCAGCAGCCGTACCGCCCTGCGCCTACGTCTGCACGCTCGACCCCGAGACCACGCTCGCGCCGACGTTCCTGGAGAAGTGCGTCTGGCTGCTGGCGTCCAACCCGGGCGCGATGTTCTGCAACACCCACAGTATCGCGGGCGACGACCCGGAGCGGGTCTGGGAGTATGGCTTCGAGCAGGGCGCGCGCTTCCTGGACGAGAACTTCGCCGGCGCGACCGCTGTCTTCCGGTGGGAGGCATACCTGGCAGCGGTGGACGACGCGCCATCCACACCTTTCGCGGCATGGGAGCGCTGGCTCAGGCTGGCCGCGGCTGATATGTGGGGCCACACCATCCCGGAGGCGCTCATCCGCTACCCGCGCATTGACCGCGCCGCGCCCTTCCGCCCGGCGGACCCGCCGGGCGCCGAGGAGTTCCGCGCCGGGCTGCGCGCGCGCTACGGCCACCTGCGCGGCTCGTTCCCGGCGGTGCGCCCGGCGCTCCACGAGCCGTACGCCCCACTGCCGGAGGAGGCGCCGCTGTGCAACCCGCTGGCGAAGCCGGCGGGCGTGCGGCGGCTGCTCATCCTCATGCCCTGGCTGATCGTCGGCGGCGCCGAGCGCGTCAACCTGGACCTGGCGCGGTTCCTGGCCGGCCCGGGCGCCTATGAGATCAGCATCGTCACAACACTGCCCGCCCACCACGCCTGGGCCGCCGAGTTCGCCCGCCTCACGCCGGACATCTTCCTGCTGGACCGCCTGCTGCCCCCGATCGACTACGCCCGCTTCCTCGCCTACCTCGTCGAGTCGCGCCAGATCGACATCGTGCTGATCTCCAACAGCTACGCCGGCTACCTGCTGCTGCCGTACCTGCGCGCGCGCCACCCCGGCGTGACCTTCGTGGACCTGTGCCACTCGTTCGAGGAGAGCTGGAAGAGCGGCGGCTACCCGCGCTGCGGCGCCGCGTACCAGGAGCTGCTCGACCTGAACATCACCAGCTCGGAGTACGTGAAGCGCTGGATGGTGGCGCGCGGCGCCCAGGCCGAACGCATCGCGGTCTGCTACACCAATATCGACACCGAGAAGTGGCGGCCGGACCCGCAGGCGCGCCAGCGCCTGCGGCAGGCGCTCGGGCTGGCTGAGGAGCAGCTGCTGGTGGTCTTCCACGGCCGCCTGTCGCTGGAGAAGCGGCCGGTGCTGATGGCCCGCATCATGGCCCGGCTGCGGGAGGAGGTGGGTGACGCCTTCCGCTGTCTCGTGATCGGCGACGGGCCGGAGCGCCCGTCGCTGGAGCAGGAGATCCGCGCGCTTGGCCTCGAGTCGCACGTCCGGCTGGTGGGCCGCCTGGGCGACGCGGCGCTGCACGAGCACCTGGCGGCGGCGGACGTGCTCATCCTCCCCTCGCAGGTGGAGGGGATCTCGGTCTCGACCTTCGAGGCCATGGCGATGGGGGTGGTTCCGGTGAGCGCCGACGTTGGCGGGCAGGGCGAGCTGGTCACCGCGGACTGCGGCTTCCTCGTCCCGCACGGGCCGGACGAACTTGATGCGTACGTGGCGGCGCTGCGCCGCCTGGTGCTGGACCCGGCGCTGCGCCGCGCGCTGGGGCGGCAGGCCCGCAGGCGCGTCGAGGAGCACTTCCCGCTGAGCGCGTTCGGGCCGCGCATGGCGGCGCTGTTCGAGCGGGCCGCCGCGCTGCACCGGGACGAGCCGCGCCCGGCGGTGAGCCTGGCGCTGGCGCGCGAGCACGCCGTCCAGGCCATCGAGACCATGCGGCTGGAGCAGGCGGTGGGCGAGCTGTGGGCCGACCGCGACCGCTGGCGGCGGCTGGCGGAGGCGGG
>DATMBA010000679.1:0-9524 GCA_035559635.1 Roseiflexaceae bacterium
GCTGCGCCCGCGGCGACGCCCGCGGCGGCCCCCACGCCCACACCCGCGCCCGAGCCGTGGCGCTTCGTGGTGCTGGGCGACACGCGCACCTCGGGCCTGCGGCCGCCGGAGGCGATGTACCGCATCGTCGAGCGGGCCGCAGCGGCCCGGCCGGACGCGGTGCTGATCGTCGGCGACCTGATCGACGCACTGGAAAACCAGGCGAGCGTGCGCGAGCAGTGGCGTCACTGGCGCGCGGCCGTGGCGCCGCTGGGCGCCAAGCACGTCCTGCCCACGCCAGGGAACCACGACGTGCGGCGCAACGCCTGGGCGACCGACCTGATGGTCGAGGCCTTCCCCGAGCTGCCGCGCAACGGCCCGCCCGGCTACGAGGGGCTGACCTACGCGCTGGACTACGGCGGCGTGCGCTTCATCTCGCTGCACTCCGAGGTGTTCGGCGACCCGCACCACCTGGGCGAGGCGCAGCTGGCCTGGCTGGAGGTGCAGCTCCGGGAGAACCCGAACCGCTACACCATCGTCTTCAGCCACGACCCGGCCTTCCCGGTGGGGCCGCACGTGGGCAGCTCGCTGGATGTGTACCCTGCCGAACGCGACCGGCTGTGGGCCCTGCTGCGCGAGCACAACGCCACCGCCTACATCGCCGGGCACGAGCACCTCTACAACCGGCAGGAGATCGACGGCGTGACGCAGATCATCGCCGGGACCAGCGGCTCGTGGCCGTACGGCGGGTTCGGCGGCGACTTCCAGCACTACGTGGTGGCCGAGGTGCGCGAGGATGGGATCGCGTTTACGGTGTATGATATCGATGGGGTGACGCGGGACTCCTTCGTGCTGAACGCTAAACGCTAGGACATGGGTTCGCTGCGCGGCCTCCAGCGTGACCGTCTGGGGAGGCGCGGCGGGGCTGCGCCCCTCCGAAAAAGCATTGCGGGGGGGGCCGCAGGCCCCCACACCCCCGTGCGCGTTCGCGTGGACCGTCACGTACACGCGAACCTTGTCTAAACGCTGAACGCTAAATCCTGGCGAGCGATGAGGTCTATCCGCAAACGCAGTTTGCGGGGGCTTGGGGGCGCAGCCCCGCCAAACCGCCCGCGTTGCGGATACGCCCTAGCGCAGTACGGCTTCGACGAACCCACAGCATCCTACCCCGGTGAGGGTGTGGGAGCGGCTCCGCCGCCCCCCACACCCTCACCGGGAAGGGGTTCGAGGGCCTATGGCCCCCGCACCCCCACGCCGCGGGCAACGCCCGCATATTTGAAACCTATTGCCTTTTAAGCCTTCCAGAGAAGGAGGGAGCGATGGCGGCAGAGGTCGGCGTCGGTCTGGTGGGCTACGGGGCGATCGGGCGGCTGCACGCGCTCTGCTACCGGATGCTGCCGCTGGCGTACCCCGACCTGCCGGCGCGCCCGCGCATCGCGGCGGTGGCCACGGCGAGCCCGGCATCGGCGGAGCGGGCGCGGCGCGAGTTGGGCGACGTGTTCACCACGACCGAGCTGGAGACGCTGCTGGCACGGGAGGATGTGCAGGTGGTGGACTGCTGCGCGCCCACCGGTGACCACGCGCGCGTCGCGCTGGCGGCCCTGGCAGCCGGCAAGGCGCTCTTCTGCGAGAAGCCGCTCGCGGCCACGCCGGAGGAGTCGCGGGCGATCGTGGAGCTGGCGCGCGCGCGCGGGCTTCCTGGCGGCGTGAACTTCCACTTCCGGCAAATCCCGGCCATCCAGGAGGCGCGGCGGCTGGCGGCGGGCGGGCTGCTCGGCGAGGTGCGCGCCTTCCATATGCGCTACTACCGCGCCAGCAACCTGCGGGCGGACCGCCCGCTCACCTGGCGCTTCGCCGGGCCGGGCAGTGGCGTGCTGGCCGACCTGGGGTCGCATATGATCGACCTGGCGCTGCACCTGCTCGGCCCGGTGGCGCGCGCCTCCGGCCGGACACGCACGGTGGTGGCCGAGCGGCGCGGGCCGGACGGGCGCATGCTGCCGGTGGAGGGGGACGACGCGGCCTGGCTGGAGCTGGAGTTGGTGGGTGGCGGGCTGGGGACGGTCCACGTCTCGAAGCTGGTGCCGGGGGCCGGCGACGACATCCGGGTGGAGGCGTATGGCTCCCACGGGGCGCTGGTGTTCGACACGAGCGACCCGAACGGGCTGTACGTGGTAGAGGGGCCGGAAGGCGCCGGCCGCCGGATCGCCACGCTGAGCCGCACCTGGCCGCCGGCCACGCTGCCCAGCCCGGAGACCGCTACCGGCACCCTGCAGTGGCACCTGGCGTCCGTGGCGGCCTTCCTGGCAGCCTACGCGCGCGGCGAGTCTATGCGGCCGGGGCTGGAGGACGGGCTGGTGGTGGACACGCTGATCGCGCAGGTCCGGGAGCGCTGAATCGCTGAGGCACTGCCGGCCTGGACCGCGCTGCGGGGCTGGCGCCGCAGGCACCTCAGCGGGCTCAGCGATCCAGCGTTGCCATACTCAATGACGAGTAGAAGGAGAGGCTATGGAAGCACCAGACGGCATCATCGGCGACCTGGAGCGGCTGGGGATCCGGCGGCCGGGGCGGGTGTACACCAACCTGTCGCCGGCGCGCCTGGCCGAGGTGGCCGTGATCCGCGGCGAGGGGCAGCTGACCGTCACCGGCGCCCTGGCGGCGCGCACCGGCAAGCGCACCGGGCGCTCGCCCGGCGACAAGTTCGTGGTGCGCTACGAGGGCAGCCGCAGCGCCGAGCGGGTGGCCTGGGGCAGCGTGAACCAGCCCGTCAGCCCGCAGGTGTTCGACCGGCTGCGGGCGCGCGTGGCGGCCTACCTGCAGGGCCGCGACCTGTTCGTGCTGGACGCATTGGTGGGCGCCGACCGGCGCTATGAGCTGCGGCTGCGCCTGGTGGCCGAGCTGGCCTGGCACGCGCTGTTCGCCCGCCAGCTGTTCCGCCGCCCGCCGCCTGGCGCAGCGCCCGCGGATCGACCGGACTGGACGATCCTGGCCGCGCCGCGCTTCCTGGCCGACCCGGCGCTGGACGACACGAAGTCCGAGACGGCGGTGATGCTGGACGTGGAGCAGCGCATGGTGCTGATCTGCGGCACCGAGTACGCCGGCGAGATCAAGAAGTCGATCTTCACGGTGATGAACTACCTGCTGCCTGAGCGCGGGGTGCTCCCCATGCACTGCTCGGCGAACGTGGGGCCAGGCGGCGACACCGCGCTGTTCTTCGGCCTCTCAGGCACCGGCAAGACCACTCTCTCAGCCGACCCGGAGCGGCGCCTGATCGGCGACGACGAGCACGGCTGGAGCGACCACGGGGTGTTCAACATCGAGGGCGGCTGCTACGCGAAGTGTATCGGCCTCTCGCGCCGCAGCGAGCCGCAGATCTACGACGCCATCCGCTTCGGCGCGGTGCTGGAGAACGTGGTACTGGACGAGGCCACGGGCGAGCCGGACTACGCCGACGGCTCGATCACCGAGAACACCCGCGCCGCCTACCCGGTGGAGTTCATCCCCGGCGCCGAGCCGAGCGGCCTGGCCGGCCACCCGCGCACCATCCTCTTCCTGGCCGCCGACGCCTTCGGCGTGCTGCCGCCGATCGCCCGCCTCACGCCCGAGCAGGCCCGCTACCACTTCCTCTCCGGCTACACCGCCAAGCTCGCCGGCACCGAGGTGGGGCTGCACGGCCCGGAGGCCACCTTCTCCACCTGCTTTGGCGCGCCGTTCCTGCCGCTGGCGCCGCAGGTGTACGCCCGCATGCTGGGCGAGAAGATGGTGCGCCACGGCGTGCGGGTGTTCCTGCTCAACACCGGCTGGAGCGGTGGGCCCTACGGGGTGGGGCAGCGCATCCCGCTGGCGCACACCCGGGCGATGGTACGGGCGGCGATCAGCGGCGCCCTGGACGATGTGCCCACCTACACCGATCCAGTGTTCGGGCTGCACGTGCCGGCCCACGTGGATGGCGTGCCGGACACGATACTGCACCCGCGCGCCACCTGGCAGGACGATGGGGCGTACGACGCGCGGGCCCGCGAGCTGGCGACCCGCTTCGTGGAGAACTTCCGCAGGTTCCGCGACGTGCCGGCCGAGGTGGTGGACGCCGGGCCGCGCCTGTAGCCGGGTGAGGCTCGGAGCTCCAAGGCTTTTCCAGGCCAAACAGGAGCTTTGGAGGGGCTGTGCCCCTCCAAAGCTCCTGTGATGACAGGACGTACGCGGTGGCGTCGCCCCCCGCACCCCCACGGATTTGGCGGGGCGAAGCCCCTCCGAAACAGCTGTGAGAAGACTCTATTATTGGGGGCCTACGGCCCCCAAACCCCCGGCGGGGCTCCGCCCCGCGCCCCCAAGCCCCCGCAAACGCAGGTTGCGGATAGGCCCTAGCTCCGGGGCTTGGTGTTGCCGAACACCGGGGCCGGCCCGTTCGTGGGCGCGGCCCAGCGGACGGCGTTGGCGATCACCTGGCGCACGTTGGCATCGTAGTAGGTGGGGTAGGACTCGTGGCCAGGGCGGAAGTAGAAGATCTTGCCGCGGCCCCGGGTATAGCAGCAACCGCTGCGGAACACCTCCCCGCCGGTGAACCAGCTCACGAAGACCAGCTGCTCCGGCGCCGGGATGTCGAAGCGCTCGCCGTACATCTCCTCGGGGAACTCGAAGCACTCCGGCAGCCCGGCGGCGATCGGGTGGCCCGGCTCCACCACCCACACCCGCTCGATGTCGTCCGCCTCGCGCCACTTCAGATCACAACTGGTGCCCATCAGCCGCTTGAAGATCTTGGAGAAGTGGCCGGAGTGCAGCACGATCAGCCCCATGCCGTCCAGCACGCGCGCCTGCACCCTGTCCACCACCTCGTCGCTAACCTCGCCATGCGCCATGTGCCCCCACCAGGTGAGGACATCGGTGTTGGCCAGCACCTCGTTGGTGAGGCCATGCTCCGGCTCGTCCAGCGTGGCGGTGCGCACCTCGAAGCCGCCGTGCTCCTGGAGTCCCGCGGCGATGACGGCGTGCATGCCCTCGGGGTAGATCTTGCTGGCCGGATGGGATTCCTTTCTCTCGTGGCGGAACTCGCTCCAGACGGTGACGCGGATGGTGCTCACGGCAGTGCTTCCTTTCGCTGCGCAGCGATATGTGAATAGGCCAGGACGGACAACGATCCTGTGAGGAGTGTTTTTAGCGGGGCTGCGCCCCGCGACGCGCCGGCATGCAGTATATGCGAGGGTGCGCGGGCCGTCAAAGCGCAGCGGTATCAATTCGGCGAAGATCTCGCAACCTGTGTCCCAGCTGCCACAATCCACACGGCGACTCGCCGCCACAACCCCACCGTGCTACAATACCGGCCGCGCAGCGCACGGCCAAGGAGCAGCGCCGCCGCGCGCCAGAGCGCCCAGATCGGCCGCGAGGTGCACACCGGCGGCATCTACGTGCGGGACACGCCCAAGGTGGGCCGCGACGACCCCTGCCCCTGCGGCAGTGGGCGTAAGTACAAGCACTGCCACGGGAGGTAGGCGGAGGGGTGCAACGAGAATCTGCCCGCGATCACGGAGAAGTTGCGGGATCTCGGGGACGAGTGAGCATGCTGAACGACGTAATCCGTGAACGATGGGGGCCGGCGCTTGGCCGCTCGCCGCTGTTGCGTGCCGCGTTGGTGGTGCTGCTGGCCGCCACCGTGGGCTTGGGGGCCGGCGCAGCGGTGACGTTCGGGCCGTTCTGGGCCGGATTCGCGGCGCTGGCGGCATTGGCGGCCGCCTACGCTCTGCTGGCCGATACGCGCTATGGGCTGGCGGCGGTGTTCCTGATCGCCACGGTGCTGCCATTCGGCACGCTCCCCTTCCGCGCGGTGGTGACCCCCACCCTGCTCACGCTGGCGCTCCTGGCCCTCATGGGCGTCTGGCTGCTGCGCCTCCTGGTGCGCCCCGATGAGCGGCTGGACCTCACGCCGCTCGGCCTGCCGCTGATCGGCTTCCTCGGCATCTGCACCTTCGCCTTCCTGCTCGGCGCCGGCCTCAGCCCCGATGCCACGCTGTTGCATAATTATGTCAAATTCCTCCTGGCGGTGCTGCTGTTCTTCAGCGTCGTGAACTGCGTGCGCACCCGCGCCCAGGCCCGCTGGGCGCTGCGGCTCCTGATGGCCGGCAGCGCGATCGCCGCGCTCGTGGGCCTGGCGCTGTACGCGCTGCCAGACGCCACGGCGCTGCAGATCCTGGTGGCCCTCGGGCGGATCGGCTACCCCACCAGCGGGCGCGTGCTGCGCTATGTGGAGGATGACCCGAACGGCCTGGAGCGGGCGATCGGCCTGGCAGTGGACCCGAATAGCTTCGGCGGGATGCTGGCGCTGGTGGGCGCGCTTACCGCGACGCAGGTGGTAGCGGAGCGCCCGGCGCTGCCGCGCTGGCTGGTGGCCGGTATGGCCGCGGCGATGCTGCTGGCACTGTTCCTGACCTACTCGCGCGCGGCGCTCGGCGGCATCATTGTTGCAACCATGTACGTGGCCACCCTGCGCTACCGCCGGCTGTGGTGGGCCATCCTGGCCGCCGGCGCGCTGGCCGGCCTGCTGCTGATCGGCCTGGGGGTGGGCGAGCAGTTCGCCGAGCGCGTGACCGAGGGCGTGCAGTTCCGCGACCAGGCCAACCAGATGCGGCTGGCGGAGTACCAGAACGCGCTGGCGATCATCCAGGCCTACCCGGTGTTCGGCATCGGCTTCGGCGAGGCTCCCGAGCTGGACCTGACGGCCGGCGTCTCCAGTATCTACCTGGCGATCGCCCAGCGCACCGGGCTGGTGGGCCTGGCAGCCTTCCTCGCGCTCATGGCCCTCTTCTACATCCGCAGCTGGCGGGCGCTGCGCGCGGCCACCGCCACAGGGGACGATGAGCGCGCGGCATGGCTGGTGGCGATCCAGGCGGGCGTGGCGGCGACGCTGGCGGTGGGCCTGCTCGACCACTACTTCTTCAACATCGAGTTCAGCCATATGAGCGCGCTGCTGTGGGGTACCATTGGACTTGCGCTGGCTATTGAGACGATCTCCGGCGAAGAAGCGGTTATATCCCACTGATAAAGCTGGCGTTGCGGAGTATACGATGGCCGAGGCACGGGCGCCGCTGATCGAGGCCGTGGGCCTGGAGAAGCGCTACGGCGACACGCACGCGGTCAAGGGCGTGGACCTCGCGGTGCGCCCCGGCGAGATCTTCGGCTTCCTGGGGCCGAACGGCGCCGGCAAGACCACGACGATCAAGATGCTGGTGGGGCTGCTGCGGCCGAGCGCCGGCGTGGCGCGCATCGGCGGCCACGACATCCAGCGCGAGCCGCTGGCCGCCAAACGGCTGGTGGGCTATGTGCCAGACCAGCCCTACCTTCCCGAGAAGCTCACCGCCCGCGAGTTCCTGACATTCATCGCCGGCCTGTATCAGCTGGACCGGGCGGAGGCGCGCAGGCGCGGCGAGGAACTGCTGCGCCTCTTCGACCTGCAGGCGCGCGGCGATGAGCTGATCGGCGGCTTCTCCCACGGCATGCGCCAGAAGCTGGCGCTGGCGGGCGCGCTGCTGCACAACCCACGCGCCTTCGTCCTGGACGAGCCGACGGTGGGGCTGGATCCGCGCAGCGCCCGGCTGATCAAGGACATCCTGCGCCAGGTGGCGGCCCGTGGCACGGCAGTGCTGATGTCCACCCACATCCTGGAGATCGCCGAGCGCATGTGCGACCGGGTGGCGATCATCAGTGGCGGGCGGGTGATCGCCACCGGCACGCTGGATGAGCTGCGCGCTGGCCGGGCCGCCGAGAGCCTCGAGGACATCTTCCTGGAGTTGACGGGTGGGGCGGAGGAGGCGGCCATCGCCGAGGCGCTGACGTAAGGTTTGAGTTCTCAGTTTTGAGTTTTGAGTTGGCGCCGGCTCAACCCTCAACCCTATGTTGAACGCGATCTGGGTGTTGATTCGTGCCCGGCTGTTGATCGTCAAGAACACCTTCTGGCGCGGCCGTCTGGCGAGCAAGCTGGGCGCGCTGGCGCTGGTGGCGCTGGCCGGCTTCGGCGCGTGGCTGGTGTACACGCTGATGCGCGGCGCGGTGTTACTGCTCACCAGCCCGCGCTTCCTGGCCGCACTGGAGGAGGCGGCGCGCACTAGTCCTGCCGCCGGCCTGCCGGCCGACGTGCGGCCCTACCTGGCGGCGCTGCCGGGCGTGGCGCTGTTCGCGGCGCTCGTGCTGCTGGTCTTCACGAGCTTCGGCACGGTGCTCTCCTCGCTCTACCTCTCCGGCGACCTGGACATGCTGGTGGCGGCGCCGGTGCCGCTGCGCGCAGTCTTCGTGGTGAAGCTGTTCGGCGGCCTGGTGACACCCTACCTGCTGTTGTTCGTGGTGCTGGGGCCGGCGCTGGTGGGCTACGGCCAGGGGCTAGGGTATGGGCCGGCCTTCTTCGCAGCCGCCGCGCTGGTGCTGCTGCTGTTCCCGCTGCTGCCCACCGGGCTGGGCGCGCTGCTGGTGATGGCGGTGGTGCGGGTGGTGCCGGCTCGCCGCGCGCGCGACATCGTGAGCGTGCTCGGCGGCCTGCTCGGCGTCAGCTGGTACGTGCTCAGCCAGCTCTCGCCGCAGATCGCCCCGCGCCTGGCCAGCGTGCGTACGCTGGAGGGGCTGCGTGCCCTGGACGTGCCGCTGCTGCCCTCGGCCTGGGCCGGGCGGGCGCTGGTGGCGGCCGGCGAGGGCGAGTGGCTGACGCTGGCGGCCTACGGCGGGCTGTTCGCGGCGCTCTCGCTCGCGGTGTTCGCCGCCTGCCTGCTGCTGGCTGAGCGCCTGTATTACATCGGCTGGGCGAATATGGCCTCGCAGGGCGGGCGCGCCCGACGAACGACGAACGACGAACGACGAACGCATGAGGAGGCGAGTCGTTGGTCGTTCGTCGTTGGTCGTTGGTCATCGCTCTCACCCCCAGCCGCCGCAATCATGTTCAAGGACCTGCGCGTCTTCCCGCGCGACCTGCGCAACCTGCAGCAGGTGATCTTCCCGCTGGCGCTGGCCGGGATCTGGACGTTCCAACTCCTGAGCGGAGGTCCCGGCGGCGAGGACGGCGCGCTTGCCAGGGCGGGGGGCATGATCGGCCCGGCGGGGATCAGCTTCTTCGTCTGCATGTCGCTCTCGAGCGCGCTTGGCGGGTCGAGCGTGAGCCGCGAGGGGCGCGGCTTCTGGCTGCTCAAGGTGGCCCCGGTGAGCGCGCGGCAGATCCTGCTCGGCAAGCTGGCGATCGCCTACCTGCCCTATCCCACCGCCGGCGCGCTGTTCCTGGCGCTGCTGGCGGCGCTGCAGGGCAGCCGGCCGCTGGATGTGCTGGCGGCGCTCGGGCTGGTGCTGCTGGCCGGCCTGGGCACGAGCGCGATCACCCTGGGGATGGGGGCGGCTTTCCCGCGCTTCGACTGGGAGAACCCGCAGCAGCAGCACACCATGCCGGCCGGCTGCCTCGCGCCGATCCTGTACATGGTCTACCTGGCGCTGGCCGCCGCCCTGGCGCTCGGCGCGCCCGCGCTCGCCGCGGCCCTGGCCCCGCAGGCGGCCGGCTGGCTCACCGCGCTCGCCTGGGCGCTGCT
>DATMBA010000680.1:0-17189 GCA_035559635.1 Roseiflexaceae bacterium
TCTGGGGGGAGGGGTGGGGAGGAATGCCCCTCCACGCCTCTCCACATACACAGCGTGGCTGGCGCCAGCGGCCGCTGTGCAGGAGGCACGCCCGGCCCGCTCACGTTGCGATCTGGCGCAGCCGCTCATAAGCGGCGTCCCAGTCCGCCGTGGGGCGGGGGGCGAAGTGCTCCAATTCCACCGAGCCGGCCAGGGCGCGGCGCGCGGCCGGGATATCCGCCAGGAGGCCGGCAGCCACGGCCTGCACCAGCAGGTTGCCGAGCGCGGTGGCCTCGGCCGGGCCGGCCACCACCGGGCGGCCGCAGGCGTCGGCGGTCCACTGGTTGAGCAGTTGGTTGCGGCAGCCCCCGCCGACCACGCGGATGGTCTCGACCGGCCGGCCGGTGAGCCGCTCGACCGACTCGATCACCGCGCGGTAGGTGAGCGCCAGACTCTCCAGGCAACAGCGCACCACTGCGCCGTCGTCCTCAGGCTCCGGCTGGCCGGTGCGGTGGCAGAAGGCGCGCACGGCGGCCGGCATGTCGCCGGGCGCCAGGAAGTCCGGCGCGTCGGGGTGGACCAGGCTGCGCAGCGGCGGGGCGTGCGCGGCCAGGGCGAGCAATTGTTCCCAGGTGTAGTCGCGCCCCGCGCGGCGCCAGCGGCGGCGGCACTCCTGCAGCAGCCAGAGGCCGGTCACGTTCTTGAGCAGGCGGGTTGAGCCGGCCACGCCGCCCTCGTTGGTGAAGTTGAGCGCCAGTGCAGCCTCGCTCACCACCGGCGCGGGCGTCTCCACGCCCACCAGGCTCCAGGTGCCGCTGCTGATGTAGGCGCTGTGCTCGTCCAGCCCCGGCACCGCGGCCACGGCGCTGGCGGTGTCGTGGCTGGCGGGGGCGATCACCGGCGCCTGGTGCCGCAGGCCGGTCTCGTCCAGGATCTCCGGGCGCAACTGGCCGAGCAGCGTGCCGGGCGGGACGATCTCCGGCAGGATGGTGGCGGGCACGCCCAGTTCCTCGAGCAACTCCGTGTCCCAGCGCGGCTCGCCGCAGCGCATGAACTGGGTGGTGGAGGCGTCGGTGTACTCGGCGGCGGCGCGGCCGGAGAGCCAGTAGTGGAACAGGTCCGGGATCATGAGCAGCGCGGCGGCGCACCGCAGTTGCGGGTCGGCGGCGCGGGCCATGCTGTAGAGTTGGTAGAGGGTGTTGATCTGCAGGAACTGGATGCCGGTGCGCTCGAAGATGCGCCGGTGGGGGATGCGCGCCGTCACCTCCTCCAGCATCCCGTTCGTGCGGGCGTCACGGTAGCAGACCGGGTTGCCGAGCAGGCGGCCGGATGCGTCGAGCAGGGCGAAGTCCACGCCCCAGGCGTCCACGCCGAGGCCCATGAGCGGCTCGGGATGCTGCGCGGCGTAGCGGGCGATGCCCTCGGTGATGCCGCCCCACAGGCGCAGCACATCCCAGTGCAGCGTGCCGGCCACCTGCACCGGGCCGTTGTCGAAGCGGTGCAGCTCCTCCAGGGTGAAGCGCGCGCCGTCCCAGCGGCCGAGCAGCGCGCGCCCGCTGGAGGCGCCGAGGTCGAAGGCCAGGAAGTTGGCGGTGTCGGGCATGGCCAGTCCTCCGTACAGTGATCTGGGAACAGACTCCGCTGGACTCGCTGTTGGCATGCGGGCTGAACGGGCATCTTGCGAAGCAGGAAGGTGCTCTGGCCGCCGCGGCATGGCTTCGCGCAGCGAGAAGCTGACGATGAGAAGATCGCAGAGTGCAGATTGAAGATCCGGCGCTGAGGACGTCGGATCTTCAGGCCCAACCTGCAATCTGTAATCGCTACCGCACATACCCCACGGTCACGCCGCCGTCCACGGTGAGGGCACCGCCGGTAGTGCGGCTGGCGCGCGGCCCGGCCAGGAAGGCGATCGCCTCGGCGACATGCTCTGGGAAGACGTTGACCTTAAGCACGGTGCGCTGGCGGTAGTACTCGTCCAGGTCCTCGGGGGCGATGCCATAGCCGGCGGCGCGCGCCGCCCGCCAGCCGGTGTCCCAGATGCCGCTGCCCTGCAGCACGGCGTCCGGCAGCACGCAGTTGACGCGCACGCCGATCGGGCCGCCCTCCTCGGCCAGGCAACGGGCCAGGTGCAGCTCGGCGGCCTTGGCGGCGCTGTAGGCGGCGGCGTTCCTGCCGGCGGCCACGCCGTTCTTGCTGGCGACGAAGATCAGGCTGCCGCCCATCTTCTGCTGCTTCCAGACGCGGAAGGCGGCCCGGCTGGTCAGGAAGTAGCCCCGCGCCAGGATGTCGAAGGTGCGGTCCCACTCGGCCACAGTGGTGGCCTCGATCGGGGCGCTGATGGCGATCCCGGCGCTGCACACCGCGATGTCCAGCCCGCCGTAGGCCAGCACCACCTGCTCGAAGGCCGCGTCCACCTCGGCCTCGGCCGTGACGTCGCATGCCACGGCGATGGCGCGCCGGTGGCCGTGGCGCTCACACAGCTCGCGGGCCACCGCCTGCGCAGCCTCGTGGTTGATGTCCACCACCGCCACGTGCGCGCCGTCCTCGGCCAGCCGTCTGGCGGCCGCACGGCCGATGCCGCTGGCGCCGCCGGTGACCACCGCCACCCGCCCGGCCAGCTCGCGCGGGGCGGGCCGGAGGCTGAGCTTGTACAGCTCAAGCGGCCAGTACTCGACGGCGTGGGCCTCTTCGGCGCTCAGGCTGGTGAAGGTGTCCACCGCCTCGCTGCCCTCCATCACGCGGATGGCGCGGTGGTAGAGCTGGTTGCTCACGTCGGCGGCCTGCGCGTCCGCGCCGGCGGTGAGTATGCCGATGCCGGGGATGAGGATGACGCGCGGGTAGGGGTCGAACATCCGGTCGCCGGGCCGGGCGAACTGCTGGAAGTAGGCCGCGTAGCGCGCGGCGTAGTCGTTGACGGCGCCGGCGAGCTTCTTGGCGAGCGCCTCGGCGCCCTGGCCCGGCTGCCAGGGCACGAACATGGGCTGGCGCTTGGTGTGGATGAGGTGGTCCGGGCAGGCGGCGCCCACCTGAGAGAGTTGAGCGGCCGCGGGGCTGTTGACGAAGGCCAGCGCCGCGGGGCTAGGGTCCACCTGCAGGATGGCCGGCCGCTCGTGGCTGATCGTACCGCGCAGGCCGGGCAGCACCTGGGCCAGCAGCGCCCGCGCGTCCGCCACCGGGACGTCGGCGCCGGCGAAGATGCGCCGGCCGCGGCTGCGGGAGGCGATGAACTCCTCAGCGTCCTGCACGAAGCGGATGGTGTTGGCGTAGCACTCTTTGCTGGTCTCGCCCCAGGTGGTGAGGCCGTGCTTACCCATCACCACCAGCTCGGCGCGCGGGTTGGCGCGCACGCCCTCGCCGATCCACTTGCTGAGGGTGAAGCCGGGACGAATGTACTCCACCCAGACGGCGCGCTCGCCCCACAGCTCGCGGCACAGCTCGCGGCCGCGTGCGGCGCAGGCCAGGCTGATGACCGCGTCCGGGTGGGTGTGGTCCACGTGGCGGGCGGGGATGAAAGCGTGCAGCAGCGTCTCGATGCTCTGGCGCGGCCGGTCCGGCGCGCAGACGGTGTGGGCCAGGTAGGCCACCATCTCCTCGTCGGTCATCGCGTCGCGCGCCATGAGCGGCGTCACCTCGGGCAGGCGCAGGCCGGCGAAGCCGCGCTCTGTGATATCCGCCAGGTCGCCGCCGGAGCCTTTGACCCACAGCACCTCCACCGGCCGGCCCATGTGGTCTGTGGCGGGGAGCTTGGCGCTGATGTTGCCGCCGTAGAGGTTGACGACGCTGCGGTCTGCGCCGAGGAGCCGCGCACGGTAGACCAGGCCGTCAAGCTCCGGCATGGCGCGGGCGTCGTCGTCGTTCCAGATATTGCGTGGCATGGCGATCACCTGTTAGAACCCCACGCAGCTGCACCGCACACTGCATAAAGCCTGTTTGAAAAGGGGAGCGTGAGGGGTTTCACCTCTCACATCTCCCCCACCCGCCGCGCAGCGGAGATGCGGAGACCTGCGGCCCCCGCGCCCCAGCCGTGAGGCTTTGCAAACAAGCTCTGAGAGCCGCCGTGCGGCGCGCGAGCGATAGGGTTGGACGAAGGATTTTTCGGAGGGGCGCGGCCCTTCCAGTTCTCCCCCTTGTGGGCGGTGGTACGTAGTTTGCATAACCCACCGGCGATCGGTAGCGTGCGCCGGCGCGCTATGACAATAGCGGGAAGGAGGCCGCGCCATGACAGAGCGCGAGTATCGCCGCGACCCTGATCCCCCCGCGGCTCATCAGCGGGAAGTGTATCACAGAACCGAGACGGAGCAGTACGATGTGGGGGCCGCGGAGGATGCGCGGCGCGACGTGTACCGCGAGCGGGTGGTGGGTCCGGCGGGCGAGGAGGTGGTGCGCTCGGAGCACGTGAGCGTGCCGAGCGCGGCGGAGCGGCGGGCGGCCACGGCGGCGCGCATCAAGCAGATCATCTCGTTCCTGTTCGGGGCGATCGTGGTGCTGCTGGCGATGCGCTTCGTGCTGCTCCTGCTAGGGGCGAGCGAGGCCAGCCCGTTCGTGCGCTTCATCTACGGGCTGAGCACGCCGTTCGTGGTGCCGTTCATGGGGATCTTTGGCGAGCCGAGCTTCAACACCTCGGTGGTGGAGTGGTCCTCGCTGGTGGGGATGGTCGTCTATTCGCTGGTGGCCTACGGCCTGGCGCGTCTGGTGGACGTAGCGTACGCGCCGCCGCGCCGGACGTACGAGTAGCATCCACGCGGCCACGAGGACGCGAAGGCACGAAGACACGAAGGTGTATCATTTCTCTTCGTACCTTCGTGTCTTCGTGTCTTCGTGGCTGGCGCGCGTGAGCGTGGTGGCGTAGACGGTGAAGCCGAGCCGCCCCCAGAAGGCCCGCCCGGCGGGGTTGCTCGCCAGCACCTCGAGGACCAGGCGCGCGCCGGGAGGGAAGTGCGCAGCGGCCATGCGCTCGAAGGCCGCGCGCCCCACCCCCCGGCCGCGGCGCTCCGGCAGCACGAAGAACTGCCGGATGTCGACCTCGGGCCGCTGTGGGTCGTACTCGTCGTGCCGCACGCGGTAGAGCGCGTAGCCGGCGAGTTCGCGCTCGTCCTCGAAGAGTAGCGCCGCCCAGCCCTCGGCGATCAGGCGGCGCATGCGCTCCTCCAACTCCGCGAGGCTCATCGGGTTGCGGCTGCCTTCGTCGGCGATCAACTGTCGGTTCATCGCGGCCAGGGAGGGGGCGTCTGCGGCGGTGGCGGGGCGGAGTAAGAGCGACATCGGTCACGACTCACCGAATCGAGAACGGAGCCTTGTCAAGGGAAGGGAGACGGAGGGAACGGAGCGAGGCGAGAGCGGAGCCTCCGCTTCCGCCCGACTCCGTTCCCTCCGTTTCATTCCGTCGCAGGCGATCTTTTGCATTTTATTGAAACCCGCCGCTCGTCGCCCGCACCCCGCGCTGCTCGGCGATCGTGCGCTCGTAGCCGCTGGATGCGTAGGCCGCCAGCGGGTCTCTGGGCGCGCCCAACTCCTCGCGCACCCGCGCCAGCAGCGGCCGCACGTCCAGCCGGAAGGCGTCTGTCAGGATGCGGTGCGCCTCCAGCACCGCGCCTTCGGCCTGCGCCGCCGCCAGCCGCGCGCGTGGCACACATAGCGCCTTCGCGTAGGCCTCCTGGCAGTTCAGCACTGAGTAGATCATCGGCGCCACCTTGCCCTCGATGTTGTGGCTCTGGTCGATCATATAGGCCACCTGCTGCGCCGTGCTGCGCGCCGGCTCGTCTTGGCTCAACTCGGCGCCGGCCAGTTCGGCGTAGATCAGGAACAGCTCGAAGGGATTGACCGAGCCGACGATCAGGTCGTCGTCGGCGTACTTGCGGTTGTTGAAGTGGAAGCCGCCGAGACGTCCCTCGTCCAGCAGGAAGGCGACGATCTGCTCGATGTTGACCCCCTGCGCGTGGTGTCCAAGGTCCACCAGCACCTGCGCCTGCGGGCCGAGCTTGAGGCACCAGGCGTAGGCCGTGCCCCAGTCCGGAATGTCGGTGGAGTAGAAGGCCGGCTCGAAGAACTTGTACTCGATCAGCATGCGCCCGCCCTCCGGCAGGCGGCCGTACACCAGGCGCAGGCCCTCCTCGAAGCGCCGCTTGCGCCCGCGCAGGCTGTCCTGCCCGGCGTAGTTGGTGCCATCCGCGAACCACAGGCTGAGGTCGCTGCTGCCGACCCTGCGCATGATCTCGCAGCATTCGATCAGGTGGTCGAGCGCCAGTTCGCGCGCGGCCGCATCCGGGCTGCCGAGCGAGCCGAGTTTATAGGCCTCGTCCTGGAACACATTGGGGTTGACGGCGCCGATGCGGATGCCCTGCGACTCGGCGTACTGGCGCATGGCATCGTAGTCACCGTCCTCCGGCGCGTCCCACGGGATGTGGATGGCGACCGAGGGGGCGATGCCGGTCATGCGGTGGACCATGGCGGCGTCGTCGATCTTCTCGCGGGTGGTGGATGCCGCGCCGGGCCAGGGAAAGGCCTTGAAGCGCGTGCCGGAGTTGGCGTAGCCCCAGGAAGGGGTCTCGATCCGCTGGCGCTTGAGCGCGCTCTTGACGGCCTCGATGTCGATCCCATCGGCGGCGAGGGTCTCTGCAAGGATCTCGTATGCGGGAAGGGGTGCCATTGTCGTGCTCCGATCGTGTCGTCCGTAGTGAGCAGCCAGCAGTCAGTAGTCAGTACCGGTGAGGCGCAGCGAGGCTCAGTGCAGCCCAGTGAGGCTCATCGGTACTGGCTACTCACTACGGACTGCTGACTACTCCAGGTAAAACACCTGCTCCAGCCGCAAAAACCCCTCGTCCGGCCTGCGGCCGTCCAGCCCCTCGAAGAAGGGGGCCATCTCAGCCTGCCAGCGCGCGTTGACCTCGCGGGCGGCCATGCCGTCCAGCGCCGCCTGGAGGTTGGGGGTCTCGAAATAGCCCACGAGCAGCCCGTCGTCGCGCAGGAAGAGCGAGTAGTTGTGCCAGCCGGTCTCGCGCAGCGCCTGGAGCATTTCCGGCCAGACGGCCCGATGGCGCTCCTTGTACTCCTCCAGCCGCTCGGGCCGGACCTTCAGCAGAAAGCAGACGCGCTCCATCGCTTACATCCTTTGACAGAAGGGAGGGCATTGCCCTCGCGTCCTATGGCCGTGCGGCAGGGGGAGAGTCAGGGAGGGCTGGCCCTCCCTGAAAGACCCGTTCCTCTTACGCAGGCGTGCGCTGCGCGTGTAGCCGCAGCCGCTACAGCAGCACCATATCGTCGCGGTGGACCACCTCGGGGCCGTAGTCGTAGCCGAGCGTCTCAGCGATCTGGCCCGAGCGCAGCCCCTTGATCCGGCGCAGGTCCTGGGCGCCGTACTGCGCCAGGCCGCGGGCGATCTCGCGGCCCTGCGTGGTATAAATGCGCACCGTCTGGCCGCGCTCGAAGTCCCCCTCCACCGCCGCCACGCCGGCCGGCAGCAGGCTCTTGCCGCCCTCCAGCAGCGCCCGCGCCGCCCCGTCGTCCGCCACCACACGGCTGTGGCGGGCGGTCTCGGCCAGCAGCCAGCGCTTGCGGCTCTCCAGCCGGGTAGCCTGCGCCGGGAAGCGCGTGCCGAGCGGCTCGCCGGCCAGCACGCGTGTGATCACCTCGCGCTCGCCCCCTGGCGCGATCACCACGCTCGTCCCACCGCGCGTGGCCAGGTCGGCCGCCTGGATCTTGGTGATCATGCCGCCGGTGCCGCGCGCGCTGCCGCTGCCGCCGGCCAGCGCGTAGATCGCCTCGCTGATCTGTGGCACCTCGGCGATTCGCATCGCCGTCGGGTCGCGGCGCGGGTCAGCGGTGTAGAGCGCGTCGATATCCGTCAGGATCAGCAGCAGGTCGGCGTCCACCAGGTTGGCCACCAGCGCCGAGAGGTTATCGTTGTCGCCAACCTTGATCTCGTCCACCGCCACCACATCGTTCTCGTTGATGATCGGCAGCACGTCGTGGATCAGGCAGGCCAGGAGGGTGTTGCGGGCGTTGAGGTAGCGGTGGCGGTCGCGCAGGTCGTCGCGGGTGAGGAGCGTCTGAGCCACCGGGATGCTGTAGAGGTCGAAGATCTGCTCATAGAGGTGCATGAGCCGGCTCTGGCCCACGGCGGCCAGCATCTGCTTAAGCGGCATATCGCGCCGGCGGCTGGCGAACTGCAGCCGCTCGCGCCCGGCGGCCTGCGCGCCGGAGCTCACCAGCACCACCTCCACGCCCTGCGTGCGCGCGTCCGCGATCTGCCGCACCAACTCCACGATCCGCGGGCGGTGCAGCCGGTCGGTGCCGGCCGTCAGAACGTTCGTGCCGAGCTTGATGACAACGCGTCGCACAGTGTCACGACACAACGAGGGAGGGGGCCAGGGGAGGGCCAGGCCCTCCCCTGGTCTCCTCCCCTTCGCGGAGTGGGCGCGGCTAGGGCACCAGCCGATAGCCGACGCCCCATTCCGTCAGCAGCAGCTTCGGGTCGCGCGGGTCCTGCTCCAGCTTGCGGCGAAGATGCCAGATGTACACCTTGAGGTAGTCGTTATCCTTGGTGTACTCCTGGCCCCACACCCCGCGCAGCAGCGTCTCGTGGTCCATCACCGCGCCGGCGTGCTCGGCCAGCATGAGCAGCAGGTCGTACTCGGTGGGGGTCAGGTCCACCGGCTCGCCGCGCACCAGCACCTCGCGCTTCTGCTTATCGATCGTGATCTCGCCGCCGCCGGCCACCACCGGGCGGTTCGGTGAGGGAACGCGGCGCAGCAGGGCGCGGACGCGGGCCATCAACTCATCCATGTTGAACGGTTTGAGCAGATAGTCGTCTGCGCCGCTCTCCAAGCCGGTGACGATGTCCTGGCTCTGCACGCGCGCGGTGAGCATCAGCACCGGGATCTGCGAGAACTCGCGCAGCTTCCGGCAGACCTCCCAGCCGTCCATCTCCGGCATCATCACGTCCAGGATCACCAGGTCCGGCTGGTCCTCGCGGATCATCTGCAGGCCCGCCACGCCGTTCTCCGCCTGGAGCACGGCGAACCCCTCGTGCTCGAGGTTAATGCGCACCAACTCGCGCAGCCCCGGCTCGTCGTCCACGATTAAGATTCTGCGCTGGTCGTTTTGCATGCTCCGCTCCCGTCTCAGCGAAGAGCTGACGCGTCCTGCCGCAGTCTGCTGAACAGGGCCGCAACCTCTTCTTGCGTCAGCGTGCCGACACGAATGTATCGTATGTTGCCCGCCGGGTCGATGAAGTAGCTGGTCGGTATCGGCGATATCTGGAACTGCCGCGCGGCCTCGGCTGCCACATCCAGCGCGGTGGGGTAGGTCACATTGTACTGCGCCAGGAAGGCCCGCACCGCGTCGTCGCTCGGCTCCTGCTTGCGCAGGTTGACCCCGACGATCACCAGGCCCTGGTCCTTGAGTTGCTGGTAGGCGGCCTGGAGGGCCGGCGTCTCCTCCTTGCACGGCTCGCACCAGGTGCCCCAGAAGTTCACCAGCACCACCTGGCCGCGGTAGTCGCTCAGCCGGATGGTCCCACCGTCCAGCGCAGGGAGCGCGATGTCCGGCGCGGGGCGGTTGGTCTCGCCCACGCCCGGCAGCGCCGGTTCGGCGGTGCGCGCCGTCACCAGCCATACCACGGCGATGATCGCCAGGCCGATCAGCACGCCCAGCCCCGCGAAGCCCAACTCGCGCCGGCTCAGCGGGCTGCGCCGTGCGTTCTGTGTGGTCGGTGCCGCCATATCACCCTGCACTCATAAAGATAGAACGTGCGTAGATGTCATTTTAACACATACAATTGCGCATGTGTAGCATGCACTTTTGTTATAGCGAACCGGCAGGTGTGCGGCAACGAGCGTACCAGCGAGGGCGGGTTTGTGGGCGGGCTTTGCCCCCCAACCCCTGTGGCGCACGCAGGGGGGGTAGGCGCCACAGGCCCCACACCATCATTGGTCGGAGGGGCGAAGCCCCTCCGAATCTCCCAGCTTAGCGAAATCGTGTCTCAGCGCTGGCCGTACTGCTGGACCAGCAGCCGCGCCTGGCTGACCAGCGGGGAGTCGGCGGGGACGAGCGCAGGGATGCGCTGCCAGGCGGCCACCGCCTCGGCGGTGCGCGGCGGGCGGGCGCTCACCAGGCAGTAGCCGTGGCTGAGCAGCGCGCGCGGGTTATCCGGCGCGATCTCCAGCGCCCTAGTGGTGTCCGCCAGGCCCTGCACCAGGTAGCGCTCCTCGGGGGCGGCGGCGCCATAGAAGCAGGCGCTCGCGCCCCTATCCGCCAGCACGCCGGCGTTGTCCGGCTCCAGCGCCAGCGCGCGGCTGTAGGCCTCGATCGCGTCCAGCCAGCGCGGCAGGCGCTCGCGGTAGAGGGCGCTGTCCGGCGCCTGCTCGCGCACGATCTGGGCGCTGTCGTACAGCAGGTTGCCGAGGTCCACCCACGCCCGCGCGTCCTGCGGGTTCTGCTCAGCGAAGGCCCGCGCCTGGGCGATCAACGGCTCGAACTGATCCACCGGCGAGGCAGTGGGGGTGGCGGCGGCCAGGGGCGGGGCCGGGGCGCTGCTCGTGAGTGCCAGGCTCAGCACCAGCGCCGGCACCACCACCGCCGCCACCACGATCAGCGCCGCCAGGCCGGGGGGTGCGCTGGTGGGCCGGGCGCCAGCGAGGGTCGGCTGGTCGTTGAAGCCGCGCGGTCGCTCCTCGCGGCGCGCCGGCGGGAGCGGGCGGTAGTCCAGGGTGGTGTCGCCGCCGGAGAGTTGAGAGTTGAGCGCTGAGCGTTGAGGGCCGGGGGTGGCTTCGCCATAGGACGAACGCCGAACGCCGAACGCCGAACGCTCGTCAGCGGAGCCAGCGTCGACCGCTGACTGTTGGTCGTTGGTCGTTGGTCGTTGGTCGGTCGCCGCATCATACGCCGCGCGGCGCGCCGGGTCGATGAGCACGGCGTAGGCCTGCTCGAGCGCCTCGCGCCGGTGCCGCGCGATCGCCACCAACTCCTCGGCCGCACCGTCGAGCCGCTGCGGGTCATACTGGTCACACAGGCGCCGGTAGGCCGCCTCGATCGCCGCGGCGTCCGCCTTCGGGTGCACCTGGAGAATCTCGTAGTGGTCCTGGGTGGGCATGGCTCTCTCTGGCGAGGTGGGTGCCGGCATGTCAGTTCGTCGTGGTGTCTCTGTGCCGTGCGCCGTGGGCGATGTGCAGGGGTGGCTCGTGTGGCCGCCCGCATCACAACGCGCTGCCGACGATGCCAGCGGCGCGGGCCGTAGACGGCGAGACGTACTGAGGGCAAGCACGCGACCTGCCCCCAACACGATGGCGGTGCTGCGCCCGGCGACCGCCGTACCCTTCAGCGCGCCTACTCGCCGCTCCCAGCGGGCGGAGCGGCGACAACACCCGGTGCGCGGAGGCGCCGGCCGAGTGGGAAGCGCCGGCCCTCCACCTGGGCGCGGCCCTCGAGCGTGCGGCGCAGCACGGCGATCAGCCCGCCGAGCACCCCCACGCCCACCCCGAGCCACACCAGCATCACGCCCGGCTTGAGGCTCACCGTCACCACCGCCTTGGCCGGATCCACCGGCAGGCCCAGGCCATTCACGCGGATGATCACCCGGCGCTGCGCCGGGTCGAAGGCCGCGAGCGAGGCGGTGTGGCCGCCGGCCAGCGTCACCGGGTTGTCCTGCACAGCCCTGGCCGGATCCGGCTCGTTCGCCAGCAGCGTGATCTTCGGCGTGAGCTTGCTGATCTGGCCCTCGTAGGTCACCTCCAGCTTGGCTCCCACGTCCGCCTGGCCGGTGGTGTGCGCGTCCGGCACCTCGAAGCCCAGGAACAGCACCTGGTACGGCCCGATGCTCTTCTGCTCGCCCACCGTCAGATCGGCGACGTTGTGGTCCACCGGCGGCTGGTACTCGGCCGGCGAGACGTACAGGTCCTGCCACAGCTCGGGCTTGATCCAGGGTGTGGCCATCGTGGCGCCCATGCGCTGGTTGAAGTAGAGTTGCGGCGTGGCCTGCCAGCGCTGCCCGCCGCGCGCCACCGTCATGTCCAGCACACCGCGCCCGTTGGCGTCCATGCGCCAGCCATTGAAGGTGAAGTCGTAGCCGTACATGCTGAGCGTGTCGCCCTCGGGCACCAGCAGCCGCTGGTCCGGCGCGGCATACCAGGTGGAGGCCGCGGCGCCCACCAGCAGCAGCATCAGGCCGACGTGCGCCAGGTAGCCGCCGATCCGCAGCCAGCCGCTGCGCAGCGTGCGGACGATCATCACCAGGTTGGTGCCGGCGGCGAAGGTGCACAGCCCCACGTAGGCGATCGGCAGCGGGTCACGCGCGCCCAGGACCAACCCGATGCACGTCACCAGCACCGCCGCCGCGGCCGGCCAGCGCAGCGCGCGCAGCAGCGTACGCGGATTCGTGTCCCGCCAGCCGAGCAGCGGCCCGACGATCAGCAGCGCCACCAGGATGAGGCCGAGCGGCGGCACCGTGCTGCTGTAGAAGTCCCCCACCAGGCCGAAGCGCCCGTCGGTGAAGGCCTGCGGGCCGTAGGTGGTGCCGTCGTCGATCGTGAACGCGCCGGCGAAGACCCCCTGCAGCGTATGGCCCACGCCGGGGATGGCCGAGATCACCGGCATCGAGGTGCCGAGCGCCACCACGGTGGCGATCACCACCAGGCCGAGGATCATCAGCACGAAGAAACTCTCGCGCGAGAGCAGTTTCTCCGAGAGCGGGCGGGAGGGGATGTCGCGCCAGCGCCAGGCGAGCACCGCCACGCTTGCGAGCGCCAGGAAGGCCAGCGAGCCGACCATGACCGTCTTGAGGCCCTCCTCCACGAAGGAGTGAACCGAGAACGAGGAGAGCACGCCGGAGCGGGTGAGGAAGGTGGCGTAGAAGACCGTCAGGTAGGTCACGAGTGCAAGCGCGATGTTAGTGCGGCGCAGGCCGCCGCCCGCGCGTTGAGCCAGCATGGCGTGGATGAGGGCGGTGGCGGCCAGCCAGGGCACCAGCGCCGAGTTCTCCACCGGGTCCCAGCCCCAGTAGCCGCCCCAGCCGAGCGTCTCGTAGGCCCAGTAGCCGCCGAGCAACAACGCCAGGCCGAGGAAGGCCCAGGCCGCCAGGGTCCACGGCAGCGCGTCGCGCACCCAGCCGTCGTAGTCGCGCCGCCACACCCCGCCGATGGCGTAGGCGAACGGCACAGCCATGAGCGCGAAACCGACGAACAGGATCGGCGGGTGGATCAGCATCCACATGTTGTGGAGCGCCTCGTTCAGCCCCTTGCCGTCCTGTGGCATCAGCGGTACGCCGTTCTCAGTGTAGGGCACGAACGGGTTACGGATGAGCATGTACACCAGCAGCGCGGCCTGGATGGCCATGAAGACGCTCAGCACGTACGGCTCGGCGTGGCGGGCGCGGCGCACCAGCAACTGCGCGGCGATCACGCCCCAGAGCGCCCAGATCACGAACGACCCCGGCTGCCCGGCCCACACCGCCGCCACGCGGAAGTGCGGCTCCAGGTCGCGCGAGCTATAGTCGAAGACGTACTGCACGTCGTAGCGCTGGGCCACGAACAGGTAGTTGAGCAGGCCCACCACCAGCAGCACGGCCACGAGCGCCGCGCGTGCGCCCACCCGACCGTAGGTGAGCGCCGCCAGGTTACCGCGCGGCACCAGCGCGTAGCTCACGGACGAGAGCGCGGCCGCGGCGATTCCGCAGGCGATGAAGATTGTGCCGAGGAGGTACATTTATTGCATCTGCTCCTGATACTTCGACGGACACTTCACCAGCATATCGTCGGCCACGAACACGCCCCTGGCGCTGTCGTAATGGCCGATCGCCACGATACTCACGGCCTGCTCGAAGTTGGCCGGCTTAGGCTTGCCGTACACCACCTTCACCATCTTCCCGGTGCTATCCTGCAGGTCGAAGGTGAAGTTGCCGTCGGCGTCGTACGCGCCGGTGCTGCCGAGGTAACCGGCCAGTTGCACGCTGCGCCCACTCGCCACGGCCTCGTCCACGCTGATAGTGTAGGGGCGGAAGGACTGTGAGAGTCCCATGTAGCCGAGCGCCAGCGCCAGCGCGATGATCGCGATGCCGATCAGGTGCAGCGGCTTGAGCGGGAGCGCCCGGCGCGCGATGTCGGGGGTTGCGGTTGCCATAGCAAGCTCCTCGGCGTTACACGTTCCCACGTTGCATGTTACACGTCCCCATGTGCAACGTGCAAACGTTCAACGCTCAGCGTTCATCTGCGGTGTACGAGCCTCGAGGGTCGCCCGCGGGGCCGGAGCCTCCGGCGGGGCCTCCTGGTCCAGCCGCCGGCGCAGCTCGCGGGTGACCCGGTCGATGCGCCACAGGAAGACGAAGATCCCGAGCCACACCGCCAGCGCCACCGCCAGCGCCATATAGATCGCCACGCCGGGCTCAAGCAGGAAGCTCATGCGCACCTCCGCGCTGCGCCAGGCGCTCCTGCAGCAGCAGGACGTCCGCGCGCAGGCGATACAGCCAGACGAACAGCCCCAGGAAGCCGAGGTTAGCGGCCATGAACGTCCACAGCGTGCGTTGGTTGCTCAGCAGGCCGGTGCCCGGCGCCTCGATGTTCAGCCGCGCCGCGCCCGCCTGCAGATCGGCCGCCTCCAGCGCCAGCAGGAACTGCTGGCCGGGGAACTCCGGCCGGTCGGCGGGCCGGCCGCTGGCCAACTCCAGCGTCGGCTCCAGCGTCACCCGCTCGGCCAGGCCGGGGGTGCGCACCTCCACCCGCGCCACCGCCAGCTCGCCGCGCCGCTCGAGGCCCTGCAGCTCCAGCACCACGTCGCCGAGTTGGCCGATGCGTGCGCCGCCCAGCTGGAGCGTGATCCCGTCGCAGCGGCTGCCCTGGATGAAGGCGCAGTTCGGATGCAGCGAGCTCTCGGCCACGCGTGGGGCCACGAACAGCAGGAAGGGCATGGTCACCGCTGCGAACAGGTTGTAGGCCGCCGCCAAACGCCTGCGGCGTTGGGCATCGTCCAGGGCTGAGCGCAGCGCGAAGTAGGCGGCGTAGATCAGCAGCAGCACCAGGATGGATGTCTCGCGCGGATCCCAGTTCCAGAAGGTACCCCACACGATCTGTGCGAAGATCGCGCCGCTGACAGTGGCGAGGACGCAGAACATGAAGCCGGCCTCGGCCGCCGCCACCGCGCCCGCGTCGTCCTCCGCCCGGCGCTGCCACAGGTAGCGCGCGCTGTAGACGGCCGAGACGGCGAAGGCCACGGTGGTGACCCACGCGGTGGGCACGTGCATAATGATGATGCGCCCGGCGTCCCCTAGGCCGACGTACTGCGGTACCACCAGGAACATCGCGGCGACGACGCCAGCCATCCACAGCCCCAGCAGAAGCTTGGCCGCCGGCGCGAGGCGCGCAAGGGATCCCATCGTTCATTCCTTCTCTATCCCTGCAGGCCGGGCCTGCGGGATAAGGAAGCGGTGTTTCCGGGAAGGCTGGCCCACCCGGACCCTCCCGCGGCGTTTTGGCGCGCTGCACACGCAATGATACTACACTTGATCTGCGAGATCAAACCGCGCCGACCGAATGCACCGATCCTCGTGTATTTTATCACAAATCCAGCGCGGCGCCCAGCCGTGCTTCGGCACGTAAAGCCTGTTTGCAAAGCCTCCTGGCAGGGTGAGCGGGGGAGCGGCAGGGATAAACCCCTTCCCACTCCCTTGTTCAAACAGCCGCTCAGCACTCAGTACTGGTCTACGCCTCCCAGACGCTGGGGAAGAGCAGCAACGAGGCTACGAAGAGTGCCAGGGCGTAGGCCAGCAGCACCTGGAGGGGGGCGGCGGCGCCGGCCCAGCCGCGCCCCTCGAGCGCGTTGGCGGTACCGCGGATGGCGGTGACGAGCAGGGGCACGAGCAGCGGGAAGGAGAGCACGGCGAACAGCGCCCCCCGGACGCTGGCGCGCGCTATGATCGCCGCGATCAGCGTGGTGGCGGCCACCAGGCCCAGGCTGCCCGCCAGCAACAGCGCCGCGAGCGGCCAGGGATCAGCCACGCGCACGCGCAGCAGCGCCACGAACAGCAGCGTGGTGACGAGCGTCAGCAGCAGCAGCAGCGCCAGGTTGAACAGCAATTTGCCGAGGTACACCGCGGCGGGGCGGGCCGCCAGGCGCAGCGCGGCGGCGGTGCGGGCCTCCTCCTCGTGGACGAAGGCGCGCGCCAGGCCGGTGAAGGCCGCGAACAGGATCGCCACCCACAGCAGCGCCGCCTGGACGAGCGGCAGGTCCGGGTTGCGCGCCGCGGTGAGCGGTCCCATCCCCAGGCTGAGCGCCACCACCGTGCTCACGGCGAACAGCAGCACCGCGTTGAGCGCGTAGCGGGTGCGCAGCTCGCTCCGCAGGTCCTTGCGGAAGACGGCCCAACTCGCCCGCAGAAGATCTATTTGCATGGTGCACGTTGCATGTTGCACTTCACCCCAGGCGCAAGACATAATCCCCGAACCGCTCCTCGCGCGGGTCATTCGTGGCCACCACAGTGATCCCGCGCGCGCGTTGGGACTCCACGAGCCGCTCCACCAGCGCCGCGCCGCGCTCGTCCAGCGTGACGGTCGGCTCGTCCAGCAACAGGACGGGCGGCCGGTGGAGCAGGGCGTAGGCATAGCGCAGTCGCTGGGCCATGCCGGACGAGTAGGCCGCCAGCAGGTCGCCGCCCCGCCCGCCCAGGCCCACCTCCTCCAGCAGCGTCTCCAGGTCGGCGTCTGTCGCTCGCAGGCCGCGCACGTCGGCGAAGAAGCGCAGGTTCTCCAGGCCACTCAACTCGCGGTAGAGCTGCAGGTCCGGCGCGACCCAGCCGAACAGCCAGGGAGCCTCCTCCGGGCGGTAGGCCCGGCCGCCGGCGTGGGCGCGCACGGCGCCGCGGGTGGGGCGCTGCAGGCCGCAGATCAGCCGCAGCAGCGTGCTCTTGCCGCTGCCATTGGCCCCCGCCACCACCAGCGTCTCACCTGCGCGCACGGCCAGGCTCACGCCGGCCAGCACCCGGCGCGCGCCGTAATCCAACCCCACGTCGGCTAACTCCAGCAGGATGTCGCTTCGCCCGGTTGTCATGGGGCGTTATGGTAGCGCGAGACGCGCCAGCCGTAAAGCGGCGCGACACGGGTGTGTGGCGGTGTGTGGCGATGGGGCGATGGGGGGCGATGGGGGCGATCGGGGGCGATGGGGCACGGGGTGCGATGGCGGGTGGGGCGGTGCCGGGGTGGGGGACGGCGACCGATGGCGGGTGGGACGAT
>DATMBA010000681.1:0-2041 GCA_035559635.1 Roseiflexaceae bacterium
CGCCGACCAGCCCGTCGGGGAACAGCAGCACGACGCCGATGAACAGGGCGCCCAGCACGAGCAGCCAGTAGTCCGGGTAGCTCGTGGTGAGCCGGCTCTGGAGCCAGTTGACGCAGACCGCGCCCAGGACGGCTCCGACCAGGGTGCCGCGGCCGCCCACCGCGACCCAGATGATCATCTCGATCGACGGCAGCACGCCCATCTTGGTCGGCGTGATGATCCCGACCTGGGGCACGTAGAGGGCGCCGGCCACCCCCGCGAGGAGCGCCGACACCGCGAACACGAAGCGCTTGTACGCGGCCGGCGAGTAGCCGGAGAAGAGCACTCGCGTCTCGCTGTCGCGGATGGCCACGAGCACCCGGCCGGCCGGCGACCGCACGATGAAGCGGCAGAGCAGGTAGGCGCCGACCAGGCAGAGCGCGGTGGCGACGTAGAGCCCGCGCTGGGTGCCCGGCGAGTCGAGCGGGAACCCCAGGAGCGTCTTGAACCCCGAGAGGCCGTTCGTGCCGCCCAGGTTCATGGCGTTCCGGTTGAACACGAGCCAGGCCGAGAGCGCCAGCGCCTGCGTGATGATCGAGAAGTAGACGCCGCGGATGCGGCTCCGGAAGATCAGGTGCCCGAAGGCGAGCGCCACGAGCGCGGGCACCAGGAGGATCGCCGCCAGCGTGAAGAGGGGGCTGTAGAACGGCCGCCAGAACAGCGGCAGCTCGGTGACCTGGTTCCACACCATGAAGTCCGGCAGCGCGTTCTGGTAGACGCCCCGCGTGCCGATCTCGAGCATCAGGTGCATGCCCATCGCGTAGGCGCCGAGCCCGAAGAACACGCCGTGCCCGAGCGAGAGCACGCCCGCGTACCCCCAGAGGAGGTCGATGCCGAGCGCGAGGATCGCGTAGGCGAGGAACTTCCCGAACAGGTTCAGCGTGAAGTCGGACACCGCGAAGGGCGCGCCCGCGGGCAGCAGGTTGAGCAGCGGCAGGGCGAGCAGCACCGCGCCGCCCGCGCCGACGAGCCAGCGCTCACGCATCGGCCTGGCGCCCTTTCGGCGCGAACAGCCCGGCCGGCCGCCGCTGGATGAAGAGGATCACCAGCGCGAGGATCGCCACCTTGCCGAAGACGGCGCCGAACTGCGGCTCGATGGCCTTGTTGAGGCCGCCGATGCCGAGGGCCGCCAGGATGCTCCCGAGCAGCTTGCCGACGCCGCCGGTGACCACCACCATGAACGAGTCGACGATGTAGTTCTGGCCGAGCTCCGGCCCGACGTTGCCGATCTGGGTCAGCGCGCAGCCGGCCAGCCCGGCCAGGCCGGCGCCGAGCGAGAAGGTCAGGCCGTCCACCCGCCGCGCGCGCACGCCGAGGCAGGACGCCATGCCGCGGTTCTGGGTCACGGCGCGGATCTGGAGCCCGACGCGCGTGCGGAACAGGAGCACGTACATCCCCGACACGCACGCGACGGCCAGCGCGATGATGAAGAGCCGGTTGTACGGGAGCTGCACGCCGGCCAGGACGGGGATGCCGCCGGACATCCACCGCGGCGCCATCACATCCACGTTGGCGGCGCCGAACCAGAGCCGGAGGCCTTGCTGGATGACGAGGCTCACGCCCCAGGTGACCAGCAGCGTCTCGAGCGGGCGGCCGTAGAGGAAGCGGATCAGCGTGCGCTCGAGCGCCAGCCCGACCAGGGCCGCCACCAGGAACGCGAACGGCAGCGCGGCCGCGAAGTACCAGTCGAAGAGGTGGGGCCAGCGCGCGGCGAACCAGCCCTGCATCACGAACGTGGCGTAGGCGCCGAGCGCCATCAGCTCGCCGTGCGCCATGTTGATGACACCCATGAGCCCGAACACGATGGCCAGGCCGAGGGCCATCAGGAGCAGGATCGAGGCGAGCGACGCGCCCTGGAACGCGGTCTCCACGGCGCTCGCCAGCAGGCCCCAGCGCTCGATGCGGCGGACGGCGGCGTGCGCGGCCTCACGCACCGGCGCGGGGGCGGCCGCGTCGGCCGCCAGCTCGCGCAGCCGGTCCAGGCCGGCGGCGCTCGCGAGCG
>DATMBA010000682.1:0-3074 GCA_035559635.1 Roseiflexaceae bacterium
CCTCGCCGGGCCGACCGCCACGCCCTCGCCGAGCGCGACCCCGCCGCCGACAAATACACCCTCGCCGACTCCGCAGGCTGAGGAGGCGCTGCGCCGCCAGGACGAGGCGCTGAACAAGATGTTCGCGGACTACAAGGCCGAGATCGAGCGCGTGGACCCGACGCGCAGGGCGCAGCTCACCCTGGAGGACTTCCGTAACGGCCTACGCGACCAGTTCCGGCGCCAGGTGCTGGTGCGCGAGGTGCAGGAGCAGCTCGTGCCCGAGGCGAGCTTCACGCCGAGCACCGAGCCGAGTAGCATCGAGACGCGCCACATCCTGGTGAAAGTGACGGTGCCCACCACGGCCACCGAGCAGGCGCGCGAGGAGGCGTTCGCGGCGCGGCGGGCCGAGGCCGAGGCCATCCTGGCGCGGGCGCGTGAGGGGGCCGACTTCGAGGCGCTGGCGCGCGAGGTGTCCGAGGACTACAACACTCGCGAGGCGGGCGGCGCGCTGCCGGGCTTCGACCCGACCGGCAAGACCACCGCCGGCACCCAGATCGACCCGGCGATCGTCGCGGCAGTGGCCGGGCTGGAGGAGGGCGCGGTGGCACCGGAGTTGGTGCGGACGCCGTTCGGCTGGCATGTGGTGCAGTTGGTGCGGCGCACGGTGGACACGCGCGAGGACCAACTGCAGCGGGCGCGCACCGAGGCGTTCGACAAGTGGCTGGCGGAGCAGCGCGCGGCGCTGAGCATCCAGCGCTTCCCGGCGGTCTCGCCCACGCCAACGGAGCTGCCCACCGGCACCGCCGCGCCGCTACCGACGGTCGAGTTGGGTGGGAACCCCTCGCCAACCCCGATTCCGACGCCGTCGCCGATTCCGACGCCGTCGCCGATCGGCACGCCCGGCACCGCCCAGCCGGCGGCCACGCCGACACCGTAGCGAAGGGGAGGGTCCAAGGGAGGGCGCAGCTCTCCCTTGGACCCTCCCAGGGATAGGCTTCAGTCCTGAACGATGCGACACTGGAAACCACAACCCTCTCCCGGCCGTTGGGTGGCGGCGGGGCTGCTGCTCGCCGCGCTGGCGGGGGCCGCGCTGGCGCTCGCGCGGATAGCCGGCAGGCTCGCCGGCCCCCCCGAGGTATGGCGCGTGGATGTGGGGCTGTTCGGGCTGATCCTGGCGCTGCTGGGGCTGCTCGCCGCGGCCGGCTGGCTGGCGTACCGCACGGCCGCGGCGCTCACGCTCGGCTACGAGTTGGACCGCAACGGTCTGTACATCACCTGGCTCGGCAACCGCGCGGTGGTGCCGCTGGACCGCATCACGAGCATCGACATCGGCGCGCCCGAGGCCCGGCTGCCCCTGGGGTCCCTGCAGGGGATCGGGTATTACTGGGGCACGGCCCGCCTGCCAGACGGGGGGCGGCTGCACCTCTTCGCCACCCAGCCGCCGGCGCGCTGCCTGGTGGTGTACACGCCCGAGGGGGCGTATGCGATCTCCCCGGCGGATCACGAGGCGTTCGTGCAGGACCTGGAGCAGCGCCGCAACCTCGGCGCCGCCAAGCCGCTGACGGCCACGCTTGAGCCCAGCCGGTTCTTCCTCTACGCCTTCTGGAACGATCGCACGGTGCGCGGCCTGTTGCTGCTGGCGTTGCTGCTGAACCTGGTGGCGTTGGGGGCGCTGGCGGCGCGCTACCCCGGGCTGTCGGCGCTCGTCGAGCTGCGCTTCGACGCCACCGGTGAGGTGGCCGAGCTACGCCCACGCCATCAGGCGCTGTTCCTGCCGCTGGCGGCGTTCGGGCTGAGCCTGCTGAACACCGCGCTCGGGTTGGCGCTCTACCAACGCGAGCGCCTCGGCGCGCGGCTGCTGCAGGGCGCCTCGGTGATCGTCCAACTGCTCTTCGCCGTCGCGCTCGCCACCGTCATCCTTTAGAAAAGGAGGGCGTAAACCCCAGGTGCTTTAGCCCTGGGATTGAAGCCCTTCACTGCTCCAGCCGCCGCCTCAGGTTCTCCAGCGTCTGCCGCAGGTCCTTCTCGTTTTGGCGCTCGACGAACAGCTTATTGAGCGCCGCGCCGATCAGCGCGCCGCCTGGCACGGTGTAGTCGATCCCGACTTTGACGCGCGTGCCCTCTCCCTCCGGCGCCAGCCGCCAATCCCACGTGCTGGTGAGGTCACCGCTGCCCTCCTCGCGCAGGTGCTCGTTCGGCGTCAGCGCGGTGAAGACCGTTCTGCCCTTGAAGGGCAGCCCGGCCATGCGGAAGGTCCACTCGAACGAGTCGCCCAGGGCGCTTCCGGTGATGTTGCGCACCTCCTCCAGGTTGACCACCCACGCCGGCGCGTGTTGGATGTCCAGCAGGGCCGCAAACACCGTCTCCGGCGGGGCGTCGATCGTCGTCTCGTGCTCCACGTAGGACATGGTCGGCCTCCTCGGAGGGCGTGCCCTCCCTGATTCTCCCGTCTGGCATCAATACGTTCAAATCAGCGGGCGCTGCCTGCGGCGTGGGGGTGCGGGGGAGCAAGCCCCGCGAACCCTTCCCGTCTGATCCGTAAACGCGCGCGCGTGCAGAGCGGGGGTGTGGGGGCGCAGCCCCCCGCGAAACACCCGCTTCCCATTTCACAAATCCGGCAGGATTGCTATAGCATATCACCGTGAACAGCGTGGGTCAACGCCGCCCGCTGGCGCGCAGGCGTGCGAGGAGCGGGTGGGCGCGGCGGATGTAGAGGCGCGAAGCCCGCTCGTACAGCGGCCAGAGGCGGGAGCCGCGGTTCTCCAGCTCCTCTGGGGCGTAGCCGAAGCGCGCAGCGAGCGCCACCACCCGCTCGTCCAGCCGGAAGCGGAAGCGGGCGTCCCGCCGCCACTTGCCGATCGCCTCGGCGTGCAGGCCGAGGTCCACCGGGCGCGGCAGCCCTATGAAGCGGTACACCGGGTCGAGCGAGGAAGGGTCGCGCACCATGTCCTCGTAGCGCAGCACCAGGAGCCGCTCGCCGAGGGGGGCGCGCAGGCGCAGCAGGTTGCTG
This sequence comes from Roseiflexaceae bacterium, assembly GCA_035559635.1. Taxonomy (GTDB): domain Bacteria; phylum Chloroflexota; class Chloroflexia; order Chloroflexales; family Roseiflexaceae; genus CALJIC01. The sequence continues at coordinate 2,993 of DATMBA010000682.1, forward strand.
TAGGCCGTGAGCCAGTCGCGCTGGTTGTGGCTCGGCAGGCCGCGCCAGCGCTGCCACATCGAGTAGATCGTGTCCATCGGGT
>DATMBA010000683.1:0-4069 GCA_035559635.1 Roseiflexaceae bacterium
TTCGTCCCACACCCGGCGTGTGAGGGGCCGGCCGGGCCCGTGGGCATCAGTACGAAGGCCCCCAGTCCGGTCTGCAGCCCGCGCAGGCGGGCTTGGCGAGGGATAGCCCGCGGCTTCAGCCGCCGGGCGTGATGCGAACACTTGCCCTCCCCCGGGAGGTAGGGCGCCGTCCACGTCGCTGGCTTCGTCCCACACCCGGCGTGTGAGGGGCCGGCCGGGCCCGTGGGCATCAGTACGAAGGCCCCCAGTCCGGTCTGCAGCCCGCGCAGGCGGGCTTGGCGAGGGATAGCCCGCGGCTTCAGCCGCCGGGCGGGGTGCGAGCGCATAAGCCCTCCTTCCTGGAGGCCGCGCCATTGACACGCCCCGCGCCATCCCCTAGAATGACGCCCGCCGTCATGCTGTTCGGTCCGAGGTCACATGGCATACCCCGCGGTAACACCTCTCAACGGCACCTGGCGCCTGCTCCCGACGGACACCTTCCGCCAGGGGTTCTACCCGCTGGAGGACGACGCCTGGCTCGAGCAGGAGCTCCCCGCCCACTGGCAGCAGCACCCGCTCCTCGAGCGTTACACCGGCAGGGTGGTGTACCGCAAGCGCTTCGCGCTCCCGAACGCCGAACGCCAAACGCTAAATGCTGAAGGTTCGGCTGAGGCCGCTCCACCTGCTCCCGCTGCTACGTCTCCAAACATGCAAGCTGCAACAGATTCAGCGTTCATCCGTCATCCGCCATCCTCACGGTACTGGTTGCGACTCAACGGTGTCTTCTACTGGTCCCAACCCTACTTCAACGGTGTGGACCTCGGGCGGCACGAGGGCTACTTCGTCCCCCAGGAGCACGAGGTCACCGCCTGGGTGGCCGCCGAGAACGAGTTGGTGGTGGAGGTGGAGTGCCCAGAGGAGCGCGATAAGACCGGCAAGCGTATGATCACCGGCGTCTTCTCTCATTGGGACTGCATGGACCCGCAAGCCAACCCCGGCGGGATCTGGCTGCCGGTGGAGTTGATCGCCACCGGCCCGGTGCGCCTCAAGGAGGTGCTGCTGCACACCCACGCCGCCGGCGCCGAGGTGGCCGAGCTGCGCTTCCGTGCCACGCTGGACGCAGCCGGCCCGCAGGACGTGACGCTGCGCTGGACGTTCGCGCCGCAGAACTTCGCCGGCGCCGTGCAGTCCTTCGAGCAGCGCCGCGCGCTTGCCCCCGGCCAGACCGAGATAGCTGGTGTGCTCCAGCTGCGCGACCCGCAGCTCTGGTGGCCGCACGACATGGGCCACCCCAACATGTACCGCGTCACCCTCGAAGTGCTAGCGGGCGGCGAGGTCTCCGACGCCCAGACCTTCGGATTCGGCGTGCGGACCTTCGAATTGCACGATTGGGTGGCCTACGTCAACGGCGTGCGCCTGTTCGTCAAGGGCTGCAACTACCCCCCCACCGACGTGCGCATCGCCACCGCCACCCGCGCGCGCTGCGACGAGGACATGCGCCTGGCCTGCGAGTGTCACATGAACCTGCTGCGCGTCCACGGACACGTCGGCCCGCCAGCGCTGCTGGACGCCGCCGACGCCGCGGGGCTGCTCGTCTGGCAGGACTTCCCGCTCCACTGGCTCTATAAGCGCGAGGTGCTGCCCGAGGCCGAGCGCCAGGTGCGCGCCATGGTGCGCCTGCTCTACAACCATCCCTCGGTGGTGATCTGGTGCATGCACAACGAGCCGATCTATGTCACCGACACTAAGGACGAGCGCCTGGTCCAGCGCCTGCGCTCCTACGCCTCGGTCTTCGTGTTCAGCTGGAACCGCGATGTGCTGGACACCCGGCTGGTGCGGCTGGTGGAGCGCGAGGACCCCTCGCGCGTGGCGGTGCGCTCCTCCGGTGAGTACGCCGTGCCCTTCCTGCGCCCCGGCACCGCCGGGCACTTCTACTACGGCTGGTACAAGATCTACGGCCAGCTGCGCACTTGGGAGCGCCTCGCCCGCCGCTTCCCGGACAACATCCGTTGGGTCAACGAGTTCGGCGCCCAGAGCTTCCCGAACGTCGAGAGTTGCCTGAAGTTCATGCCCGCCGACGTGCGCCAGATCGACTACCGCCGCCTCACCGAGCGCCATATGTTCCAGCCCAACATCATGGACTACTGGCTGGACTGGCGCGGCGCCGAGACGCTCGAGGAGTTAGTGCGCCTCACGCAGGACTACCAGATCCACATCAACCGCTTCTATATCGACCGGCTGCGCTTCTATAAGTACCGCCCCACCGGTGGCATCGTGCCGTTCATGTTCCACGATCCCAACCCCGGCGTGAGTTGGTCCGTGCTGGACTACTGGCGTGTACCCAAGCGCTCCTACCACGCCCTACGCCTGGCCTTCAGCCCGCAGTACATCTTCACGCTGCTCGCGAAGGATCAGTACCAGGTCGGCGCGCCGATCGACCTGCCGATCTACGCCGTGAACGACGCCCACTCCGACGCCCCGGCCGCCACGGCCGCCCGCCTGCTGGATCCGTCCGGCGCCGAGTTGGCCCGCGTCGAGCGCGTGCTCTCGCTGCCTGCCGACTGTATGGCGCTGGAGATCGAGCGCCTGCGCCTCACCCCCGAGCGCTCCGGCACCTACCGGCTCGCCCTGACCCTGCGCCCCACCCACGGCGAGGAGGTGGTCAACAACTATGATATCGTCGTCCGATAGCGGAGAGGTCTGGAGCGGCGCAGCCGCCCCAGGAGAAACAAAAGAGGATTCTATGCTCCACAAAGCCCGTGCCATCGAGAGTGAGATCATCCGCCTGCGGCGCGAGATCCACCGCCACCCCGAGCTTGCCTTCCAGGAGGTGCGTACCGCAGCGCTGGTGGCGGACACCCTGCGTGAGATCGGTGGCATCCGCATCCGCACCGGCGTCGGCAAGACCGGCGTGGTGGGCGAGCTGGGCGCGGGTGACGGCCCGACGATCGCCATCCGCGCCGATATGGACGCGCTGCCGATCGTGGAGGACAGCGGCGTGCCGTTCGCCTCCGAGGTCCCAGGCAACATGCACGCCTGCGGCCACGACGCCCACACCGCTATCCTGCTCGGCGTGGCGCACCTGATGAAGCAGGAGTTCGCCGAGGGCGGTCTGAAGGGCCGGGTACGCTTCCTCTTCCAGCCGGCCGAGGAGGCCGCCGACGAGGAGGGTGTGAGCGGCGCGCCGCGCATGATCGAGGACGGCGCGCTGGAGGGGGTGGACGCCGTGATCGCCCTGCACGTCGACTCCACCATGCCGGTCGGCACGATCGGCCTCAAGCAGGGCCCCAGCTCCGCCGCGGTGGACAGCTTCCGCGGCTACATCACCGGCACCGGCGGCCATGGCGCCTACCCGCACCAGGGTACCGACCCGCTCTGGATGCTCCTGCCGGTGATGCAGGCGCTGCACGGCATCGTCGCCCGCCAGGTGGACCCGATCAAGCCGGCGGTGGTGAGCCTGGGCGTGGTGCGTGGCGGCACGGTCTCCAATGTCATCCCATCCGAGGTCTACCTGGAGGGCACGCTGCGCAGCTTCGACCCGCAGGTGCGCGAGCAGTTGATCGCGGATGTGGAGCGCGCCTTCGCGGTGGCGCGCCATTTCGGCGGCGACTACCGCCTGCAGATCGAGCGGGGCTACCCGGCTGGCGCCAACCACCCGCGCGTCACCGCCTGGATTGAGCAGGTGATCGGCGACCTGCTGGGCGAGGGTGCGATCGACCGCAGCCGGGCCGGCATGGGGGCCGAGGACTTCGCCTACATGACGCAGCTCGCTCCCGGCGCCATGTTCAACCTCGGCGCGCAGGTGCCAGACGGCACGTACCGCGCGCACCACACTCCGATCTTCGCGCTCGAGGAGAGCAGCTTCGCGATCGGTGCGGCGGTGCTGGCCGAGACGACGCGCCGCTTCCTGGCTGGCGAAGTAGGGGTGTAGCGCAGAGACTCGTGTGCGGAACCACGCAGCACGAAGGCGCGAAGGCACAAAGGATGTACGTTTGTGTTCTCGTGCCTTCGTAAGCACCAACGTCGCCTGCTTATAGCACGCTGCGCTGAAGGCTAAAGTTGGGGTGTGGTTTTCGGGGAGGGCTTCGCC
>DATMBA010000684.1:0-8699 GCA_035559635.1 Roseiflexaceae bacterium
GGGGACGCGCTTCAGCTGCTTGCCGCGCACGTAGGCGCGGGCGTCGGCCTGACCGAACACCACCGGGCCGGGTGTGGCGGCGGTGGTGGTGGTCACCGGGGCGCTCGGGGCCAGCAGGCCGCCGAGGTCCAGGCCGCCGAACAGGTCGTCCTGCGTCAGGTCGGTCATGCGGCTGCCTTCTTCTTTCTCCCGCCTTGCTTCTTTGGGGCGGGCTTCGTCTCCGGGCCGGTGGCGGTCAGCGTCTCAGGCGCGAGGCCGGTCGCGCTGGCCAGCGCGGAGGCGGTGATCGGGCGGGCGCTGCGGCTGTGGGTGTGGAGGCTCGTCGAAGTCCAGAACGTCGTGAGCCGGCGGTCCACCGCCAACTCGTAGAGATACTGGCCGACGACGATCGCCACGTCCTTGTTGATCATCAGCGCCTGGCGGTTATCCTCGACGGCGGCTGCGCAGTCGTCGCCGGTCGCTGCCGGCCGCTTCTTCGCAGGGTCGGTGAGGATGTCGGGGTAGATGAGCGACACGGCCGGCAGGCTGGTGCAGAGGCCGCCCAGCGCGAGCGCGCCGCGCAGCTTCTTTGCGTCGGTCGTCGTGCCGACGACCACCTGCCCCGTCTCAACGTCGTTGCCGGCGTCGAGCCAGAGCGTCCAGTGGGCGTCGCGGTTGGCGAGCGCGGTGGCCATGGCGCGCCGGGCGGTGGCATTGTCCACGCAGCCGACCAGGATGCCGATCTCCTCCCGTGTGATCTGCCGCTGCCCCAGGTGCACGAGCAACTCCGGGGTGGCCATCTCCGGGATCGCCTCGATCGTCAGGCCGAAGCCGGCGCTGAAGCGGTGAGCCAGCACCCGCGCCTTGTTCCGCCCGACGTCGCCGGGCAGGAAGTTCTGGCGCAGCACGTTCCTGCGTTCCACCTCGTCGCCGTCCACCAGGATGATCCGGACGGGCGGGAGTCCGAGCTCACGGCAGTGGTAGGCGATCTGGGCGATGTGGGGCATAGCGTACCCCCCGGTGCCGCCGCAGCCGACCACGCAGACCGTGATCGCGTAGGTGGACGGCAGGGTGAAGGGGATAGGCGCCTCAATCGTGAGTGACGGCGTCACCAAGACCTCCTTGAGCGAATGGCCCCAGATCGTCGAACACCAGCGTCGCGGGCACCTCCTGCGAGACGCCGTAGACGTTGATACGGGTTCGGATCTCCGGGCCGGTGAAGATGCCGCCGATAACGGCGGAGACGCCCAGGCCCTGGTCGTCGCCGTCGTCCGTACCGCTGAAGAACGCCGGCATCGCGTGGTGGCTGTGCAGGTCGCACAGCAGCACGCCGTCCGGCATGCGGTAGCGCAGCCAGGTGGCGGTGGAGATCTGGTTGGGCTTGATCAGCCGGGCCATGCCGTCGCGCAGGACCACGAACAGCTGCAGCTCGATCGGGCGGCCGAGGTTGGCCCCGAGCGGGCTGACGGTGGCCTGGGCCTGCTCCAGTACCGGGGGAAGCAGGGCCGCCCCCGGCAGGTGGGCGTCCGGCCAGTCCCGCCAGCGCACCGCTGGCGTCAGTTCGGCCAGGCCGGGGATCGGGGCGGCGAACGGCTCGGCACAGACCCGCGCGACGAGGTGCGCGTTGGCGCCCTGCTTGAACACACCGTTGGCGGCGAAGATCCAGCAGATGCCCGGCGCGTCGTCGGGGAGCGGGGTGTGGGGCGTAGCGATGTGGTAGCGGTGCAGGCCACTAAAGGCGGCGCGCAGCGCGGTGAGTTGGTCAGTCACAGCGCCTCCTACGCAGCAAACCCGCCAGATACGCTCCACGCCCCGCCGGCCAGCAGCCAGCCGAGTGTCTTGCCCGTCGGCTTGAGGTCGTCGAGGGGGTAGGGCGTCTCCGGCGAGAGCGAGCGGTAGCGCTCGGCGATGTTCCGGCCAAAGGCGCGTGAGCGGTCGCTATTTAGGTGCGTGGAGAAGTACGAGCCCTCCAGGAAGAGGGCCAGCATGTTCTCCAGCGTCGGGGTGCGGGGCTTGTCGGCCGTCCCCCAGCAGATCCCGCCGTTGTCATAGACATTCGGGAACGGGGCGTGGCAGAGCGGCACCCGGTCGCTGTCGGGGTAGTCGGGCGTGGCCAGCGCGTAGATGCGGTACTCCTGGCCGAGCGCCGCCCAGATCAGGGGCGGCGTCTGGATCGGGAACACGAGTGGCGGCTTGCTGCTGTCCGGCTGGCACAGGAGCTTCGCCGGCCGCGGCGGGATGTAGCGCACCATGAACGGGCGCCCCTGCACCCAGCCGGTCCCAAGCGTGTCACGCGGCAACAGGCCGCTGCTCGACGGGAGGCCCGCGAGGGCCGCTTGGACACCGTCCGGGCTGATTGGGTGCTGGCGCACCCGGCCGTCATCCGCAATCACCGTGATCATCGTGTGGCCGCCCCGCCAGAGGTGGAGTGTCACGTCGGCGGGCACGTCGATCGCGTAGACGGTGCGGGGGGCGCGCAGCGTGTGCCGCTGCCAGGGCTTCACCTTATCCTTCGTCGTCATCGCATTCGCCTCCAAGGTCAAGCATGTGGGGCGTGCTCGACGTGTCCTCGCCCGCAAAGGGGTCAGGGGCGTCGGCGGGCAGCGCCTGGTAGCGGTCGTTGATGTAGGTGATGATGCGGCCCAGCAGCGTCTTGTCGTCGTGGACGGCGCGGTTCAGCGCGTGGTAGGCGTCGAAGCACTGCTCGGCGAGCAGTTGGTCAGCAGCAATCTCCTGGATGGTCTCGATGGGAAGGTCCCAGTCCAGGCCGCTGTCCGCCATTTCGGCAACCATCTCGTAGTTGATCTCCATGAACTGGTTGCCGCCGATGTTCCACACGTACCGCAGCGCGAGGCCGAGATCCGCGCCCTCGAAGGTGGTGTCACCGGCGACCGCGGCAACCAGCACGCCGAGGCGCGCGTCGGTCTGGAAGCGCGGGAGGGTGTGGGAGACCTCCAGCAGCACCGGGTCGTCGAAGTAGCGCCGCCACAGGTCGTCCGGGTTGTGGTACGCGAGGCCCCATCGGGTGCCCTGGCTCATGGTCCAGAGCGCGAGCGCGAGCGCGTTGTTGTCGTCCTCGAACAACTCGCTCGTCTCACCGGGGAAGCCGTAGACGCACGGCCAGAGGTCATAGACGTTCACGCCGTTCGCCGCGTACTCGGTGATGATGCCGTGGCAGTGCTCCTCGCGCTCTTTGGGGGTGAGGAGCTTCACGGAGTCGCGCGGCTCGCCGTAGGGGAGGATGTCCTCGAGCCAGCCGTAGCCGGTGTCGATGTCGATCAGCTCGCCCGCCCGGCAGAGCCAGGCGCGGACGACGCCGAGCAGCGCCCGGTAGCTGTCCACGTGCCGGTGGGCGACGTGCTGCGCGAACCAGTCGGGGAAGAACTTCTTGAGGTTGGCGGCCGCCTCAAGCGCGAGCTTGTAGGCGGCAACGTCGCCTTGGTCCAGTGTGGCGGAGCGCGGGCAGACGCTGCTCCAGGGCTGGAGACGCGGCTTCACGCGCCGCGGCTGCGGGCGGTAGCGCCCGTGAGTGCCGGCGGGCATGGGTGGCTCCTTCTACCAGATGAGCGGCTGTTCCAGCGGGATGGCGGGGAGCTTTGCGAGGCGGTCGGCGACGGGCAGGGTCTTGCCCGGGTCGCGCTCTAGCTCCTCGAGGGCGCTGCGGAGCGCGCCGCGGTGGACGAGCGCCTCACGGAACGTCATGCGGCCGGCGATGAGCCGCCGTACGTCGAAGGTGATGGCCTGCTTCGGGCCGGGGACGGCCGGGAGGCGAGCCAGCATCGCCGCGATGGTCGCGGCGGGATTGTCCTCGTCCATGCCCTTCCGCCCGGCCTGCTTCACGAGCTCGACCGTGCGGTAGACCAGCCCACCCTCCTCGCGCACGCCCTCCGTGAAGGTGGCGCTGGCCAGGTGCGGGAACGTCTGCGCGATGAAGTCGCGGACGACCGTGTTGTCGATCGCGATGGGGACGCGCGTCTCCTGCCCCTCGTAGATGATGATCTTCACCGGAGCGTTCGGCTCCAGTTGCTCCGTTGGGCCAGTCGCGGCGGGCGGCGCGTCCGCGCTGGGCGCGGCGACCGCGGCGTCCTCCAGGTCGGCATCCAGATCGGCCGCGGTCTCCTCCGCCATCGCGGGCGGCTGCCCGAACGTCACGGTCTTGAACACCAGATCGTGCTCCGCGCGCACCCCCTCCGTGATCGGGAGGTCGGCGTGCGCGGGGCTGATCAGGGCCACGTAGGGCCGCAGCTCGGCCAGGTCGGTCGCAGCGGGGAGGCGCAGCTCCTGGTCGCCGACGATCAGGATCAGCTCGGGGGCGTTCGGGGTGAGGGTGTTGGTGGTTGTGGTGGTCACGGGTGATGTCTCCTCATAGGGGGAGCGCCTGCGCACCAGCCCTCCGGCCGGTGTGCGTGAGACGCTCCATCGGCGGCTGGGATGAGCGGGCTACAGCGTGGCCGCGACCGCGAGCAGCGGGGCGGTGGCGCCCTGGCGGAGCGCGCGGCGGATGTCGTCGCCCTGCCCGACCATGCGCCGCAGGTAGTCCAGGTCGAGAAATGGCGCCAGCGCCCGCCGGAGCGCCCGCTGTTGGACGAGCGAGCGCGGGGTGGGGGCGGTCGGGGCAGGGGTGGTGGGCAGTGGCCAGCCGTCCGCAGCGAGGTACGTCTGCTGGACGGGGACGCGCCGGGGACTCAGGCTGTGACGCATGCGGTCGCTCCTTCCGGCGGGGGCACGCCGATGGAGCGTGCGCGCACAATCTCGGGGGTGAGCGGGGTGTTGGGGACAGACATGGGGCCTCCTGTGTGGGTGTGCCGGAGGCTGCGGGGCGCGCCCGACCGGGGCGCGTGTGCAGCCCGGCAGGGCGAAGAAGAGGGTATCGGAAGCGGTGGCGGCGCGAGGGTTGCTACGGGGTAGCAGATCGGCGGCCAACGCAAAAAAGCCACGGCGCGGCGGGCAGGCGCTTCCAGGGAAGCAGCAGCCCATGCGGGTGGGTGGTGCGAGGAGAGGTTGGTGCGCCAGTGGCGCAGAGCAAGGGGAGCAGGTGGACGTTTAGGTGAGCCGGGAGACTCAGGAAACGTCGGGCCAAGGTGATCTACCACTAGGCGTGCGACGAGGAACGCCCAGTTAGTAGCGATGTGAGTATCGCGATGTGCATGTGCAGCCAGCAGAAGGGTTCTGCTGCCGTCTCGACCCGGCCCGCTCACTCCCGCTCGCGCGAGGCCGGCGCGCGAGACTAAGCGCGCCGATACCGTTCAAGCGAGAACGGTCGGACCCGGCCGAGCCGGATCGCAAGACCTATTGTAGCACAGCGGCGAACCAGAGAGTGAGGGTATGTGAATGAACTCTTCCAGTAGCCTGTTGATTCGTTGCCATGAAGCTGCTACTGCTTTGTACTCCGCATGCTATGAACGCCGTGATATGGTGGTGCCGGGCGCGAAAGCTACGCCCAGGCACTGTCGTACTACGAGGCTACCTATGTATGCAGCGCGCTGCGATGAGGTGTGGACCAAGAGTGCCGCTATCGCGCGGCTTCAGGAGAATCGACTGGTACAAGAGGCGATCGCCGCCGATGCGGATGTGCGCCGCCTCTTTGACACGCTCGTCGCATTTCAGCCAGAGCATGGCTACGTTCAGGCGGCGATGTACGCAACGTTCCGCAACCAGGCCGCGACGCTGGTTGGCTGGGGAGCGCGCTGTGAAGCGCTGCAAACGACGAGGCACTACGAGGCGGTGTGCGAGACCATTCTTGACCTTCTTCCGCCGGATGTGCCATCGTGGTGCGCCAGGTGGGACGAATCGCGAGATGTGGCCGAGGTGTACCCGCAGCTCGCCGATGCGCTGCATCGGGTGCTTGGACGAGACCCGACGGAAGCCGCTCGCCTGGAGTTGGCCGCGGCGCTCGAAGCGCTGGCGCGTGAGCAGCGGGATCTCGCCAGCGCTGCGCGCGATCACGCGGTGCGCCAGTGGCACGCCGCTCGCGCGTGAGACATCGGTTGGCGACCATGTTCGGGTCACCGTACACAATAAGGAATTTTGTACGTTAAGCAAAAGCATGGCTTCGGAAAGCCATGCTTTTGTTGTTCGCGATGCTCCTGGGACTCGTTGACTCGCAGATCATGCAACGAGTTCTATCGCATTGTGATGCGATCCTGATTCGTTGGCGTACAGAGATCCCTTTTTATACGGTAGGCCGCTATCGATGCAGGACCAGATTCACCAACAGAAAACGCCCCCGGCATTGCCGAGGGCGTCTCGTTCGCGTTCACCGATGTCTACGTCGGTCTACAGGCATCGGATGTGCCACGCGCCGCACATCTCGACGAAGGTGCCGGTGGGTTACGCCGCCCACGGCAGCGCGTCCAGGTCGAACAGGTCGTAGGCGGTCTGGAGCCCGGCCGGCGCCCGCGCGTCGTCGAGGAACAGCGCCTCGTCCACGCGCTGCCACGGAAGCCCCAGCGAGCGCCTGGTCGATGCCAACCAGTAGCTTAGCCGGGCCTCGCGGCTCAGCTGCAGCTTCTCCGCGCTGACGCCGTAGGCCGCGCTGTAGCGGCCGACGATGCCGCTCCAACCGGTGATCGCGGCCATGCGCGCCGGCCCCGAGCTATCACACGAGGTGATGAGATCAGAGCGCAGCACCCAGCTCGGCTTGCTGATGCCGAACAGGTGGAGGCGGATACCGTCGCGCACCTCGTCGTCGAGCGTGTCCAGCGCTGCCAGCACCGTGGTGAGCCAGGCGTCCGCGTCGTTGGAGTAGCGCGCCACGGCGAGGCCGCCCACGCCATAGCTCGGCCGCGCCTGGCCGGGGAGCGGGCTGGCGGCGATGACCTCCAGCACCGTCTCCACCGGCGCCGGGTAGCCGATGCAGCGCGTCAGCGGCGCGTCGGGCGCGTCGCGGGCGATGAGCGCCCGCAGCCGCGCGCCGTCGCGGAGGGTCTGCTCGAGGCCGCCGATCGTGTCGTAGGAGGAAAACCAGTCGAGGCGCTCGTCCCAGGTACCGTCCGGGCGCCGCCAGGCGAGCACGGCGCGCCAGTAGGCGTCCAGGCTGATGCGCTTCGGGTTGTTCGGCGGAAACGCCTCGCAGTCGAGCGCGACGTGGACATCCGGCGTCTCGCGTAGCCGCCGGGCGGCGAGCGAGCCAGCGCTCACCAGGAAGTGCGTCTGGCCAACGGCCAGGCAGATGTCTAGATCGCGCTTGCGATATTCGTGCCCGATCGCTAGGTAAAAGGTGGGTGGGGCCACGTGAGCAGCCTCCTCTCAGTTCGTGCAGGCGCTCCAGCCCCGCCAGGGGCCGGAGCAGCCCCGTAGCGAGTCGTGGTGGTCGGTGATGTCAGTCGCGCGGGCGGGTTGGTGTGACGCCGTGCTCCTCCTGGCGGGCGGCAGTGCGGATTAGTCGTTAGTCGGTGGTGGTCTTGTGGCGGGCGGCCACGTCGCTGATCAGGCGCTCCAGCTCGGGGATCTCGGCCTGCGTGATGAGGTCGATCATCCCCGCGGCGGCAGCGTCCCAGCGCTCCGTGTCGGCGCTCCGGTTCGCGGCGGCCTCCAGGCCGGGGCGGAGGACGGTGAGGGGCGTGGGGTGGTGCATCCGCGTAGCTCTGCTACGGTAGCTCGACAAGGAACAGCCGGCCGGCGGGTAGGTCCATGCCGTGGGCGCGGAACGCGAAGCGCACGACCTCCCAGTTCACCATCGCCTGCGCGATTGTGTCGCGGTGGGCGAGAGCAAGGTGGGCCAGGTGCTCGAATGGCTCCCACGTCTCATCCTGTAGCGTTAGGTGCGGCACGAACGTGCCACGGACCTGGTGCGCGTGGTGGCCGTCGGTGGCGGCGACGACGACACCGAAGACCTGATCGCCCAGGCGCTCCTCGGCGCCGAGCGGGGCGACGATCGCACTGTCGGCGGGCCAGTCGAGGACGATCTGGCCGTCCCCCCAGCGGCGTCCGTCAGCGAAGGCGCCGATCTGCTCCCAGAGCCACTCGGCTGGCTCGAAGCCACCGGGGGCAGCGGTCGCGAGGCGATCGACGGCGGCGTTCGGGCCGCCGAGCGGGTCCAGGCAGCCGTAGATGAGCACCTGGTGGTGATCGCGGTTGATCTGCATCGAAGTTGCTCCTATCGCTGCTGGCCCTCGGCCAGCAGCACGAGGGCGTGGGCGGCGATTGCATGGGCCAGCGCGCGGGCGAGCGACTCGGGCGAGACGCTGGCGCCCGCCGTCAATTCCTGGCGACCGGGCAGGCGGCCCACGCGACGGCGGCGGTGTAGGCAGCGATCAGCGTCGGCGCGGTGAAGCGCTGGTCGGCGTCGCAGTACCAGACACCTTCGATGCCGGCGCCTGGCTCTCGGTACAAGCCGACGGCGGCCTGCGAGGCGTCCGCCTCTGTGAAGACGGTCCAGCCAGCGGCGATGAGCGCCGCGTGCATTGATTCGATGGTGATGGTCATTGTGATCTCCAGGGGCAGCCGCAGGTCATCGCACAACGATGGCCTGCGGCTGTGGTAGTGATGCCAGCACCCCGGCGTGATATTCCGAAGCCACGCCGGGGCTGATCGCGGGGGAACGCGACATCTCCGTGTCGCACGTGTCGTGAGTGTCAGGACGCTACGCGCCCTCGGCGGGCGCCTGTGTGATGGTGGCTATGTGCGTCTGGATCGCGGCGGCCATCTCGTCGATCATCCGGCTGTGTCCGGCGTGACGCGGTGGCTCGACCTGCGCCACCGGGGTCAGATCGGCGGTG
>DATMBA010000685.1:0-6831 GCA_035559635.1 Roseiflexaceae bacterium
GCCGGTGTGGCCGGGGCACCGCCGCACGCGGCGAGGAGGGCGGCCCCGCCCGCCGCCGCGGCCGCGCGCAGGAAGGCCCTCCGGCTGACGACTGTCCGACGTACGTCGTTGTCCTCGGTTCGCATGGTCAGCTCCCTTCGCTGGTATCTGTTTGCCCTCCCATCCCCCACGGGGGTGGGAATGGATCAACCTTGTTTTGTCGGGGGCTGCGTCCCGCCTGGGGCTGATGAACGTTGACTATTGATACAGTATGCTGGCTACCTCTCACGCCCGGCGGGTCAACCCGCGGGCTATCCATTCCGAAGGCCGCCCGCGCGGCCTGGGGTTGAGGCCGCGCAGGCGGGCTTTGCAAGCGATAGCCCGCCGCGGGGTGCCCTCTGGGCCGGGCCAGGCGTGGGACGCTGCCAGGTATCCGAGTATATTCACACAGTTCAACAGCGCGTTTCGCGTAGCCGGAAGAGGCTCCAGCCCCGCCCGGCTTCCTCCGCGCCTTCTGGCCGCCGGGGTTTCACCTCCTGGCCGTCGCCGCGGCAGCCCCGATCAGCCCCGCGTCCGGGCCGAGTGCCGCCGGGATGATCGGCAGGCCGCGCGCGACGCCGGCCCAGATGTGCGCGCGCGCCGCGTCCACCAGCGTGTCCCAGTACAGGCCGCCGGCCGTCCCCAGTCCCCCACCGATGATCAGCGCCTCCGGGTCAAGCACATTGACCAGCCAGCCGAGGCTGACGCCGAGCGCGAAGCCGGCGCTGCGCACCACCTCGGCGGCCGCCACATCGCCCCCGGCCGCCGCGGCCAGCACCTCCTCGGCGCGCTGCGCGCGCGCTCCGGCCTGCTCGTTGTAGCGCGCCACCAGCCCCGGCCCGCCGGCGAACTCCTCCAGCACCGGGCGGTTCAGCGCACCGCAGCGCTCACACACCGCCGAGAGCGGGCTGCTGGCCAGGATGAGCGCGTTGCCGCGCGCCCCCGCGAATGGCCGCCCGTCGATCACCAGGCAAGAACTGATGCCGGTGCCCACCGTGACGAAGGCGAACAGCCGGAAGGGCTGCCCGGCGCCGTAGCGCGCCTCGGCCAGCGCATGGGCCCGCACGTCGGCCTCCACCACCGCCGGGGCGACCTCCGCGAAGCGTGCGCGCACCGGCAGGCCGGCCCAGGCCACCGTGTGGCCGCTGGTGACGTTGCCCGCCTGGTCCACCAGCTCGCACACCCCCACCCCCACGCCGCGCGGCGTCAGGCCAAGGCCGCTGGCGGCGTCGCGCAGCGCGTAGGCCAGCGCCAGCGCGTCCTCCAGCACCGCCGCGCCGCCGCGCTCCGGGCGGGTGGGGGCGGCGCGGCGGGCCAGCACCCGCCCCGCGGCCAGGTCCACCACCCCACCGGCGATCTTGGTGCCGCCGACATCGATCCCAATTGCGCAGTCCATATCGCTGAAGCGCTGAGCGTCTGAGGGCGCTGCCCCGATCGTGATGGCCGCAGGGCCGGTCTGCAGGGGTCCGCTCACTCCTTCAACGTCCCCAGGTAGCGTGGCGCCACGCCGAAGATCAGCTCCGCCGGCGCGCCGGAGACGTTGTAGTACTGGTGTGGCTCGCCCTGCGGGATGTAGAAGCCGTCGCCCGGCTTCAGCTCGAACCAGCGTGCCCCCTGCGCCTCCGGCAGCCGCACATGCAGCGCCCCCTCCAGCACGTACAGGCACTCATCCCCGCCGTGGACCTGCGGCTCGCTGTGCTGGCCCGGCAGCAGCCGCAGCCGGCCCACCGTGAGGTGCTCGGTGGAGCAGAGCAGCGCCACCGGCACCTGGCGCTCGCGGCCCTCCAGCCGCCACAGCAGGTCCGCCTCGCGCAGCACGCGCATCGTCTCGCTGCGCCGCACCTCCTCCTGCGCCATCGGCCAGCGGCCGAGCAGTTCGTCGCGCGTATAGCGCACGCTGCTCAGGTAGGGGCGGGTGCGGGCGTAGGCGCCCGAGGTGCCCTGCGCTGGCGGCGGCGCGAAGTACTCCAGCACCCGCAGCGGCTCGGCCGAGCCGTTCATCGCGTGGTGCCAGGTGTCGCGCCGGAAGAACACCGCCTCGCCGGGGAGCGCCCGGTGCACCTCGCCCGTCTCCGGGTTGCTGCACAGCAGCACGCCGCTCAGCACGTAGTAGATCTCGTCGGCGGCGAACACCGTGCGGTGGGCCTCGGAGTGGCGGAACATCCCGCCGGCGGGCAGGCCGAACACCAGTTGGTGGATCTTCTCGCTCGAGACGTAGATCCAGTCGGCCACCTCGCCGGAGACGGCGTCGCCCCACAGGTGGCGCCGGGCGGCCTCGTATGGGATGTGCGCGGGGCCGTCGAACGTCGGCCGCGGCGAGGGGGTGTAGGTCATACGTCGCCTCTGCTTCTTCCGCCAGTGGGGGCTACAGGGGCCGCAGGCCCCCGACAAGATCGCTCTTTCTCGTTTCGGAGGGGCTGTGCCCCTCCGCGCCGCCCCAACCCGGGGCATGCCCTACGCCAGCACCACGCTCAGCTTCGAGGCGGACGCCGGCGCGGCCACGGTGCCGCGCTCGCTGTCGAAGGCAAACTTGAAGCGGTCGCCGCGGTAGATAGCCTTGAAGTACTCCGCCGGGCGCTCCCGGTCGTCATACGTCACACCCTCCAGCAGGATCATCGGCGTGCCGCGCGCGATGCCGAACAGCCCGGCCTCGTAGTCGTTGGCCACGGTGGCCTCCAGCACCTGGCGCGCGCGCCTGAGGCGCAGGCCGAAGCGCGCCTCCAGCACCGCGTAGAGTGAGTGGGTCGCCAGGTCCTCCTGCTCCAACCCCGGACAGAGCGCCGCCGGCATGTAGATCGTCTCCAGCAGCAGCGGCGTCGCGTCCGAGAGCCGCAGCCGCACGATCGCGACCACCTCCGCGCCGGGCGCCAGGTCCAGCCCTTGTGCCACGCGGGGCGGCGGCAGGGTGATACGCTGCTCCAGCACCTGCGAGACGGCCGTGCCGCCCAGCCGCATGATCTCCTCGGTGAAGCCCAGCAGGTGCAGCGCGTCGTAGGTTAGCTTCGGCTCGGCCACGAAGGTGCCCAGGCCGTGCCGCGCCACCAGCGCGCCCTCGCGCACCAGGTAGGCCAGCGCCTGCCGTACCGTCATGCGGCTGATGGCGTGCTGCTCGCTCAGCACCCGCTCGGACGGCAGTTGCTCGCCAGGGCCGAGCGCGCCGCTGCGGATCTGCTCGCGGATCTGCTCCGCGAGCTGGTAGTACAGCGGCACCGGGCTATGCTTGTTCAGCGCCACGCTCTCCCGCCCCGCCGCGCTCGCCGCGCATTTACAAGACCTCTAGTGGTCTATACCTGTGAGGGATAGGCCTATCATACTGCCGCGCGGTGGTGATGTCAAGCCCAAGGCCACATCAACGTAGGGCGTATGCGTTCTCACGCCCGGCGGTGCGGGCTGCCTGCAGGCCGCGCAGGCGGCCTTCGTGAGGGATAGCCCGCGCGTACCCTGCGGGAACGTCGCAGGCGTTCCCGCGCCGGGCGTGGTACACGGCCAGATACCCCATGAAGAAATAGACAACGTTCATCCCGTGCCGGGCGTGGTGTGGCGCCCATGGACCTTGATGGCGCCCTACCGACGGCGTCCTTGACGCCACCCCTCACTGCTTCTACAATAGGGTTGCACGATACGGAAATAGTCTCACATGATGCAACACCCTGCCGGCGAGCGTGAGAGCGGCATCCAGTCGGTGCGGCGGGCGGTGGCGCTGCTGCGGGCGCTGGCGGGCGATGCGCCCGCCCTGGGCGTGAGCGAGCTGGCGCGGCGCGCCGGCCTGCACAAGAGCACCGCCTCGCGCCTGCTCGCCACGCTGGAGCGTGAGGGGCTGGTGGAACGCGAGCCGGGGTCGGACCGCTACCGGCTCGGTTTCGAGATCGCGCGGCTGGCCGGGCAGGTGACGCACTTCGGCGACCTGCGGCTAGCGGCGCGGCCGGCGCTGCTGGCGCTGGCGGAGGCTGCCAGGGAGACGGTCCATCTGGCGGTGCGGGACGGCGACGAGGTGATCAACATCGAGCAGGTGGCCGGGCCGCACCTGGTGCGTGAGGCCAACTGGGTGGGGCGCCGCACGCCGCTGCACTGTGTGGCCAACGGCAAGGCGCTGCTGGCCTTCGCGCCGCCCGCTGTGCTGGAACGGGTGCTCGCCGGGCCGCTGCCGGCCTTCACCCCGCGCACCGTCACCAGCCCGGCGGCCCTGCGGCGCGAGTTGGCGCTGGTGCGCGAGCGCGGCTACGCGGCGGCCCTCGGCGAGGTGGAGGAGGGGCTGCACGCCGTCGCGGCGCCGGTGCTCGGTCGCGACGAACTGGCCGTGGCGGCGGTGAGCGTCTCCGGCCCCTCCTACCGTGTCACGCCTGCGCGCCTCCCGGAGCTGGGCGCGCTGGCGCGTGAGGCCGCCGGGCGTATTGCCGCGCGCCTCGGGCTGTGATCGTATGGCCGATCAAACACATCTCGTCGTCTTCCAGCCCTCCGGCCGCCAGGCGCGCGTGCCGGCCGGCACGACGCTGCTCGACGCCGCGCGCCGCCTCGGCGTGGACGTGGACAGCATCTGCGGTGGGCGGCAGACCTGCGGGAAGTGCAAGGTGCTGGTGGAGCAGGGCGCCTTCGCCAAGTACGGCGTCGAGTCCTCGGCCGCCAGCCTCACACCTCCCGGCGAGACCGAGCGCGCCTACGTCGCGCGCCACCTGGCGGCCTTCCCCCCCGGCGCGCGCCTCTCCTGCGCCGCCTGCGTCGCCGGCGATCTGGTGATCACCGTCCCGCCCGAGAGCCAGGCCCACCGCCAGATCATCCGCAAGGGTGCTACCGAGCGAGCCGTGGCGCTCGACCCGGCACTGCGCCAGGTGATGGTGGACGTGACGCCGCACCGCCTGGGCGAGCGCGACGGCGACTGGGAGCGCCTGCAGCAGGCGCTGCGCCGCGAGTGGGGCCTCGAGCGGCTGAGGATTGACATAACGGCCCTGCGTAAGCTGACCCCGGCGCTGCGCGAGGGGCGGCAGCGCGTGACTGTGACGGTGTGGGACGAGGCCGAGGTGATCGACGTGCAGCCGGGCTACCGCGAGGGGCTGTACGGCCTGGCGGTGGACATCGGCTCCACCACGGTGGCCGCCCACCTGTGCGACCTGCGCAGCGGCGCGGTGCTGGCCACCGAGGCCGTGATGAACCCCCAGACCAGCTACGGCGAAGACCTGATGAGCCGCATCAGCTACGCCATGCTGCACGAGGACGGCCTGCGGACGATGCACGAGGCGATCATCAAGGCGCTGAACCGGCTCGCCGGCCTGGCCGCGCACGCCGCCGGCCTGCGCGCGCGGGACATCCACGAGTTAGTGGTAGTGGGCAACACGGTGATGAGCCACATCTTCCTCGGGCTGGACCCTCAGGAGCTTGGCGGCGCGCCGTTCACGCTCGCCACCCACGCGCCGGTGGATGTCAAGGCGCGCGACCTGGGGTTGAAGCTGCACCCGGCCGCCAACGTCCACCTGCTGGCCCAGGAGGCCGGCCACGTGGGGGCGGACAACGTGGCGGTGCTGCTGGCCGAGGCCCCCGACCAGCAGGATGAGATCATGCTGGTGATCGACGTCGGCACCAACGCCGAGATCCTGCTCGGCAACCGCGAGCGCCTGCTGAGCTGCTCCAGTCCCACCGGCCCGGCCTTCGAGGGCGCGCAGATCGCCCACGGCCAGCGTGCAGCCCCTGGCGCGATCGAGCGGGTGCGCATCGACCGCGCCACCGGCGAGCCGCGCTTCCGGGTGATCGGCCATGACGCCTGGAGCGACGAGCTGCCGCCCGCGGAAGTCCAGGCCACCGGCATCTGCGGCTCGGGCATCATCGAGGCGGTGGCCGAGCTGTTCGCCGCCGGGATCGTCGGGCACGATGGGCGTTTCGCCTCGTCCGACGAACGACCAACGACCAACGACCATCATCTGTCGGCAGAAGACACCGAGAGCACCGTTCGTCGTTCGTCTCGCCTGCGCTGGAGCGGCCCCAAGGCCGAGTACGTGCTCGCCACCGCCGATCAGACCGCCACCGGGCGCGAGATCGTCATCACGCAGGACGACGTGCGCAACATCCAGTTGGCCAAGGCGGCGCTGTACGCCGGCTGCAAGCTGCTGATGAAGCGCCGTGGCGTGACGCGGGTGGACAAGATCGTGCTGGCGGGGGCCTTCGGCAGCTACATCGACCCGCTGCGCGCGATGGTGCTCGGCCTCTACCCGGATTGCGACCCGGCGAACGTGTACGCGGTGGGTAACGCCGCCGGGGACGGCGCGCGCATCGCGCTGCTGAGCCGCGTCCGCCGCGCCGAGTCCGCCCGCGCCGCCCGCCGCGTCGAGTACGTCGAGACCGCCGTGGACCCGGACTTCCAGGCCGAGTTCGTGGCGGCCATGCACCTGCCGCACGCTGTGGATCCGTTCCCGCACCTGGAGGCGCTGGGGGCGCTGCCGGAGCGCCGCGCAGCCCCAAGGCGCCGCGAGCGCCGCCGGTGACCACGAAGACACGAAGACGCGAGAACACGAAGGCTTGATCGTGGCACCGCGGGGCCTGTCAACGTGGTGGCCCGCCGATCGGTTACCATGGCGGGCAATGGGGCGGCGTATCACCGTGATGGTGCACCGACCGGTGACCGTATCGCGGCGTGGCGGACGGGTGCATGTGGTGGCCCGCCGATCCGTCACCGTATCGCGGCGACGCTGTAGGGGCGTAGCAGTTGCCCCCAATATCAACGCGCGTTGTCGAGAGCGGCAACTGCTACGCCCCTACGGCATTGCCCGGCGCCGATGGGTGATGGGGCGGGGGTGCGGCGATATGGCCCGACGATGGGCGGGGTGG
>DATMBA010000686.1:0-4769 GCA_035559635.1 Roseiflexaceae bacterium
AACGTCGCAGCGCCGAAGGTACTGGCGGGATGCCCGCTGGGAGAGTAGGCCCGTGCGCCATCAGAGCGCGGCGTGGAGCAGTGGCAGCTCGTCGGGCTCATAACCCGAAGGTCGGTGGTTCGAATCCACCCGCCGCTACCATATCCATAGCAAAGCCCTCGTTACATAACGAGGGCTTTTGCGTTGGTGCTGACCAATAGCCAGGGGACTTGCGCCGAAGCTTAGTGGTGCATCCAGCACGTGTGTTGACACACCTGCCGGAAGGGGTGGGTTTGAGGGAGGGCGACGCCCTCCCTCGCCCTCCCTCTTCTTTCAAGGGACTTACCGGATGCACTACAGGCTCCCTCGCTCTCCGCTGCCACTATGCGCTCGGGTGTTCGGTCTGGCAAGAGAGCCTGGGAGGATTTCGTCCTCCCAGGCTCTCCCTCTCCCGGACGACCCCGGTGATTCTACGCCGCACGCTCCCTGAGGCGCTCGAGCAGGGCCGCCGCAGCTGTTGCGAGCGGCACCAGGCCCGCTCCGCTGGCGAGGTCGGCGGCGCTCCGCAGGATCGCGAGAGGCGCCGCCGGGTCGCCGAAGTCGCGCTCGATGCGTGCAATCTCGATGGCGGTGCGCGCATATTCCGGCAGCAGGCGCCGGCGCGCGCTGTACACCAGGGCCTGGCCGAGCCGCGCGCGCGCGGCGGGCAGGTCCCCGCGCAGGGCCGCGAGCCGCGCCAGCGCCTGCTGGGCCGCGACGTAGACGAAGCCGTATAGCGCCTGGGGTATGTCCAGGGCGGCGCTCAGGAGCTGCGTGGCGCGCGGGTGGTCGCCGCGCTCGAGCGCGACGAGGGCCAGCCCGACCTGTACTCCGGCGCGGTGTGACTGGAAAGCCGAAAGCCCTTCGAGCTGCGCCGCTAGCTCCACAAAGCGTCCTTGCGCTCGGTCGAGTTGGTCGTCCAGGAGCCAGAGGAAGCCCTGGTGGATGCGCGGCCAGATCGAAGCCCAGGCCGCTTCTTGCGCGCGGGCGGCGGTGGCGAGGCTCAGCTCCAACCAGCGCTCGGTCTCTGCTGGCGCACCAGCCAGCGCATGCTGGTGGGCGATCTGCAGGGCCGCCACCACCGCACCAGCCACCTGGCCGGTTTCGAGGGCTAGCTCGTAGGCGCGCAGCAGGCAGGCGCCGGCGCTCGGCAGCAGGCCCTGCATCAGGGCCGCCCAGCCCACCTGGAAGAGCGCGAGCGCCGCCTCGTCCGGCCCGAGCAACGCCAGCAGCTCGCTCGGCGGGTCGCCGGGGGGTGGGGAGGCGGGTGTGAAAGGATGAAGGATGAGGGATGCAGGATGAAGATCGTCAGCTTCATCCTTCGCCCTCTCTTCTGCTGCTTCGTCCTGGGCGGGTGGCGAAAGGATGAGGGCGGTGCGCTGGAGCATATCGGCCAGCACGGGCGACTGCTGGCTGTTGGCGGCCGCCGGCTGGCGACTCAACTCAGCGGCGCCGGCCAGGTCGCCGGCGAGCGCGCGGAGCAGCGCCAACCGGCGGGCCGTGACGAGCGCGGGCGGGGCGTCCGGGCGCTGAGCAGCCCAGCGGCGGTAGTGGTCGGCAGTGGCGGCGATCCCATCCCAATCCAGCAGGGCCTCACAGGTGAGCAGGCGACCGGCGAAGGCGCGCTGGATGATCTCGTGCGGGGCCGTGGCGAGCCGGCTGGCGGCGTCGAGTGCGGCGCTATAGTGGCCCAGAGCGGCGCGGTAGGCGAAGGTGCGGCGGGCCTGGTCGCCGGCGGCGGTAGCATAGCGAAGCAGCTCGGTATCGACGCCGCGCCCGGACGCACCATAGTGGTGGGCGATCTCCGCGGCGCGCTCGGGCGCATCTCCGTGCAGCGTGGCGAGCGCTTGGGCCGCGCGCCGGTGGAGGAGGCGGCGCCGGGGGGAGGCCAGCGCGGCGACGATGATCGCGCGCACGAGCTCGTGCGCGAATCCGAGCCGGTCGTCGTTCCCCTCTACGAGCATCTGGCGGTCGAGCAGCACCTGGGCGGCCTCCAGCCCGGCGGCGCCAGCAAGTTGCTCGATCAGGTCGAGCGAGGCGGGGCGGCCGAGCACGGCGAGTTGCTCAGTCAGCTCTCGGGCGGGCGGCGGCAGGCGCTCCAGCCGGCCGAGCACAAGGTCGCGGATAGGCCGCGCGCCGCCGGGGTCGGGCAGTGGCGCGCCGGTGTCGAGGGCGGGCAGGATGGGCGCGAGTGACGGCGCTTCGTAGCGCTCGAGCAGGGATTGCACGGCGACGGTGAGGAACAGCGGGTTGCCACCGGCCTGAGCGATGAGCCGGGGCGCCAGGACGGCCACCTGCTCTGGAGCGACGTGCCCGAGGGTGGCGATCAGCTCAGTGGCCTCGGCCTCAGCCAGGGGACCAAGGAGGAGCGGGCGCAGAAGCATCTCGCGGCCGAGCGTGCGGAGCAGAGCGTGCAGCGCAGGGTTGTCGGCCAGTTCCTCGGGGCGGTAAGCCAGAACGATCAGCACGGCGTGGCGCGGCGTACGGCGGGCGAGCCGGCCGATGAGCGCGAGCGTGGCCTCGTCGGCCCAGTGGGCGTCGTCACAGATGATCGCCAGCGGCAGGGTGGTGGCGATCTGGAGGGCCAGCTCCACCAGCCCGTCGATCAGCCGGTTGCGGTGCTCGTCGGGCGGGGCGAGCGGGAGGGCCGGGAGGTCGGGGAGGCGGTCGCGCAAGGCGGGCAGGAGGTCGGCCACCTGCGCCAGGGCGGAGGCCGGCAGGCGCCGCAGGGCCTCAGCGGGGGCGGCCTTGATGAGCGGCCGCAGCGCGGCGCCGAGGGGCGCGAACGGGAGATCCCGGTCGAGCGGGGCGCAGCGCAGTGCGATCGGCTGGACCCCTGCTGCCAGCGCCTCACGTGCGGCCTCGGCCACCAGGCGGCTCTTACCGATACCCGCCTCGCCGACGAGGGCCACGATGCCGCCGCACCGGGCGTGCAACTCGGCGAGCCAGGTTCGGATCTGGGCTAGCTCGCGGGATCTGCCGACAAGCGTTGGAACGGTTGACCGTTGACCGTTGACCGTTGACCGTTGGGCGTCGAACGTCGAACGTTGCACATCGAACGTTGTATGTTGGGCGCCGCTAGCGTCGGGCGGCTGCGCGGGACGTGGAAGGTGGAACGTGGAGCGCTCAACGGGTGGGAGCTCGCCGCGCAGGATGGCGGCGTGCAGAGCCTGGGTTTGAGGCGACGGCATCGCGCCCAACTCGTGGTCGAGCGCCTGGCGGTAGCGCTCATAGCTCTGCAGCGCGCCAGCGGCATCGCCCGCGCGGATCTGGGAGCGCATCAGCGCGCGCCAGAGCGGCTCGTAGAGCGGGACGTGGCCGAGGCCGCGCTGCGCCAGGACGATCGCGCCGGCGTGGTCGCCCTGGCGGTCGCGCTCGTCCACCAGCGCCTGCACGGCCAGCGCGTAGCGTTCGCGCAGCCGCTCGCGCTCGGCCAGCGCCCAGGGCGCGTCCCCCTCTTCCTCCAGGTAGTCGCCGCGATAGAGTGCCAGCGCGCGCTCGAGGTTCGCGAGCGACGGGTGACCGATAACCGGCGAGCGCGGGGAAGCCGCGAGTCGCTCGCCGTTCGCCACCCGCCGCTCGCTCTGGACCGGCCCCGTGAGCGCGAGGAACTCGTCCACATCCAGCCAGGCGCCGCTGGCATTATTCCAGGCGTAGCCGCCGTGCCGGGTGAGGATGTAGCGCGAGGAGGCGCGCGCGGGCGTGGCGGGCTCGAGCGTGCGCCGCAGGCTGCTGACAGCGCTGCGTAGTGTGACGAGCGCCGTAGCTGGCTCCGCCCCCGGCCAGAGCCACTCGATCAGGCGCTCGGCAGCGGTATGGCGTCCGCGCCGCGCCAGCAGAATCGTAAGCAGGCGGCGCTCCTGCCGCGAACGCCAACCCGACTCGGCGAGCGCCTGCCCGTCGCGCTCGACGACGAGCGGGCCTAACATGCTGATGCGCAGCTCGCCGGCCATGGCTGCCGCCCCCTCCTCTCGCCGTATGCCGCACTGCGGCATGAAGTATACCACGGTGCGTGGCATATTTCAGAGCCTGTTTGACAAGGGGGAGAAACGTCGTCACACCCCTGCTACGCCCCTACTGCCGGCCACGGCGCCGGCGCGACTTCTTGCCGCCGGGTGTGCCGTCCGCCGGCGGTTCACCGGTGTTCGCGCTAGCGCTGGCCGGGGCCTGCGGTGCGGCGGTCGGCTCGTCCGCAGGGGCGGCCTGTTTGCGGCGCTTGCGGGGCGGCCGGGAGGTCGCGGTGGCGCCAGGGGATGGCTCCGCAACTGACGGCGGCGGCGGCTCTCACACCGCTTGAGCAGGTGTGCTCGCTTGCTCGCCCGCCGGTGTGAGCGCTGGAGTAGGTGGGGCGTATGGTAGCGCAGGCGGGCTGTCGCCGGCCAACGGCTGTGCCGGCCCGTCAGCCGGCGAGCGTGTGCGGCCGGGCTGGGTGTGCAGCGGCTCGGATGGAGCATCGCTGGTGAGCGCATCGTCCACAGGGGGCGCGCTGCCGGGCGGGGATCCTGGCGGCGCTGCTGTGCCGCCGGCGGCGGGCGGCTCTTCGGACGGCGCGGTGTAGCCTGGCGGCGCAGCGGCCCCAGGTGGCTCTGGGGGCGTGCCGTCACGGCGGGCTGGCCGGGCTGTGGCGGCGGGCGCGCCGCTGGCGGCAGGTAGCTCGTGGGGGACCTCCCCGTCGCGTGGGGCCGGCGCCGTGTCAGTGGGCGCGCCGGTGGCCGTGGGTGATTCGCGGGGCGCTGCCGGCGGGGGGAGTT
>DATMBA010000687.1:0-10360 GCA_035559635.1 Roseiflexaceae bacterium
CCCGCACCCCCACGCTGCGGGCAGCGCCCGCTTATTTGAAAAGTATTGCACCTAGTCTATGGCGGCGGAAGTCCGCCCAGGGCTTTAGCCCACTCGAAAGCGGCGCGCGTAGCGCAACAACCTACGCTTCAGCGTACTAGAGGAGGCGAGGCCATCTTTCGGACCTCGATGGCCTCTGTGTACGCTGTGGCCAGCGGCAGCTCGTACAGGAGACCAGCCCATGACGGCGCACGACGAGATCATCCGCACGTGGGCGGAGCGCCCCGGCCGCCACATCGTCAACCTGAGCGGCGGCAAGGACAGCACGGCGCTCGCCATCTTCCTGCGCGACAAGATCCCGCAGTTGGAGTACCTGTTCTGCGACACGCACAAGGAGCTGCCGG
This sequence comes from Roseiflexaceae bacterium, assembly GCA_035559635.1. Lineage (GTDB taxonomy): Bacteria > Chloroflexota > Chloroflexia > Chloroflexales > Roseiflexaceae > CALJIC01. The sequence goes on from DATMBA010000687.1 coordinate 384, forward strand.
AGACCTACGCGTATCTCGACCGGCTGGAGGGCTACCTGCAGCGGCCGATCGTCAAGCTCAACGCCCAGCGCGGCTTCGACCACTGGCTCGACATGTACGGCGGCATGCTGCCCTCGGCGCGGGTGCGCTGGTGCACGCGCAAGCTCAAAATCGAGCCCTTCGAGGCCTACGTTGGCGACGACACTGTCTGGAGCTACGTGGGCATCCGCGCGGACGAGGCGCGCAGCGGCTACATCTCGACCAAGCCGAACATCCACCCCATCCTGCCCTTCAAAGAGCTCGGCATGACCATCGCCGACATCGAGCGCCTGCTGGAGATGAGCGGCCTGCGCCTTCCAGACTACTACGGGTGGCGGCAGCGCAGCGGATGCTATTTTTGCTTTTTCCAGCGCGCGCACGAGTGGGTTGGCCTGCGGGAGAACCACCCCGAGCTGTTCGAGAAGGCGAAGGATTATGAGGCGGAGCGCGGCGGTGAGCGCTTCACCTGGCGGCCGGGTGAGAGCCTGGAAGAGCTGGAGCAGCCCGAGCGCATCGCGCGGATCCGGCGCGAGCACGAGCGGCGTGTGGCGCGCGAGCGCGTCTGCCGCCCCGGCCGGCCGCTGATCGAGCTAGTGGGCGCCGCCCTCGACGCCGAGGATGATGAGCAGGGGTGCAATATCTGCCATTTGTGATCAGGAGGTATGCAGTAGCGCAGCGCCCGCACCCCCTCAGGGGGTTTGGAGGGCTTCGCCCCTCCAAAAGACCCTTCGAGGTTTCTTTTCGGGGCCTGCGGCCCCCTACCCCCGCCGGAGACGCTGACTGCGTACGTCCTGTCATGTGTGATCAACGGAGCCGTGTATGTCGGCCGTCAGGAACCCATTTGTCGACTACCTCACCCGGTACACGACGGCCTCGCCCGACCATGAGGCCGCCTTCGATGAATTCCTCGCCCAAGCGCCGCCGCCCACCGGCGGGCCGCTGCGCCTGAACACGCGGGTTGAGGATTTCGTCCGCGCCTGCTTCGCGTGCCCTGAGCCGCCCTCGGTGATCCTGACCGGCAACGCCGGCGATGGCAAGACCTACCTCTGCCGCCAGATCGTCGCCACCTTCACCGGCCACCCGGTCGACGATTGGGAGGCACTCGCCGAGCAGCCGCTGGAGCGCGATGGGATCCGCCTCCACGTGATCAAAGATCTCTCCGAGCTAGGCCCCGAGGGCGGGATCGACGTGCTCCGGAAGCTTGCGGCGGCCCACGAGTCCGCAAGCGCCGACCGCTATCTGATCGCCGCCAACGAGGGCCGCCTGCGGGATCTGCTCGGCCAAGCGCAGACACCCAGGCTCTACCAGGATGTCGAACAGCAACTCCAGCGTGGTGTGGACGCCGGATCGCGGCAGCTGGTGGTGATCAACCTCACCGCGGTGACCACCTCGACCTTCGTCCCTGCAGCATTGCGCTGGATGACAGCGGACGAGCACTGGGCTGCGTGCGCGCCGTGCCCCATCCGCGAGCGTTGTCCGGTGCGGCATAATGCCCTGCGCTTGAGCGATCCCCATATCGCCGGCCGGGTGCAGCTGCTCTACCAGCTGCTCGAGCACCTCGACATCCACGTCACGGTGCGCGACATGCTCATTCACCTGGCCTACACACTCACCGGCGATCGGCGCTGTTACGAGCTCCAAGGCCTCGACGCCCGGCGCACCGACCGCAGCGGCCTCGCCTACTACGCGAATATCTGGGGCGGCCCCGAGGGCGGCGCCTTCCGCCGCAAGGCCAGCGTGGTGCAGCACCTCGACCGGCTGCGCGTCGGCGACCACTCGCTCTTCGAGATCGACGACTTCATCGTAAACGGCGCCGAGCAGAGCGAGCATGCCGCCACGCACAGGCAACTCTTCGCCCCAGCGGTGGACCTCGACTTCCGGCGCTTCGGCCAGGACCGCCTGGCGTATGTCGAGGGCGGCGCCGAGCAGCGCGCCGGCGAGGAGGCCGGTGCGCTGCTCGCCTGGCTGCCCCACTGCCGCCGCAAGCTGTTCTTCGAGTGGCGCGACGAGCAGCGCGTAAACCAGTTGATCGCCTTCCGCTACCTCGACACCTACCTGCGCCTCCTCGCCGACGAGCGCGGCGCTCACGAGGAGGTATGCCGCCACCTCGTGCTCGGCCTCAACCGCGCCTTCTCACGGCTCTACCTGACCGACTCCGACACGTTGTACGTGACCAGCCAGTACCTCCACAGCGCCGAGCAGTCGCGCCCGCTGGTGCGCCTCGCCATCCCGGCCAGCGGGATCACCCTCCTCCGGGTGGACCCACGCGTGGAGCAGGCCTTCGATCGGGCCTGGCCCGATCTCTATCTGCGGATCGGGGCGCCACCGGCGCTGCTGCTCCACAACCCTTCCGCCGCAGGGCCGCAGTCCTGGCGCCTCAACCTGCTGCTGTTCGAGTACCTCATGCGCCTCGCCCACGGTGGCACCTACAACGTGCTCGCCGAGGAGTGCGAGCTGAGCGTGCGCAACTTGAAAGATCGCCTGCTGAGCGCATTCGCTAGCGAGCCGGACGCCGACGATGATGTGGTGGAGTTCTTCGTCGCGGAGCGGCGGCGGTACAGCCTGAAGCGACTGCGGATCGACAAGCAGGGGGTGATCCTCGCCGGAGGGTAGGGACATGACATCGTATTACGGCAACTACAAAGAAGAGAAGCACCCCCTCGCCGCACGGATCTGGGGTCACCGGCTGCGCATCGGGCAGCATTGGATCGAGTACATGCTTGAGTTTCTCAGCGTGCTCTCCGGCTTCCAATACCGCCTCGGCCAGGGCTTGCCAGCTCGGGAGGACGAGGCGGGCTACCTGGAGACCTACCGCGTCCCCCGGCGCCTTGGCCTGCGCCGCTTCGTCTTCTACGATGAGCGCGAAAAAAACCGCGACAGCCGCGATACCCATGCGGTGGCCGAGCTGCGCCGGCGGCTGAGCCACCTCATGCCCGGCCCGAACGGCTCCGTCAACGATGAGGTCGTCGAGCAGGTTCGTTCGCTGCTGCGCTCCTTCTCGGCTATCGAGGAGGAGCGCTCCTGGTTCGCCAAGTCGCTCTTCCCGGTCCACGAGGAGTTCTTGCTCTGGGAGGGACAGCGGAGTCGCTCGGTTCAGCAAGAATACCAGTGGTCGATCGAGGAACTGGAACCCTACGAGCTGGATCGCGGGATCGAGTTCACGACCCGCAACTTCTTCGCCCGCGGCGGCGAGCTCTACTACCTGATGATCTCGGCCGGCACCGAGGGCCAGCATGAGCAGCGCGCGTATATCGGCCGCCGCCTGAGGGAGCTGCTGACACAGCAGAACCAGAGCCTCGGCAAGATCGCGCGGGAGATCGACATCACGTGGTGCCAGCGAAATGGGGCCTCGCAGGCCTACGTCACCGGCACACTTGGCTGGATCCTCGATCCCGACTGCGCGCTCTACCGGCAGATCGCCAACGACCTAGCCACCTTCCTGAACAACGACCTGGACTCGCTAGAGTGCCTGGAGCTGTTGGCCCACCTGATCGGCTTCCATGTCGTCTGCTACATCTACCACCGGGCTCACCCGGCCAGCCACCCCGAGGGCCACGCCTCCGGCAGCTGCGCCTACGCCTGCCGGCCCACCATCCTTGTCGATCTCCTCGGCGACCAGGATGGCGGGGTGATGCGCGAGCAGTCGGCCGCCCTGCTGCGTGAGCAAGATGACCTCCAACTACGCCAGGCACGCGACCTGGTGGCGGAGAAGCTGCGCATATGGGCCGACCAACTCCCCCTTGGCGAGGAGCTAGACGAGTACCTGGACGAAAAGGTGAAGGAGTACTTCCAGCTTGGGCAGACCAGGGCCAAGGGCAAGTATGAGACTGCGCTGCACGAGGTCCGGGCGCAGTACAGGGTTGCCGCAGATCGCGAGCGCCTGCTCCAGCGCTTCGGCGACGTGGTCTTCGAGGGGCTGAGCGGCGAGTTCCGCAAGAACTTCCTCGGCATCCACCGCAAGATCGGCCGGGCGATCGGCCTGATCGCCCCGCGCAAGGGGCCGCAGGTCCGCTTCGTGCTTGGCGACACGCTGCTGAAAACCCTGGTGATGGCGATGTTGCCTCCCGGCGAGCAACTGCCGTTCGGCACCTTCCTGGAGCAGCTGTACTTGCACTACGGGATCGTCGTCGGCCCGGGTGAGGCACGTGCCGCCGAGTTGATGGCGCGCGTGCGGATCAACGAGGAATACTACGCGCGCAACCGCGACGCGCTGCTCGAGCGCATGCAGCGCGCCGGCCTGCTGACCCAGTACTCCGACGCCACGTCCCTGGTACGGCGGCGGTGAATCAGCCCAAGCGTCGTGAGAAGCAGGGAGCCCGCATGTCAGCATCGACCGACCTGATCATCGCCGACGCGCTCGGGCGCTACCTGGCGGCCCAGCTGGGCGAGCGACCCGCCGCCCGCGCCTTCTTTCGCATCTCCGGCTTCAGCACGGGGGTGTACGCAGCGCTGCTTGACACCCTCGCCGCGCGCGGCTGGCGCCTCGGCGACACCCCGCTTGAGGTCCGCAGTATCGAGCCGATCCCCGGCCACCTGGACCAGGTGATGGCCCCCGGCCGCTCCGCCACCTGGTACCGGAACCACCTCGCCGCCGGCCAGGCCCTGGTGCTGATCCAGAACCGCCTCTTGACCGACGCCCAGAGCCTCAAGGATCTCTACTCCGTCACCGAGCTCTCGCTCTCGCGCGATGGCCTCGCTCACCTCATCGAGGCCGCCTTCAGGAGCTATCAGCTAGACGATGGCGCGCGCAAGACGCTGGCCGACTTCGTGCGCCGGCTCGCCCGGCTGCTCTTCGAGCCGCAGCTGCGCGACCTGACGGAGTTCTTGATCGCGGTGGACTACCTGCTCCAGGAGCAGCCGAGCATGACGATCGGCCGCGCGATCGTACTGGCCCTGCCGCACCTCGGCCTGTTCCGCTGCCTCGAGCTGGAGCAGCAGCTCAACACACCCCGCGGCGATAAGCTCATCCGCCAGCTCCGCGCGGCCGCACGCATCGGCGGCGAGGTGCTTGACGAGCGTGCACGCCAGGACTACCTCCGCCGCCTGGAGGACGCCTCCTTCGATGACGACGAGTCGATCGGTGGCCTCGGAGCCGATCGTAAACGCAGTCTGCTGCGGCGCTTCATCGAGGGCCAGCTGCGCGGCGACCACGCCGCAACGCTCCAGGTGCTGCAGATCGACTGGCGCGAGATCCAGCTCGTCATCACGGCGAAGAACCGCATCACACGCATCGAGCGGCTGAGCCGAGCGGCCGACCAACTCGAGGCTGCCGTTCCTAAGAGTGACGCGGCGCCGGACAGCCTCGCCGACGTGCTCACCGAGCTGCGAGCCGGGCGCGAGCCGGATGGCGAAATGGTGGACCGCATGCTGGTGGACTTGGGCGACAGCCTGCCGCGCGCTGTTCGCAATGAGCTGCGCCGGCTGGTGAAACCCCGAACCCGCAAGCACGGCGACTTCCTGGTCGGCCTCACCGCCCTCGCTGCCGAGCTCCTCCAGCCGCTCCAGACTGAGCTTCAGCCCGGCACGCGGCTCCACGTCGCGCCGAACCTGGCGGCAGCGAGCGACGAGAAGCATCTGCCGGAGGCCCTCACCGCGTTCCGGGTACTCTTCGGCGGCGTCGAGCACCTCTTGCTGGACGTGGACTGGCAACTGGAGCCGCTCTGGAAGCGGCTCGCCACACGGGAGCAGCCCGCCGATGCCGAGGATGAGCCGGAGCGCGAGCGTGTCGTGCGCCTCGAGCTGCCCTTTCGTGTCAGCGTGAGCGGACCGGACGGCGCGGAGATCGCCCGGGCCGAGCTGATCTGGCAGTATCGCTCCGACAGCCCCGCCGCTGCCACCGCGCTCACCCTCGCCGCCGAGCACGAGCGACTCGCGAAGAGCGGCGGCGCGCGCCTGCGTGTGCCGGTGTTCAACAGTTGCCCCCACAGCGAGGAGGCGGGCGACCTGGACATCCGCCGCCCCATCCACTCGCTCGGCGTCTGGTTCGAGCAGCCGCGCGACCTGCGCGAGTTGCTGATGGCCGCACTCCAGCGCCGGATCAGGCCGCAAGCCGAGGCCGCGCTCGACGAGGCGCTGGCGCGACTGGAAGCCGCCTGGGCCGCGTTCGTCGTCGCAGCGCAGGGCGGGATCCTCACAGCCGCCTGCGACGCGCTGATCGCCGCCTACGACGGCCTGCTCCACACCGCCACCGTGCAGCTACGAACGAGCCAGGAGGCGAGCGCCGGCTACCGCGCGCTGAACCAAGCCTGGATGATCGGCCCGCGACACTTCGAGCGTTGGGCGGTGGTGCCGCTGCTCCACCCGCTCAAGCTGCTCTGGTGGCGCGAGCGCGCCCGCTACTTCGGCACGGTCATCAAGCAGCTGCTTGACCCCGCGCAGCCGGTGCAGATCGTGGACGAGCCACGCTTCCGGCGCGAATTGGCAGCCACGTACGGCTCCAACAACTTCCCGCCGGTCCTGGCGCTCCCGCCAGGCGAGGGCCTGCCGGCCAAGCGATTCCTGCCGGTGGAGGAGGCCGACGGCTACGAGCTCTTCTTCCGCGAGGCGGAGCACGGCGAGCCATTCGGACTCGACGCCGTCACCCTCGCTGACGACGAGGCCGAGATCGCCGCCCAGCGCGCCGTCGATGGCATCACCGCTGTCGTACAGGACTACATCGAGACCTACCCCTTTGTGCGCGACGGGCTGGAGATCGTGCTGTACGAATGTCGCAACGGTGCCCTCCCCGGCCTGCTCGTCGAGCGGCTGACCAAGGCCAGCGCCCTCCGCGGCTGGCAGGTGCGGCTCTCGGTGATCGTACACACCACGGACCGCGGCGCGCCGCTGTTCCGCCGCGTGAGCGAGTGGGTCGCGGCAGAGAGTGCGGCCTCCGACCGGCGCCGCGGCGAATACTTCCCGCCCATCAGCCTCAAGGTAATCCAGTGCCGCTCCGAGGAGCTACTGCGGACTCGCGAGGACAACGATATCGTCATCCTCGCCGACGTGCTCGCCGAGCGCGGGCAGCAGGTGCGCTCGGCGATCGAGCTGCCAGACGGCGAAGACCTGCCTGTGGAGGAGTACCTGCCCACCTATCGGGCACAGCAGGAGCCCTTCCAGCAGGGTGAGAATTACCGGCGTCTGCTGCTGACCCAGCCGCGCCAGCCATCGGTCGCGCGGCGCTTTCTGCTGGCTCAGCATGCGGCGATCGAGGGGCGGCCGGTGGATCCGGCCGCAGTGGCACACTTCTACCGCGAGCTGACGCTGGTGGAGTGGGAGCGCGACCTTGGCCAACTCCACGATCACTTCAACTGGGTGATCTGCTACGACACCTCGATCGACCGCTTTCTCCTCCAATCCGCCTTCCCCGACAAGGTGCAGGTGATCCGCTACTCGCTCGGCCTCGGTGCCAAGCGGCAGCACAACCTGACCGTCTCGTCCTCGCATAAGGCCCAGGCGATTGTGGAGCGCCGGCTGGCCACGCGCCTGGCGCAGATGCTGCCGAACGCCACGCCGTCCTTCCTGTCACAGGTGGCCGGGCAGCTCGTGGCGCAGGCCAAGCAGGTCTCCGGCGACATCGTGCTGCGCGCCGCGGGACCGGGCGCCTTTCTCAATGAGCTGATCGGCCTGGTGGCGGCGAAGTTCGAGACGGAGCGGCGCTACCGCGCCCGCACCCCCGATGTGCTGACCACCTGGATCCTGCTCGACGACTTCGAGCACTGGTTCGGCGGCGGCAAGTTCCCCGACCTGCTGTTCGTCGCGATCAGCCAGGGCGCGGGCGGCACACTGCACCTCCACCTGGAGATTCTGGAGGCCAAGTGTGTCGGCCAACTCTCCTTCCCCGGCGAGGCCGCGGATGCCGAGGAGCAGGTGCGCCGTGGCGTGAGCCGCCTCGCCCTGGCCTTCGCGGCGGGCGGCGTGCACTTGGACGCGCTCTACTGGTACGACCAGCTGTACCGCGCGGTGGCCGGCAACCTGACGGTGGAGCTGGAGCAGCAGGCACTGTGGGAGCTGTTCCGCGAGCGGCTCCACACTGGCGTGTTCGAGGTCACGGTGGAGGGCCATGCCTGGGCGTTCTGCTCCGACGGGCAGGTGAGTGTGGCGAGCGGCCCCGACGAGCACCCTGTGAGCAAGCCGGCGCAGGGCGTCCCCGAGGTGCCGCTTTGGGCGCACCACTACGGGCGCAACGAGCTCTGTCAGGTGCTGCGCACGTTGATCGAGGCCGGCGGTGGACACACCCCCGCGGAGATGTGGACGCCCGCAGCCGAGCGACCAACGCCTACGGTGGAAGTGGCAGGCGACAGTGGGATGGTGACAGGCGGCGCAGCGCTTCGCGCGCCATTTCCCGTCAGCTACCCCGCCTCAACACAGATAGAGGAGCCAAGCACTGGCCCAGCGGGTGCGCCGGCGGTAGCGAACCAGGGACCACCAACGGGAGCATCGCCCAAGCCCACCACGGCTGAACCCGCGGCGACCCACGAGTCCCAGGAGCAGCAGTGGCTCAAGGAGAAAGCGCACGAACTGGAGCGGGCGCTGCGCCGGCGCGGCGTGCAGCTGCAGCCGATCGACCCGGCCCTGGCCGACGTCGGGCCGAGCATTGTGCGCTTCAAGCTGCGTCTCAGCGGCAACGAGACGATCAAAAAACTCCAGGCGGCTGCTGAGGATCTCGCTCGTGATCTGGCGCTCGCCAGCACGCCGATCATCGCCAATGTCCTCCGCACCAACTTCGTCGGCGTAGACATCCCACGCGAGCACCCTCAGCTGATCGAACTGCGCCCACTGCTCGACAACCTCAGGCCGCCTGGCCCGGCCGAGCTGCCGATCGTGATCGGCGTGACGCCTGATGGCGCGCTTTTGATCGAGGATTTGTCCGATTTCCCACACCTGCTGGTTGCCGGCGCGACCGGCTCAGGCAAGTCGGCGTTCCTGCGCAGCATGCTGCTCAGCCTGATGACCGTGTACCCGGTGGGTACGCTGGAGCTGCTGATCATCGACCCGAAGCGGACCGACTTCACGTTCTTCAACAGCGTGCCGCATCTGCGCGGCGGCAAGGTGATCATGGACCGCAACGAGGCGCGCGAGGCGTTGCTGGAGCTGGTACGCTCGGAGATGCCCCGGCGGCAGGATCTGCTGGCTAAGGCCAGAATCACGAAGGTGAAGCTGTTCAATCAACGCTACCCGAACGATGCGCTCCCTCCAATCGTAGCTTTGATCGACGAGTACGCCCTGCTCGTCAGTATGATGAGCAAGAAGGAGCGCGACGCATTCGAGCAGGATCTGATGATACTGGCATCCGCGGCGCGCTCGGTGAGCATTCATCTCGTGCTCGCCACCCAGCGCCCTAGCGCCGATATCGTCACCTCGACGCTTAAGGCCAACCTTCCGACACGCATCGCCTTCCGCGTCGCATCAAGCATCAACTCGAGCATTGTGCTCGACACCACCGGCGCCGAGAACCTGCTCGGCCGCGGGGATATGCTCTTCCAACAGCAGAGCGGTGAGATCATCCGGCTCCAGGCACCGTTCATGGACGAGGAGCAGATGCAGCACTACCTTGCGACGCTCGGCGCGGGCGCCGCAGCCCCCTGACCACGACCGACCAGGCTCCCCTCGGGGTGCGACGAACCTGCTCACACGGGGCGGGGTTCCCCCGCCCCGACACAGGCGCGGCCGCGATCCCCGCGCTCCTCTCACCTGGGGTTGACGGCGAACATATTTTCGCGTACACTATGTGCAACTAACCGGTTGCACATAGGAGGGCCACGCCATGGAACAGCTCACCGTCGAACGCAGCATCTGGATCGACGCGCCGCGCGAACGTGTCTGGCAGGCGCTCACCGACCCCGAGCAGGTCGCGCGGTGGCTGCTGCCGCCGGAGCTGGGGGCGCAGATGAAGCGCGACGCCGACAGCACGCTCTTGGTGTGCATGGGCGGGACGGAGATCCCGATCGCGCTCCTGGAAGCGGCGGAGGCCCCGCGGCGGG
>DATMBA010000688.1:0-2990 GCA_035559635.1 Roseiflexaceae bacterium
CAGGGCGGCCGCCCCGAGCACGCCGCGACCCAGCGCCAGCGCCAGGAACAGCAGCGCCGCCAGCGTGCCGGGTAGCGCGCGCAGCAGCGCCGGCGGCAGGCGGCGGGGTGGGCGGGCGGCGCGCTCACCCGCCGGGTCGGAGGCCAGGGGTTCGTCTCGCTGCATAGCGCCCCATTATACCCGACGGGGCGCGAATCGTAGGGGCGCGGCAGGGGCTCGCATCTTCAACGTGCGTTGTTGTATGTGGCCCCTGCTGCGACCCTACGACATTGCGGTGGGCACGGCGCCCTATTTCCCCGCGCCCGAGACCGGCGCGCCCCGCACCGTCAACAGCACCGGCAGGTTGGCCGGCAGATTGCGCCGGCCGGCGCGCACCTTCACCACACCGCCCTGGCTGAGCGCGCCCGTGGCCGGCATGGTGAACGTCAGCGTGAACGTGACCGGCTGACCAGCCTTCAGGCTGGTGGGCGCGCCCGCCATCGTCGTCATCCGGCCCAACCCGCCCGGGATCCAGAGCTGGAGGTTGTCCACATCGGCGCTGCTCGTGATCGCCACCTCCACCGTGGCGGACTCGCCGGGGCTCAGCGTCCGGTCGACGCGCGGGAGGCTCCAGGTGATGCGCGCCTTCGGCCCCTTGCCCTGGCTATTCGGCCTGGGCTTGCCGGGCGCCGCGCCCACCGCGCCTGCCCCGAGCAAAGCAAGGCAGACGGCGATCAGCAGCGCGGCCGAGATGCGTGGACGGAACATGGTCGTTCTCCTCTCGTGGCGCGTACAGCGCACAGCCAGGGCGCTTGCAGGCCAGGCCAGCGTCATGTGGAAAGAGGGTCTTGCAGGGAGGGCTTGCCCTCCCTGCCCCTCCCCCTACTATGGTAACTCTCCGCGCGGCGAGAGGATACCGTCGGGAAACTTTCAGTTTTTTCAGCGAGGCCCTCTGCTGCGCCGCAGGTCCCGCCATCGTACACGCTCCCGGTCAGAAGATCCGATGAGATAGGAAAAGTTCATCAGCCGCCGGGACTGGTCAGCGCCCGCACGACTCTGCGCCACACCCGCAGTGGCGGAGGCGCTGAGGGCCGGGAGCAATGTGTGATACACTGTGGATAGGTATCCCCATTCTGGCCGGGGAGCGCTGTGAAGACCATCCAGATGACCATCGACGAGGAGTTGCTTACAAACCTCATAGGCTTGCTATATCCGCTAATCCGCTTCCCTATCCGCTGTCCGCTATCCGCTAATCCGCTTCCCTATCCGCTGTCCTCCTCCCCCCACCACGGAGACCCGCATGCCCGAGCCTCGCATGATCCCCGCTGGCCGCGCCCGCGTGGAGATCCGCGTCGTCAACTCGCGCTTCATCGGCAGCGCCGGCCCCGCCGCCAGCGTGGAGGAGGCCAGGAGCTTCATCGCCGCGGTGCGCGCCGAGATGCCCGACGCCACCCACCACGTCTACGCCTATGTGATCGGCCACGGCGCCAGTACCACCGAAGGCATGAGCGACGACGGCGAGCCGCCCGGCACCGCCGGCCGCCCCACACTGGCGGTGGTACGCGGCAGTGGCCTGGGCGACGTGGTGGTGGTGGTGACGCGCTACTTCGGCGGGACGCTGCTCGGCACCGGCGGCTTGGTGCGCGCCTACGGCGACTGTGCGAAGGCCGTGCTCGCCGCCCTACCGCGTGGGGAGAAGGTCGAGCGCCGCACGCTGGCCGTGGCCCTGCCCTACGCCGCCTATGAGCAGGCCCGCCGCCTAGTGGCCGCCCACGGCGGCACGATCGCCGACGAGGAGTTCGCCGCCGACGTGACGCTCTTCGTCACGCTGCCGCTCGCCCAGACGGCGCCCTTCGCAGCCGCCCTGCGCGAGGCCACCGCCGGCCTGGCGCAGGTGGAGGAGGTCGAGTAGAGAGATCCATCTCCCGATTCCCTTCGCAGAGTCCAGGGAGGGCCGCTGTGGCCCTCCACACGGAAGCGGTCCAGAAAGGCTTCGCCGCCCTGGAACCCCACCCGCCCGATCAGCCGGGAGGGTCCACGGGAGGGTGAAGCTTTCGCTGGAGACCTCACCCACCGCGTGAAGGGAGGGTCCAAAGAGAGGGCGAAGCCCTCCCTTGAAAACCCAAGCCCACGATCCGTGTGACAGATCAGAAGTATGCGAAAGGGAGATCGAGATGACCACGCTCAGCACGCGCCGCGGGTTCCTCAAAGGTGTCGCCGCTGTCGGCGGCGGCGCCGCCGCCCTCGGGTTCGCCCACGCTTTCGGCCTACAGAGCGCCTCTGCCGCGCACAACGCCAACGACGAGCCGCAGACCATCCTGAACTTGGCTGCCACCGCCGAGACGCTGGCCGTGTCCGCCTACTACTACACGGTCCTCAACAACCCGCTCGACTTCGAGGCCGCCGCCGTGGCCTACCTCAAGCTCGCCATGAGCGCCGAGCTGTACCACTTGGACTTCCTCACCTCGGCCGGCGGCAGAGCGCTCACCGACAAGTTCTACGTGCCGGAGAAGTTCCTCAGCGACCGGGCGATGAACACCGCCATCTTCACCGCCGCCGAGACGGCCTTCGTCGGCGCCTACCTGGCCGCCACGCGCCGCTTCGCCGAGCTCGGCAACCCGCGCCTGGCCGCCACCGCCGCGCAGCACGCCGCCTCCGAGACCGAGCACCTGGCGCTCCTGCGCGACATCGGCGGGCTGGTGCCGAACCCTAACGGCTTGCCGGCGCCGATCTACTACAACGTCTCCGACGCTGTACCCACCCTCGCCCCGTTCTTGCAGGGCGGCAGCGGCTTCGTCGGCCCGGTGCCCTTCCCCGGCAAGGACGCCGTCATGCAGCTAGCCGGCGACCTCCAGGCCGTCCGGGTGCCGGTGTTCCTGAACGTGTTCTAGAGCCAATACTTTTCAAATAAGCGGGCGCTGCCCGAAGTGTGGGGGTGCGGGGACCGCAGGCCCCCGCAAGCCCCTCCCCCGGTGGGGTGTGGGGGCGGCTCCGCCGCCCCCACACCCCAC
>DATMBA010000689.1:0-10454 GCA_035559635.1 Roseiflexaceae bacterium
CCGCCCCGCCACCACACGCGGTGAGCAACGCCAGCAGTAGCGCGAGTGGCGCGAGGCGGGCCAGCCGGACCCGGAACGTCGTACTGAACACGTAGTCCTCCTGGTAGTAGCGTGCGTCTGCGATGTCCGAGTGTACCCGGACATCCGTCCGTGCGGTGCGTCGAAGTGTGAGCGAAACGGATGCGGTTTCACCATCTCCGGTGTATGTGTCACCGTTATAGATACGCCGCAGGCGCCCGAAAGGTTACGCCTCCGCCGCTGGCGTCGGACCGCCTCCATGCCCGCCGCGCCCACCTGCCATGCCGTAGCAGCAGGGACCGGCCATCGGCAACGCGCATTGTTAGGGCCGGCCCCTGCTGCGCCCCTACAATCGCGTTGTGCACGGTGGAACCCCGTTGTCCCCATTGCCCATTGCCCATGCGGCGCGGGCGTCGCCGCCGATACGGTACAATACCGCCGGACTCACGCACGGGGAGGACTGCCATGCCCATCCCGATCTTCGACGATATCGCCGCCGCGCGGCGCACCATCCTGCGGCGCGCCCCGCTGGACGAGGTGGAGGCCACGCCGGCCGTGCTGGAATCGATCGCGCGCGCCTTCGGCGAGCCGCTCACCCCTCCCCAGGCGGTGGACCGCATCATCGCGGACGTGCGCGCCCGTGGCGATGCAGCGCTACGCGACTGGGGCGCACGGCTGGACGGCTACGCCGGGCCGCTTGAGGTGCCCCGCGAGCGCCTGGCGCAGGCCGCGGAGCAACTCGACCCGGCGCTCCTGGAGGCCTTGACCCTCGCGGCCGGGCAGCTCGAGCGCTTCCACCGCCGGCAAGCGCGCACCTCCTGGGTGGACTTCGGCCCCGAGGGCGCGCTCGGCCAACTGGTGGTGCCCCTCCAACGGGTGGGGATCTACGCGCCTGGCGGCAGCGCACCCCTGCCCTCCTCGCTGCTGCACGCCGCCGTGCCAGCACGCGTGGCCGGCGTGGCCGAGATCATCGTCTGCTCGCCGCCCCAACGCGCTACCGGCGAGATCGCCGAGGTGGTGCTCGCCGCCGCGCACGTGGCCGGCGTGGAGCGCGTCTTCCGGCTCGGCGGCGCCCAGGCGATCGCCGCGCTGGCCTACGGCACCGCCAGCGTGCCGCAAGTGGACAAAGTGGCCGGCCCGGGCAACCTGTTCGTCGTGCTCGCCAAGCGCGCCGTCTACGGCGTGGTGGGGGTCGAGGCGCTGCCCGGCCCTACCGAGACCCTGCTGGTGGCGGATGCCGCCGCCGACCCACGGCTGGTGGCGGCGGACCTGCTGGCGCAGGCTGAGCACGTGCTGGCCTCGGCCATCCTGCTCACACCCAGCGGCGATCTGGCGCACGCGGTGCAGGCCGAGGTGGCACGCCAGATCGAGTCCCTGGAGCGCGCCGAGGCCGCCGCCGAGACTGTGGAGCGGCGCGGCGGGATCGTGCTGGTGCCAGACCTGGACGCGGCGCTGGAGCTGGCGAACGAGTACGGCCCGGAGCACCTCTGCCTGCTCGTGGCGGACCCCTGGCAGCACGTCGGCAAGGTGCGCAACGCCGGCGGCATCTTCCTCGGCGAGCGCTCGTTCGAGGTGCTAGGGGACTACACCGCCGGGCCGTCGCACATCATGCCCACCGGCGGTACGGCGCGTTTCGCCTCTCCGGTGAATGTGGACGACTTCCGCAAGGTGATCTCGCTGGTGGGCCTGAACGATAGCGCGCTGCGCCGCATCGGCCCGGCCGCCGCGCGCATCGCCGAGGCCGAGGGGCTTACCGCGCACGCCGCGGCGGTGAGGAAGCGTTTGCAGGTTGAACGTTGAACGTGCCGGGATGGCCTCGAAGCCGTACGCCCCCCATCAAGCCCGCCATACGTTCAACGTGGAACGTTCAACATGCAACGGTAAGATGGTATAATACCGGTATCCGTTCACACACCCTGCGGAGGAGGCAGTTGCATATATGTCCGGCTCAGGCTTCATTCTCAGCTTTATTCTCATGCTGCTCCAGGTGCTCTCGTTCGCCATCCTTGGGCGCGTACTGCTCTCCTGGGTGGACCCGATGGGCAACATGCGCATCACCCGGGTGCTGAACGACATCACCGAGCCGATGCTGTCGCCCATCCGCAACCTGCTGCCGCAGATGCCCATGTTCGACTTCTCGCCGATCATCGCGATGCTGCTGCTCCAGGCGCTCGGCCAGCTGATCAGCACGGCGTTCCCGAGCTACTAGGGCGTATCCGCAAAGCGGGAGGTTTGGAGGGGCTGCACCCCTCCAAAAGACCTTTGAGAAGATTGTTTGGGGCTGCGCCCCCCAAGCCCCCGCAAACACCGTTTGCGGATAGACTCTAGTCCATGGCGGCGGACGTCTGCCCAGGGTTTCCGCAGGGCTTTCGCCCGCTCGAAAGCGGCGCGCGTAGCACACCAACGGACGCTTCAGCGTACGAAACGGCAGGTGAGAGGCAATGGGCGATGGGCGATCGGTTATAGGGCGTTCGCCTCTCACCTATCGCCTCTCACCTCTCACCAATCGCCCATCACCGCATGAACCCACCCTCCCCTGACAGCGCGGCACCGGCCCGCGACGCGACGCTGCGCTCGGGCCGGTTTCTGCTGCTGGTGGTCTTCCTGGCCGGCGTCGGCACGCTGGGCGTCGAGATGCTCGCCTCGCGCCTGCTCGCGCCGTTCTTCGGCACCTCGCAGCCGATCTGGGCGGTGGTGATCGGCATGACGCTGATCTACCTGGCGCTCGGCTACCACCTGGGCGGCCGGCTCGCCGACCGGCGGCCGGACGAGCGGGTGCTGTACCGGCTGATCGTGCTGGCCGGTGTGCTCACCGCCCTGATTCCGCCGCTCGCGCGCCCGATCCTCGGCCTGGCCCAGAGCGCGGTGGCCCAACTGGCGGTGGGCGGCTTCCTTGGCGCGCTGTTCGGCGTGCTGCTGCTGTTCGCCGCGCCGGTCACGCTGCTCGCCATGGTCAGCCCGTTCGCCGTCCGGCTGCAGCTCCACCGCGCCGGCGGCGTGGCGGCGGCCGGCAGCGCGGCCGGCACCATCTCGGCCCTCTCCACCGTCGGCTCGATCGTCGGCACCTTCCTCACCGCGCTGTATCTCATCCCCACCCTCGGCAGCGCCGCCACCACCTTCCTGTTCGCCGCACTGCTGGCCGCCCTCGGCGCGCTCGGCCTGCGGGACTGGCGTTACCTGCTGGCGCTCGGCGCCGTGGCCGCGCTGGCCGCCTTCGGGCTGAGCAGCCGCGGCGCGATCAAGACCGCCGACTGCCGCGGCTGCGAGTTGGTGTATGAGGCAGAGTCCGGCACGAACTATATCCAGGTGGCCACCCGCCAGCACCCGCGCTTCGGCGAACAGGTGGTGCTGCTGCTCAACGAGGGCCTGGCGGTGCACTCGATCTACAACACCCGCTACGAGCGCACCCGCGACCCGCTCGATACCACCACCGGCGGCGGGCCGTGGGACTACTTCGCCGTCGCGCCGTATTTCGTGCGCGACCGGCGCCCCGAGGAGGTCACCAGCCTGGCGATGCTCGGCGCGGCGGCCGGCACGGTGCCGGCGCAGTTCCTCGCGCTCTACGGCCCGGACACGCGCGTGGACGCGGTGGAGATCGACCCGGCGATCGTCGCGCTGGCACGGCGCTTCTTCGGCGTGAACGATGCGGCGGTAGGCTCAGAGCACCCCAATTATCACATCTACGCCGAGGACGCCCGCTTCTGGCTGGCCACCCGCGCCGGCAACGCGACCTACGACGTGATCGGGATGGACGCCTACCACCAGCCGTACATCCCCTTCCACCTGACTACCGTTGAGTTCTTCCAGTTGGTGCGCTCGCGCCTCACGCCCGACGGTGTGGCGGTGGTGAACGCCGGCGTGGGGCCGGACGGCGACACCCGGTTGGGGGAGTCGATCGCCGCCACGATGAGCCAGGTCTTCCCGCAGGTGTACATCATCGACACGCCGCGCCAGGGCAACCAGATCATCGTCGGCGTCAGCCGCGAGCAGGGTGACGGGCTAGCGCATTTCGTGGGCAACTACGGGCGCATCAGCGAGCCAGCGCTGCGTGCCGTGATGGAGACCGTGGTGGCGCGGCGGTTCGACCCGGCCGAGACGCGCTACACGCCCTTCACGGACGACCGCGCACCGGTGGAGGCGCTGATCGACTCGCTGATCTTCAAGACGGTGCTCCCCTGAGTGGGGAGGGGCCAGGGGGCTTCGCCCTCCCACTACAAAGAGCGTGGCTTCAGCGAGGGTGTAGCCTCGCTGAAGCCACACTTGTCTCACTCGCTGAGCAGCTGCGGGGCAGGGTGCTTGTAGTCGTAGCGCACCTCGGAGCGCAGCGGCTCCACGATGCGCCAGGTGCCAGGGGCGCGCGGCAGGCAGATCACCGTCACCCGCCCGGCACGGGCCAACTCCAGCGCCTCGGTGCCGTCCGAGAGCCACACGGCGCCGACGTAGGTGCGGCGTGGCGCCACGGGGATGGCGCAATACAGCAGCGCGCCGTCGATCTCGCCCAGCAGGGTGCGGCTGGGCCGCAGCCGCAGCACGTGGGCGCGCACCGTGCGCCCATGCCGTAGCAATGCCAGCTCGTCCCGCACGCGGCCCACCACACGCATGCCCGCGCGCCCAAGCCGCCACAGCGCCACCAGCAGCGGCGGCGCCCACAGCAGCCAGTGGGCGCGCGCCCCTGCCAGCAGCAGCAGCAGCGCCAGGCACACCAGCAGCGGCGGGTCCAGCAGCGCACGCAGCGGCCGACCCAGCACGTAGTCGCCGAGCAGTTCGGGGAGCACCGCGGCGGGGAACGGCCGCGGCGGCGCCTGCGCCAGGTACGCGGCGTCCACCCGGTCGGTCACACGGGTCATGGTCGCTCCGGGGCAAGGTTTCTACGAACGGCGGTAGTATACCCTACGAAGAGCGGGTGTGGGGGAGTGGAGGCGTATCACGCGCGGGGGGGCCAAAGGGCACCCCACCCGCAGCTAGTAGACGAAGTGCGCTCGACGTTCAACGTTCACCATTCAAACATTCACACGTTCAACGCACAATAAGGTACCCCACCAGGATGAAGAGCTGGAACGCCACCGGGATGAGGCCGCCGGCCAGCAGCAGTCCGCCGCGCCAGTCGTACAGGTCGCCCCACAGGCCGGCGGCGAGCAGGAAGGACCAGCCGATCGCCGCCAGCCAGAGCAGCGTCGGCGCCGCCGGCACACCCACCAGCAGCAGCACCAGCGCGCCGAGCAGCGGCAGCGAGCGCGGCAGCTGCACCAGCGGGTAGAGGTACACCGCCCGGTTGCCCTCCTCCCCGCCGCCGGTCATCTCGTCCAGCGCGATCGAGCCGAGCGCCACCAGTGGCCACTCCAGCATGCTCAACAGGAACAGCACCAGCGCGGTGATCACCAGCCGCGCGTCTGGCAGCACGCCCAGCACCAGCGCGCGCTCGCCAAACAGCATAAGCGCCGGCAGCAGCGCCAGCCAGACCATCGGCCGCGCCGCGCGCAGCACCCGCCCGGCCGAGAGCGCCTTCGTCTCCTCGTCCGCCTTGGCCTCCTCCACCACCCGGTCGATCGCCGCACTGGATTGGAAGCTGAGCAGCAGCAGGTCGGAGCGCGCCTCGCTCTGGAAGATCGGCGAGTCGGTCGGGGTCTCGTGCTCGCCGGGGTGGCGCATCACCTCGAGGATCACCCGCTGCAGCAGCGGCTCGAAGTTGCTGAGCGCCGAGGTGAGCAGTACCCCCGGCGCCAGGCTGCCGTCATAGATCAGGCTGGCCAGGCGGGCCGCCGCCGGCAGGCCGCCGCCGAACTGGATGAGCACCACCTGGCTGCGCTCGGAGAACTCGGTCACCTTCACCGCCCGGATGCGCTGCCAGGGCGCCACCACCTCGCGCCCGAAATAGCGCACCACCAGCCCCTCCCGCCGCGCCTCCAGCTCCGGCAGCAGGTTGCGGATGGCCAGCAGCAGCCACCCCAGGCCGAACAGCACCAGGTGCGCCGCCACCAGCAGCCACCACGGTGCGGGCAGCTCGCGCAGCTGCAGCCGGTCGAACACCGGCAGCAGGCGCAGCTGCGGGAAGGTGAGCGCCAGGAAGGAGAGCCAGGCCACCACATAGCGCACCAGCACCAGCGCGGCCACGATGCCGGTGCCCCAGGTGAGGATGGCGGTGATGCGGCCGGGGTAGGCGCCGCGCACCACCTCGCCGCTGGCGGCCACCGAGCGCACCTCGGCCGGGGCCGGCGGCGGGCCGCTGCGCTGCGCGAAGAAGGACGCCGGGCTGAGCAGCAGCCGGAACAGCGGCGAACTGGCGTCCTCCTGCAGCTGCGCCGGCCGGACGTTCTCCAGCACCCGCGCCACCCGGTCGGTCTCGCTCAGCAGGGTCTTCACCAGCCCGTCGAAGTCCCCGATCGCCGAGGTGATCAGGAAGGCGGGGCGAAAGCCGAGGCGGTAGATCAGGCTGTAGCAGCGGTGCCACCCGGTCAGGTGGCCGGCGTCAGTCTCGGCCAGCAGTACGAAGCGCTCGCCGGACTCGGTGACCTTGATGGCCTTGATGCTCTCCCAGGGCACCGGCAGCCACCCCCCGGCAAACTCCACCAGCAGCCCGCGCGGGCTGGCGCGCAGCGTCGGCAGGCTGTTGCGCAGCAGGAGCGCCAGCAACAGCACCAGCGCGGTCAGGCCGAGCGGCGGCAGCAGCGTGGGCAGCGTGGCGAGAGGGTCGATCACGCGCACCACCGGCCCGCCATTGATCGCCAGCACCACGTCCCGCAGTTGGGGGATACGGTTGAACAGCGCGTCGTCGGTGCCGAAAGCGGACCACAGGTAGCGCAGCAGGTCCCGCCCGAGCAGGAGCGCCACCACCGCCACAGCCAGCGCCGCGAGCAACTCGATCGCCCAGGTGAACGCGCGGGGGTAGCGATACACCTTCTCGGCGTCCATGCGCTAGTCCTCTCGCGGGCCGGGCCGGGCCGCGCCGCTCCCCTGCAGCTCTTGCACCCGCAGCACCGCGTTATCGAGCAGGCGCTGGCACGCGGCCGCCACCGCCACCCCCTCCTCGTAAAGCGCCAGCGCCCGCTCCAGCGGCAGCTCGCCGGCCTCCAGCGCGGCCACGATCTCCTGCATGCGCGCGAAGAGGGACTCGTACGTCATGGTATTCGTCTGGTCTGCCATCGCTCTGTAGCAATCCTACGATTTGTGAAGCAGGAAAGGGAGATATGTGCGGGGGCTGCGCCCCCACACCCCCGCGCTGCGCTTGCGCGCGTTTACAACAGGGGGCGAGACCTCCTGCCTCCCAGCCTTCAACCTTCAACGCGCCTGGCGCCGAACGATCCGTCCCGCACCGTAATATCAACGGCCTCCCCAGGGGCAATTTGCGCGGGGGAGGTGACCACCCGGCCGTCGGATGCGCGGCGCACCACGGCGTAGCCGCGCCCGAGCGTCGCCAGGGGGCTGAGCGCCGCCAGCTGCCGCAGCGCGCCCTCCAGCCGGGCCTGCTTGAGCGTGGCATCGTGCGCCAGCGCGGCCGAGGCCCGCCGCAGCAACTCATCCAGCATCTGCCGGTCGCGCTGCACGCGTGCCATCGGGGACTGCTGCGCGAGCCGCCGCCTGAGGCCCTCCAGCTCGCCCCGCGCGCGTGCCACCTGCTCCAGCAGCGCCTCGTCCAGCGCCGCGCGCAAGCCCGCCACGGCGTCCGCCAGCTCCGCCACGTCCGGCGAGACGATCTCGGCCGCCGCCGAGGGAGTGGGGGCGCGCACATCGGCCACGTAGTCGATGATCGTCGTATCGGTCTCGTGGCCCACGCCGCTGACGATCGGCACCGGGCTGGCGAAGGCCGCCCGCGCCACCACCTCCTCGTTGAAAGCCCACAGATCCTCGGCCGAGCCGCCGCCGCGCGCCACGATGATCACGTCCACACCGGCGTCGTAGAGCGCATAAAGCGCCTCCACCACCGTCTCGGCGGCGCCGGCCCCCTGCACCTGGCAGGGCGCGAGCACCACCTCGGCCAGCGGGTAGCGCCGCCGCAGCACGTTGAGGATATCCTGCAGCGCCGCGCCGGTGGGCGAGGTGGCCACCCCGATACGCCGGGGCAACTCCGGCAGCCGCCGCTTGCGCGAGGGGTCGAACAGCCCCTCGGCCTCGAGCCGCGCCCTGAGGCGCTCGAACTGCGCCTGCAGCAGCCCCACCCCCGCCGGCTGGATGATGTCGGCGTAGAGTTGCACGTCGCCGCGCGGCTCGTAGAGCGACACGCGCCCATGCACCAGCACCGCGTCGCCGTTGGATGGCAGGCCGCCGAGCCGCTCGGCGTAGCTGCGCCACATCACACCCCGCAGCACCGCGCCGCTGTCCTTCACACTGAAGTAGCAGTGGCCGGAGCCCGCGTGGCGGTTGAAGTTCGAGATCTCGCCCTCGACCCACACGTCCCGCAGGATGTCGTCGGACTCGAGCAACTCTCGGAGGTAAAGGCTGAGTTGGGAGACGGTCAGTAGGCGCATGTGTTCAACGTTGCACGTCTGAACGTTGCACGTTGAACGTCACCGGGGACCGATCGGGGCCGAAGAGCTCCGCTCGGGTCCCCAACGTGTAACGTGCGAACGTGCAATGTTCCAAGTACAACCTACAGCGGCTCGACGACCATGAGCGGCTGGCCATACTCCACCGGCTGGCCATTCTTCACCAGAATGCGCGTCACCCGGCCGCTCAACTCGCTCTCGATCTCGTTCATCATCTTCATAGCCTCGATGATGCCCACCTTGTCCCCAGCGTGGATGGTGTCCCCCTCGCTGACGAAGGGCGGGTCCTTGGGCGAGGCGGCAGCGTAGAAAGTGCCGACCATCGGCGCGCTGATCACGCTGCCGGGCGGCAGGGCCTCGGGGTGGTCGGCCACCTGGGGCGCCGCGGGCGTGGGCGCGGGTGCCGCGGGCGCAGGTACCACAGGCGCGGGCGGGTTCAGCACGGCGGGCGCGTGGTGGATGGCCGGCGCCACCGGCTGCACCACCACCTGCGGCTGGGCGGCGGGCGCGCCGCGCTTGATGACAAGCCGCGCGTCACCGCGCTCGATGCAGATCTCGGTGACGTCGGTCTCGCTGATCATCTGCAGCAGCTCGCGGACCGCCTCGAGACCGAAGTCGTCTGCGGCCGAGCGGCGCTGCTGCTCAGGCGGGGCCTCGCTCATAGCTGTGCGGCTCTCCCGTTATCTTCACTCTAGGGCTACAAAATAATCTCATGAGGGGGAGTTTTCCGGGCGGGCGTAGCCCGCCCGGAAAACTCCCCCACGGGGATTCCAGGGGCTGCGGCCGCCCTGCCCCTCCCCGGCGAGGATTCGCGGGCCGGCTGCGGCCGCCCTGCCCCTCCCCTTACGCTTGCCGGCGGTCGCTGGCGCGCCATTATAGCATAGGCCAACCCATCGAGACGGCTGCGCCGTCTCGATGGGTGATACGAGGATTTCGCGGAGGGCCTGCCCTCCGCCCCTCCCCTAGCCTCTGGTGAGCAGCCATTCGAGCGCCAGCAGGTAGCCGCGCCAGCCGAGGCCGGCGATCTGCCCGGTGGCCACCGGCGCCACCACCGAGGTGTGGCGGAACGGCTCGCGCCGATAGACGTTGGAGAGGTGGACCTCGACGATCGGCGCCTGCAGGCTCGCCAGCGCGTCGCGCAGCGCCAGGCCGTAGTGGGTGAGGGCGCCGGGGTTGATGATCACGCCATCGGCGTCGTGCCCCTCGGCCTGCAGGAAGTCGATCAGCGCGCCCTCGTGGTTAGACTGGAGCGCCAGCAGCGTGGCCCCGGCTGCCGCCGCCCGCTCCGCCAGCGCCGCGTCGATCTCGGCCAGCGTGGTGCGGCCGTAGATCTCCGGCTCGCGCCGCCCGAGCATGTTGAGGTTGGGGCCATGCAGGAGGAGTATTTTCATGAGCGACTCGCATGTGCTGCACACACAGCCAGTGGAAAGGGTGGGTTGCCGGGAGGGCCTGGCCCTCCCGGCCCCTCCCATCACCGCCAGATAACCGGCAGATACGCCGGGTACTCCACCTTCGGCTGCGGCAGGGGCGGCAGCGCCATCACGTGCTCCACGGCGCTCACGTGGCCCGGCCCGCCGCGCGAGGCCGCGGTGACGGTGATGCGGTTCACCGCGCCCAGCGGCGCGTCCGCCGGCACCTGCACCCGCAGCGTGATGAACGAGTCGAACGCGCTCGGCCCCAACGTGGTGCTCCCTGGCGAGACGGTCAGCGGCCAGGGCAGCGTGGCAGTGGCGCTGATCGCGAACGTGTCCAGCGCGTTGCCGATGTTCACCAGGGTGTGGCGGAACTCCAGCGTCTCACCCGGCTCCACTAGCTCGACAAAGCGCGGCGAGAGCGAGGAGCCGAACGACTGCCGCACCGTCGTGTGCTCGCGCGCGCTGCCGGTCACCGACGGGTCGCCGAGGGAAGTGGCGGTGAGCGTGGTCACGTCCAGCGTGCCGGAGACCACGCCCGTCG
>DATMBA010000690.1:0-4916 GCA_035559635.1 Roseiflexaceae bacterium
GCCGCAGGCCCCCGCACCCCCCCACGCTGCGGGCAGCGCCCGCTTATTTGAAAAGTATTGGTATTAGACACCTACCTCGCGGGCGGATACCCGGTGAACACACACTCCACGGCTGCGTTCCCGCCGCACACCAGGGCCACCGGGCAGCGTGCCCCGGAGATGTCCACCGCGCCGCTGAGCACGGCCGCCACCGCCGCGGCGCCGGCTGGCTCCACCAACTGGTTGCACTCCACCCACAGCCAGCGCATGGCCGCCACCATCTGCGCGTCGTCCACCAGCACCACGCGCTCCACGTAGCGCTGTGTGAGGGCCAGCGTGCGCTGGCTCACCGCGCGCGGCGCGAGCGTATCGGCGATGGTGCGCACCGCGGGCAGCGGCGTGAGCCTGCCGGCTTCCAAGCTGCGCAGCATCGAGGGCGCGCCCACTGGCTCGACGCCGATCACGCGTGCGTGCGGTTGGCGCTGCCGGATGGCCGCCGCCACCCCGCCGATCAGCCCGCCGCCGCCGATCGCGATCAGCGCCAGGTCCAGCTGCGGCAAGTCGTCCAGCAACTCCAGCCCGAGCGTGCCCTGGCCCTCCACGGTGCGTGCAGCGTCGAAGGGGTGGATGTAGGTCAGGCCCTCGGCGGCGGCGTGCTCGAGCGCACGAGCGTGCGCATCATCCCAGGCGGCGCCGTAGCGGATCACGCGCGCGCCCCAGGCGGCGATGCGCGCCTCGCGGTCCGCGCTGGCGCGCTCCGGCAGGTAGATCACCGCCGGGATACCGAGGCGGTGCGCGCCATAGGCCAGGGCCAAGCCGTGGTTCCCGCCCGAGGCGGCCGCCACGCCCCTGCGGCGCTGCGCCTCGTCCAACTGGAGCAGGTGGTTGAACACGCCGCGGGCCTTGAACGAGCCGCTGACCTGCAGGTTCTCCAGCTTCAGCCGCAGGCCAGGTGGCGCGTCGGGGTGGGCCTGCGGCGCGGGGAGCAGCGGCGTGCGGCGCACGTAGGGGGCGATGCGCTCACGGGCGTGCTCGATCGTCTCAAGCGTTAGTGCCGTCTCTTCTGTCATGCCCTACCTGTACCACGAAGGCACGTAGTGCCTAGCCGGATACCTCGGGGAGGGCGCAGCCCTCCCCCTGAAACCCCACCCTAGCCGGGTTATCTGGATAGGCACCAGGGCACGAAGATAGGGAAGGGCTCGGGATAGCCGAAACGCCGCGCTGCATGCTGATGGCGCACACACACACAATGATATATGGCACAGCATTTCAGCCAGCACGGCATCGTCTACTTCTCCGCTTCGTGCCTTCGCGCCTTCGGGTCTTCGTGGTGGATAGCGTGGATGTTACTGAGCCGATGTCGCCGGTGCCGCCACGGCTATGCCGCGCCCGATGCGGAGCGACAGGCCGGCTGCCACCACGGCCAGCGCCCCCGCGGCCACGAACGTCAGCGCGTAGTCGCCTAGCGAGGCGCGCGCCACGCCGCCCATCCAGGCCGCCAGCGCCGCGCCCACCTGGTGCGCGCAGAACACCCAGCCGAACACTGTGCCCACGTTGCGCCGCCCGAAGGTGTCCGCCACCAGCGCCGCGGTGGGCGGCACCGTGGCGATGTAGTCCAGCCCGAACAGCACCGCGAAGGCCACCAGCCCGGCCTGGTTGGTGGTGAACGGCAGCAGGAGCAGCGAGAGGCCGCGGAAGCCGTAGTAGAGGAACAGCAGCCTGCGCGGGTCGTAGCGGTCGGTCAGCCAGCCGGAGCCGATCGTGCCGACGAAATTGAACAGGCCCATGAGCGAGAGCGCGCCGGCGGCCATCACCTGGCCGATGCCGTGGTCTACCGCGTGCGGGATGAAGTGCACGCCGATCAGCCCGTTCGAGGTGGCGCCGCAAACGAAGAAGGTGAGGCACAGCAGCCAGAAGGTCCACGAGCGCAGCGCCCGCCCCATCACGCCCGCCTCCGGGGTTGGCTTCGGCACCTGCGGCGCGTCGGCCGGGACGCCGTAGGGCCGCTGCCCCACGTCCGCCGGGTCGTCGCGCATCAGCAGCAGGGTGGGCAGCAACACGGCCAGCGCCGCGCCGCCGAGGGCCAGGGTGCTGGCGCGCCAGCCGAAGCGCTCCGCCAGCGCGGCCAGCAGCAGTACGAAGATCAGTTGCCCGGCTGAGGTGGATGCGCCGAACAACCCCACCACCAGACCGCGCCGCGCCACGAACCAGCGGCTGGCCACCGCCGCGCCCAGCACCGCCGAGGCCATGCCGGTGCCGAAGCCGCTCGCCACGCCCCAGAACAGGTGCAGCTCCCAGAGTGATGTCATGCGTGCGCTCAGCAGCATGCTCGCGCCCACCAGCGCCATGCCGAGTAGCATTGTACGCCGCGGCCCGAAGCGATCCATCAGGGCGCCGGAGAGCGGCCCGGCCAGGCCGAACAGGAGGATGCCGAGCGAGGCAGCGAATGAGATCGCCGTGCGGTCGTTGGCGAAGTCGGCCAGCATGGGCACCAGGAACACTCCCGGCGCCGAGCGCACCCCCGCCGACACGATCAGCGTCAGCGCCGTCACCGCCACGACGATCCAGCCGTAGAAGAGTCTGCGCCTTGATGCCTGTGCCATCATACTCCCTACCATCTCATTCTCTCAGGGAGCAGGGGAGGGCGCAGCCCTCCCCTGGAAACCCCACCCCTCTTCACGTCGGAGGGAGCAGGGGGAGGCTGCGCCCTCCCCTGGAAACCCCACCCTTTTTCACCGCAAGGTGATGTCGATCACATCCCGCAGCATCGCCGCTGCCGTCGGCACTGGGTCGGTCTCCAGCGTGGTGGCCGACATGCGCCCGGCGATGTCGGTGTAGTACACCACGCCCATCTCGTCGCCGCCCATGCGTGCCAGCGGATGCTCCTGCGGCAGCGCGGTGGGCCGCACCGACAGCCGGTAGGGGCCGGCCGCCCGTGAGTTGCCCCCCGCATCGCCCACGTCCCGCTCGGCCAGGCCCAGCAGCACGATGCGTTCGCCACGATCACGCGCCGCCAGCAACTCCGCCGCCGTGAGGCGCGTGATGCCCTCCACCGCCACGTCGCGCACCGTGGCCGGCTGGCGCAGCACCGCGTTGGCGATGATCGTCAGCTTGTTGGCCGCGTCCCAGCCCTCAACGTCCAGCGAGGGGTCGGTCTCGGCCAGGCCGCGCCGCTGCATCTCGGCCAGGGCCTCCGCATAGCTCGTGCCCTGCTCCATCATACGCAGGATGCCCTGGGTGGTGCCGTTGAGCACCGCCTCCACCCGCTCGATCCGCGCGCCCGCCAGGTCCCGCCGGCCGATGTTGATCGTCGGCAGCGAGCCGCCCACGCAGGCGCTGAAGCGCAGCGCCGGCCAGTCCTTCGGGCTGCCGCGCTCGCCTCCCTCCGGCCCCATGTCGCTCAGTCCGGCCAGATCGCTGTAGGCCAGCGCCAGCGGCCCCTTGTTCGCCAGCACGGCGTGCATCCCGCGCCTGAGCGCCGCGCGCACGATCGAGAGGCCCGGCTCACCGTCGCGCAGGTTCACCGGCGTGGCCTCGAGCAGGATGTCCGCCTCGGCCGTGCGCGCCAGCTCCGGGCCGCCCATGCCCGGCCACCCGGCCCCTGCCAGCGACGCCACGCTGCGTCCGGCGGCCTTGGCGTCCAGCACGGCGATCGGGTCGATCCCCGCCGGGTCCAGGGCTGCGCCGCCTGAGTCCGCCGCGCCCACCAGCGCGAGCGCCACGCCGTAGCGCTCGCGTAGCAGCCCGGCCTGCGAGACCATCAGCCCCAGGAAGCTCCGGCCCACATTGCCCAGGCCGGCCAGGATGAGCCGATAACGCTTCATGCCCCTTCTCCGTAGAACGTTGGAACGTTGGAACCTTGAACGTCAGAACGTTGAACGTGGATCAAGTGGGCTGTACGCGTCCATAGGCACCAGCGCGCAAACATGCAACGTTCGACCTGCGCACGCGCGAATGTTCAAGGTTCGACCTGTGAACGTTGAATGCCGAACGTGCGAATGTGCAACGTGCGAACGTGCAACGTGCGCACGGCCCGCGGCAGCACGATCGCCCCCAGCACCAGCGCCATCCCCACCACCTGCTGCCACTCCAGGCGCTCGCCCAGGACCAGCACCGCCAGCAGCGCCGCCGCCGGGGCCTCCACCACCGCGATCAGGCCGGCGGTGCGGCCGGGGATGTGGCGTAGCGCGGCGGTGAACAGCGCGTACCCACCCAGCGTGGGTCCCACCGCCAGCGCAGCTACCATCAGCCAGGGCGCAGGGGATGCGCCCACCGCGCCGAGGTGCTGCGGTGCACCCACAAGCAGCATCACCAGCAGCGTCAGCGCGCCAAAGAGCATGGTGTAGGTGAGGGTCGTCCAGGGGCTGTGGGTGCCCGCCACGCGCTGGCTGAACAGCACGTACACCGAGTGCGCCAGCGCCGTACCGATCCCCACCAGCGCGCCGAGCCAGCTCACACGGAGCACCTGCGGGTCGTACACCCGCACCACCAATGCGCACCCCGCCAGCGCCAGCGCCAGCGCCGCCACGTGCGCCTTGCCCACCGGCTCGCGGAACAGCAGCCAGCCCCCGATCGTCACGAAGGTCGGGAAGAGGTAGATCAGCACCACCGCCACCGCCGCGCCGTTCAGCGCCACGGACCAGAGCCAGAGCGCGTGGTAGACGCCGATCGAGATCATGCCGGTGAGCGCCAGGCCGCGTAGCTCGCGCCCGCTCACCCGCAGGAGGCCAGGCCGCAGCAGCAGCACGCCGGCCAGGCAGGCCAGCGCCACGAAGGCGTCGCGCCAGAAGGCGAGGCTCAGGCTCGGGATGTGGTAGGTTTCCAGCAGGTACTTCAGGCCGGGCGCGGTGGAGGCCCACACAAGCGCGGCGGCGACGCTCAGAAAGTAGCCCGTGCGGGGGTGTGGGTGCATGCTGATATCCCTTGTCGGCATGCGG
>DATMBA010000691.1:0-5663 GCA_035559635.1 Roseiflexaceae bacterium
TCGCGCATGGTTGGCCTCCCTTCGAGTCGTTGGTAGCGAACCTCGTTGGGAATCCTATCAGCTGCGGCACGTACTCGTTTCAGGACCGCAAGGCGAACAGGTTTTCTGTACGGTAGTCAATCATACAACACACATCACATATCACACATCACATATCACACATCACGCATCACGGAGCACGTCATGACCCGACACTCTTCCTCCGGCCGCATCGAGGTGATCTGCGGCTGCATGTTCAGCGGTAAGACCGAGGAGTTGATCCGCCGGCTGAACCACGTGCGCATCGCCCGGCAGCCGCTGGCCGCCTTCACGCCGCGCCGGGACACGCGCTACCGTCTGGGCAGCCTGGTGAGCCACAACGGCATCACGGTGGAGGCGCACGCCATCGATTCGGTGCGCGAGATCCCCGGCCAACTCGCCGATGGCGTGCACGTGGTGGCGATCGACGAACTGCACTTCCTGGACGACGACGCTGAGACGGTGGTGGCGGTGTGCCAAGCGCTGGCCGACCAGGGGATGCGGGTGCTGGTGGCCGGGCTGGACCAGGACTTCCGTGCCGCGCCGTTCCCGCAGATGGCGCAGTTGATGGCGGTGGCCGAGCAGGTGGACAAGCTGTACGCGATCTGCGTGCGCTGCGGGGCCTATGCCACCCGCTCGCAGCGCCTGATCGACGGCCGCCCCGCCCCCTACGACGCGCCGACGATCGCGGTGGGCGGCCTCGAGCTCTACGAGGCGCGCTGTCGGGCGTGCTATGAGCCAGCGCGCTAGGCTCTTGTGCGCTGCACGCAGACTGCTCTAGGAAAAGGGGTGGGTTTCAGGGAGGGCTACGCCCTCCCTGGCCCTCCCTTTCGGGGAGCGTAAGGGGTGAACCCCCTCACCCATCCCCCGCCCGCCCGCCGCGCAGCGGAGATGCGGGGGCCTGCGGCCCCCGTGCCCCCAGCCGGGAGGCGTTTCACACAAGCGCTCAGAATCTGAGATCTGCAGAAGTATGCTTGCCGAAACCTTCATCGAGACGAAGCGGGCCACCTGGGAGCGGCTGACCGCCATCCTGGACAGGTCGCGTCTGGGTGGGGTGGCCGCGCTCTCGGCCGAGGAGATCCACGAGTTGGGCCGGCTGTACCGCGGCGTCACCTCGGACCTGGCGGTGGCGCGGCGGGACTACCCGGACCACCGGGTGGTGGACTACCTGAACGGCCTGGTGGCACGCGCCCATGGCACAGTGTACCAGAGCCGGGCCGCGCGTGGGCAGGGCATCCGCATGTTCTTCACGCACACCTTCCCGCGCGCCTTCCGCGCCACCTGGGGCTACACACTGGCCTCACTCCTGATGTTCCTGCTCCCGGCGCTGGTCGCCTTCGCCGCCGCCTACCGCGACCCCGCGGCGGGCGCGGCGCTCGTGCCGGGCGCGGAAGGTGTGATCGAGGACATCCGTGCCGGGCGCGAGTGGTGGAAGACGATCAACGAGGAGGGGCGCGCCGCCTCGGCCTCGCTGATCATGACCAACAACATCCGCGTGGCGATCGTGGCGTTCGCCGGGGGCATGCTGCTCGGCACGCTGACGCTGTGGGTGCTGGTGCAGAACGGGCTGCTGCTCGGGGTAGTGGCTGGCGCGGCGCAGGCCTACGGCTTCGCAGGCAACCTGTGGGGCTTCGTGGCTGCGCACGGCGTGGTGGAGCTGAGCGTGATCTTCATCGCCGGCGGGGCCGGGCTGCAGCTCGGCTGGTCGATCCTGCGGCCGGGGCTGCTGACGCGCCGCGCAGCGTTGGTGGTGGCGGCGCGGCGCGCGATGCACTTGCTGCTCGGCTGCGCGCTGCTGCTGGTGGGGGCCGGCCTGATCGAGGGGTTCATCTCCCCCGCGGACCTGCCGCCGGCCGTGAAGTATGCGGTGGCGCTCGCAAGCGGCGCGCTGATGTACGCCTATCTGCTGCTGGCAGGACGAGGTGAGAGGTGAGAGGATCTTTCTCCATCTAGTCGAACCCCTATGACCTATCCCCTATCCTCCGCGCCACCAGCGCCCCGAGAGCCGCGGCCGCCACCATCAGCGCGCACTGCAGGGCGAGGCGTCCGCCGCTGACCTCGGTGCTGCCGGAGCCGACGATCACGCCGCCGATGCCGGTGCCGAGCGCGGTGCCGAGCTGCCCGGCCACCTGCATCGCCGCCGAGGCCGCCCCCTCCTGGCCGTCGGGCGCGCCCTGGAGCACTGCCAGCGAGAGGGTCGAGTAGGCCAGGCCGATCCCCAGCCCGGCCACGCTCCAGGCCAGGGTGCCCATCAGCACCGGCACGGCGGGCAGGAGCGTGAGCGCCACGCCGGCCACGCCCACGGCCAGCACCGCCATGCCTACCAGCGCGATCGCCCGCCGGCTGACACGTGCGGCCAGGTGTGCCAGCACCCAGGAGCCGGCGGTCCAGGTGAGGGTGGCGGCGGTGAGCGGCAGGCCAGCGGCGGCGATGCTCTGGCCGCGGATCTCGCTGAGCGCCAGCGGCACGAAGGCATCCACGCCGAAGAACGCAAGGTTGAGCAGCGCCATAGCCGCCACGGCGGCAGGCATCCCCGGCGCGGCGGTAAGTGTGCCGGGCGGGAGCATGCGCCTGAGCGCCGGGAGCGCCAGCGCTGCGCCGGCTATGCCGAGCGCCGCCGCGAAGAGTGGTGCGGCGCCCTGCCCCAGCGCGGCCATCACCAGGCCCACGCCCGCGGCGAGCTGCACCGCCCTCAGGACCGGGGACGGCAGACCGAGGATCGACGTCTCGGACCCCCGACCACCTGGCGCGTCGTCTTCGGTCTTCGGCCCCTGGTCCGCGGTCTTCGGCGCCCCGATCGCCCGCAGGGCCGGGAGCGCCAGCGCGGCCGCGACCAGCGGGAGCGGGATCAGCCCGAGGAAGACCCAGCGCCAGCCGATGTAGTCGGTGATGATACCGGCCACCGCCGGCCCGATGAGGCCGGGCACCACCCAGGCGGTGGAGGTCACCGCCACCATCCGGGCCTTGGCGGCCTCCGGGTAGCCGCGCCCGATCGCTACGTAGGCCACCGACGAGATCATGCCGCCGCCGAGGCCCTGCACAGCGCGCGCCAGGATGAGCACCGGCATCAGGGGCGCCAGGCCGGCGCCGGCCAGGCCGGCCACGAACAGCGCCACGCCGAGCAGGAACGGCCCCGCCGGCCCGCGCCGGTCGGCCGCCGGGCCAGCGAGCGTCACGCCCACCAGGTTGGCCAGCATGAAGGCGCTGAAGGCCCAGCCGTACAGCGCTAGGCCGCCCAACTCGCGCGTGGTGGCGGGCATGGTGGCTGCCACCGCCAGCGCCTCGAAGGCGGCGCCGGCCACGGTGAGCACCAGGCCGATCGTCAGCGGGCGGCGCCGCGGCGCCCACACGCCGTCGCCGGCCGCGGCGGGGGCCGGGGCGGCAGGGAGGGTGTTCTCAATCATGGTCTGCTCTCGCTGCGCTTTGTCCACACGCCCCCCATCGTAGCCGACTGGCGCGCCGCCGCTATCGGCCCTGCGCCCGGCGCACGACCTGATCAATAGTACAAGGTGGCTGGTCGTCCTCACGTGCGGTGCTAGGGCGTATCCGCAAAGCGGGAGGTTTGGAGGGGCGCAGCCCCTCCAAAAGAACCGTTGAGAAGATTGTTTGGGGGCGCAGCCCCCAAGCCCCCGCAGCGGGCGAACGCCCTTCGAAAACCCTGGGCGGACGTCCGCCGACGTGGACTAGGTGCGAGGGTGCCAGGGGGGTGAGCTTCAGCATCTCCTATGACCTATCGCCTATCACCCATCACCTGCGCAGCAGGCGCCCTAGGCACCAGCCGGACCCACTCCACCCGCACCTCGCCGCCGTCGCCCACGCCCACCGGGTCTAGCCGCAGGCGCGTGATAGTCCCATCCCAACCGGGCGTGCCGCGCAGGTTCAGCGTGTAGGTCACGGCCTCGCCGGTGGGCGCGAGCGTCCAGCGCAGGGAGCGCTCCTCGGCGATGCGGCCGTCCGGCCCGGCGAAGAACAGCTGCGCGTCGCGCCCGGCCGTGCTGTTCGCCAGGCGCACCTCGACAGCCTGGTAATGCGCGGCCTCCAGGCTCAGCAGCGGGCTGGTGAGCGCCGGATCCACCCCTGGCCGGAAGCGCCAGCCGCCGTCGAAGCGCGCGTCTGCGACGTTCGCCGCCCGCCAGCCCGCGGCGTACGTCTCGAAGCGCCAGCCCGGCCCGGCGGCCAGTTCGGCGGCGGTGGGGAGCCGCCAGTAGGGCGGGACCGCCGGCGGCAGCTCCAGCGGGAGCAGCGCGGCGCGGTACGGCGCCAGGCATGCGTCCACCTGCGCCTGGGCAAGCCGGTGGCGCGCCAGCAGTTCCGCCGGCGGCTGCAGCGTCTCCCCGGCCAGCAGCGCTGTCGCGCCGGCGTGCAGGGCGGTGTCGATCCGTGCCCGCAGCGTCTCACATGCCTCCCCCCAGTCGCCGCGGGCGTCGAAGAGCGCCTGGTTGAGCGAGAGGAAGTTCTCGTGACCCTCGTAGTAGGGCAGGTACAGTTCGAGCAGGCCGTCCGGCACCAGCAGCAGGTCGGCGGAGGTGCTGCGCTCGGCCAACGCGCGCGCCACCACCCGCTGCAGGTCGGTTGCGGCGTCGCCACGCCGTGTGATCGCGCCATAATTCGTCCCGAGCGCTGCGAGTGCCACGCCGATCGCGGCCAGCGCCCGCCAGCGCTGCCAGCGCCCCTCAGCAAGCGCCTGGGCGAGCAGCAGCAGCGCCGGGGGGAGCGCGGCGATCCAGAACTCGATGTTGTCCGGCTCCCACCAGGTGAAGAAGGCGGCGTAGGTGATGAGCCAGGCGAGCAAACCGACGAACGACCAACGACGAACGACCAACGACCAGCTGCCAACAGATCCTACCTGCCCTTCGCCAATCATCAGTCGCCGGTCGCCGGTCGTCGGTCGTCTCCAATGGCCGGCGAGGGTGATAATGCCGAGCGCCAGCCACAGGAGCGCGCCGCCCGGCTGCGCGAGGGTGTCCGACAGGCCCTGGCCGAGGTCCACCAGCTTGTGCGGGCCGAGGGCGCCGCCCCACCAGCCGGTGCGCGCGTAAGCTGTCAGCCAGCCCAGGGCCGCGTCCCAAGTGCGGAAGCCGCTCACCACCAGGATGGCGTAGAGGTAGGGGAGCGCGACGCTCAGCCCGAACGCCACGCCGTACACCCACCACCGCTCTCCTATTGAATGCAAAATGCAAAGGGGAGGCCTGGAGGGGCCTGACCCCTCCAAAAGATCCCTCGAAGATCCTTTTCGGGGGCCTATGGCTCCCGCCCCCTCCGCTGCATGATGCATTGTGCATTCAATAATGCAAAGGGGAGGCTTGGAGGGGTCTGACTCCTCCAAAAGATCCCTCGAGGATCCTTTTCGGGGGCCTATGGCTCCCGCCCCCTCCGCTGCATGATGCATTTTGCATTCAATAATGAGGAGTACGGCGATCGGGAGGCAGAGGAGCACATTCGTCTGGTGGAACAGCGTCGCCGCGCCGTGGGCCAGGCCGAGCGCCAGGAGCCGCCGCTTCGTCAAGGGCGAGGGCCGGGTCATCAGGTCCAGGCAGAGGATCAGGAAGAGCGCCGCCAGTGTGTAGACCTCGATCTCGACGGCGTAGTACCAGTAGGCGTAGGCGCTGGCCAGCAGGAGCGCCGCGGCGAGCGCGGCGTCTGTG
>DATMBA010000692.1:0-4054 GCA_035559635.1 Roseiflexaceae bacterium
CCCCCCCCGCCAGCGTCGCACCGGGCGCCTGGAGCGGGTCGAACAGGTTGGCTCCGCCGACGATCAGCAGGGCGATGCCCCCCACCGCCAGGGCGCCGTGGGTCGGCGCGAAGAACTCGGCGCCCACCAGGGCGAAGGCCAGCAGGAGCAGCAGCAGCGCCCACCCGTTCACCGGCAGCGCCAGCAGGCCGGCCAACGCGCCGGCAAGTAGCAGCGCGCCGATGCCGGCGAAGACGGTGGTGCCCGGTATCGCCAGCTCCACGTAGATCGCCAGGGCGCCCAGCACGAGCAGGATGAACACCAGCGTCGGGTCGGCGAGCGCCATCCGCAGCCCCTCCCAGAGCGTCGGCGCCGCCGGGGTGGGGGTGCGGCCCAGGGTGGCGAGCTGGACGCGGCGGCCGTTCGCCAGCTGGACGATGCGGCCGTCCAGCAGAGTGAGCAGCTGCTCCCGGTCGGCGGCCACGAGGTCGACGACCGGCGGGCTGGCGGCGCTGGCCTGCTGGTTGTCGATCACCACCCCTGTGCGCACCGCGCGGTCCACCCAGGCGGCGCCCCGGCCGCGCTCCGTGTTCCAGGTGCGCAGTTGGTGGGCCACGCTGTCCAGCACCAGGTCACGGGTCTGCTGCGAGAGCGCCGCGTCCACCTGGGCGAGCGGCGCGGGGATGCCGAAGCTGCTGCCCGGCCCCATGGCGCTCACGTGCGCGGCGCTGAGGAACAGCGCGCCGGCCGCGCCGGAATCGATCCCCGGCGCGACGTAGACCACCACCGGCACGCGCGCCTGAGCGATCGTCGCCGCGAAGAGGCGCATCGGCGCCAGGACGCCGCCGCGGTTGCTCAGGGTGATGATCAGCGCGCCGGCGTTGGACGCCTCGGCCAGCGCCAGCGCGCGCTGCAGGTAGCCGACAGTGACGGCGGTGACGGGGCCGCGGACCTCGGCGGCGTAGATCGGCCCGGCGGCCTGCTGGGCGGCAGCAGGCGCGGCCCGGCCGCTGGCAGCCAGCAGGAGTGCCACGGCCAGGGCGAGGACAGCGCGGCTGATATCTGCCAACGGTTGCTGCGACCACCGACCACCGACAACTGATGGCGGGAGCGTGATCGGTCGTCGGTGGTCGGCCGTCGCCACCCTGAACCCATGTTCGCCGCAGCGTACGAGCGCATTCCTCACCGATTCGGACACGTGCGCGAGTGCAGGGCGAGGGTGGGGGGGCGCAGGCCGCGCGAAGGGCGCTCTTCCCATGTTACACATCCACGTCGTGTGTCCATCTGGACACGTCGCCTGCCGGCGGCGACGTCAGGCTGGAGGTGGGCACGCTGCGGCGTACCGGCGTCGCGGGCCAGGCCGCAGCGGTCTGCATCCATTGCCGGGCGGCGCGCAACTCCCCGCGCAGGCAGGCGCAGGCGGCCAAGCGCCGGCCAGGGAGCCAGGCGCTCGCCTGCTGCCGCGCGCCGTCTGGCAGGGCGGCGCCGTCTCCTCCGGCAGTGGCGCGGGCGCGATGCCGGCGATCTGGTGTGGTGAGTCCGCGCGGTGCCATCATACTGCGGCGGCGGCGCGCGCGCAACGCGGCGATCGGACGGCAGCCAGCAGCGCGTCAGCGCGTTGTGCAGCGCTGCGCCTTCAGGTATAATCGCCCTGCGGGCTGCCCAAGCCGGCGAGCCAGGCCGGTGTGGCCCGCACGCGGCCCACCAACCGCCTGTGCTGAAGGGAGCCTGCACCATGGCCACCGCCCCCTCCGCGCCCGCCACGCCGCCGGCCCGCCCGATCGCGCGGCTCGGCGTCCAGCTGTTCACCCTCGCCGGCATGGCGGCGAGCGACTTCGACGCGACGCTGAAGCTGATCGCCGAGAGCGGGTACAAAGAAGTGGAGTTCTTCGGCCCCTATCCCTTCAGCGCGCCGGAGAGCCTCGCCTTCTGGGCGCCGCTCGCCGCGCAGATGGGCATCAGCCGGAACGCCTACTTCGGCCTGACCACGCAGGAGGTCCGGGCCAGGCTCGATCACTACGGCCTCAGCGCGCCCGCCGCGCATGTGGATCTCCCGACGGCGCGGCTGCTGCCCCCCGCGCTGGCCGAGGCGGCGCACACGCTTGGCCACCGCTACATCGTGATCCCTTCCGCGCGCAGCGAGCGCCTCGAGAGCCTGGACGACTACCGGCGGCTGGCCGCGGAGCTCAACGCGATCGGCGCACGGGCCGATGCGTTGGGCTTGCGCTTCGGCTACCACAACCACGGGTATGAGCAGGCGCCGATCGACGGCCGCGTCCCGCTCGAGGTGCTGCTCGAGGAGACCGACCCGGCGCTGGTCACGCTGGAGCTCGATATCTTCTGGATGATCGCCGGCGGTGGCGATCCGGTGCGCACCCTGGCCGCTTACCCTGGGCGCTTCGCGCTCATGCACATCAAGGACATGAGCGCGATCGTGCGCTTCACCGACCGCGGCCAGACGCCGCAGGAGTGGATGGCGCTGTTCGGGCACATGCGCGACGCCGGCGCCGGAGTGCTGGACCTGGCCCGCATTCTGGCGCAGGCCGACCGGTCCGGCGTGCAGCACTTCTTCCTCGAGCGTGACCTGGCGCCTGACCCGGTACAGACGCTGCGGGCGAGCTACCAGGCCCTGGCTGCCATCGATCTCGGCGCCTGATCTCCGCTGGCGCCGATGATGGGCTGCGCGCGAGCGCAGAGCGGGGGTGTGGGGGGCTGCACCCCCCACGGAAATCTCCCTACCACCCCACCGCGCACCCGTCGCAGCGCGACTCGCTGCCGGCCACGTAGGCCCCCGTGGGCAGGCGCCAGATCGCCTGGCCGCGGCCGAAGAGCGCGGGGTCGGGGTGCACCCGCACATCGTGGCCGCGCTCGGCCAGCCCCTCGATGATGTGGCGTGGCGTCTCCAGCTCCACATGCACTGCGCCGCCGTCCACCCGCCAGCGCGGCGCGTCCAGCGCGGCCTGCGGGTTCAGGCCGTAGTCCACACTGTTGATCACCACCTGGATGTGGCCCTGCGGCTGCATCTCGCCGCCCATCACGCCGAACGGGCCGACCGCCTGGCCGCCGCGCGTCAGGAAGGCCGGGATGATCGTGTGGAAGGGGCGCTTGCCGGGCGCCAGCACGTTGGGGTGCCCCTCGTCCAGTGTGAAGCCGTGGCCGCGGTTCTGCAGCGCCACGCCGGTGCCCGGCACCACCACGCCCGAGCCGAAGCCACTGAAGTTGGACTGGATCATGCTCACCATCATGCCGGACGCGTCCGCCGCGCACAGGTACACCGTGCCGCCGCGCGGCGGCGCACCCGGATCGGGGGTGCGCGCCTCGGGGCCGATCAGCGCCCGGCGCTGCGCCAGGTAGCCGGGGTCGAGCAGGCCACGAGTCGGCACCTCGGCGTGCGCCGGGTCGGCCACGTAGCGGTAGGCGTCGGCGAAGGCCAGCTTCATCGCTTCGATCTGCAGATGATAGGCGGCGGCCGAGTCGCGCGGGTGGCGTGGCAGGTCGGTGCCCTCCAGGATGCCGAGCGCGATCAGGGCCGCGATCCCCTGGCCGTTCGGTGGGATCTCCCACACCCGGTAGCCGCGGTAGTCCACCCCGATCGGCTCGACCCAGGTGCTGGTGTGGGAGGCCAGGTCCTGCTCGGTGATCAGGCCGCCGGTGCGCCGCGCGAAGTCCACGATCGCCTGGGCCGTCTCGCCGTCGTAGAAGTCGTGCGCGGCCGTCTCGGCGATGCGGCGCAGGGTGGTGGCATGGCCGGGGCTGGCCCAGCGCGCGCCGGCCCGCGGCGCGCGCCCGCCGGGGGCGAAGGTGGGCAGGAAGCCCTCGTACATCGGCGCGGTGCGCTGGCGGGCCAGTTCCACCGCGCGCGCCCAGCTGCGTGCGACCGCGGGGGTGACGAAGTAGCCCTGTTCGGCGTAGCCCACCGCTGGCTCGAAGAGCTGTGCGAAGGGCAGCCGCCCGAAGCGCGCGTGCAGCTCCGCCCAGGCCGCCGGCGCGCCCGGCACAGTCACGGCCAGCCAGCCGTGGGAGGGCATCTGCGCGTGGCCGGCGCGCCGCACCACCTCCACCGTCAGCGCGGCGG
>DATMBA010000693.1:0-3648 GCA_035559635.1 Roseiflexaceae bacterium
TGCTCGGCTGCCGCGGCTGTGCCGCGATGCCAGGCCACCCCGCCGCGCTCGCAGCGCCCGAGCAGATGCGCCTGGAGCCGCGCGTTGTCCAGCAGGCCGTAGGCGCGGCCCAGTGGCAGCGCGCCGTCCTCCAGGAACACCGCGCCCGCTTCCCAGCGGTGGCCGAGCAGCCCGAGGAGGCCGAGCGGCGCCAGCTCGTCACACCAGATGCCGTAGGTGTTCGGCCAGGGGGCGTCCGGCGCGCGGGGGGCCAGGCCAGCCACGCGCAGCCCCGCCTCGCAGAGCGCGGCTGCGATGGCTAACCCCGCCGGGCCGGCACCCACCACCAGCGCATCGTCCATCGTGATCGCTTCGCTCATCGGGGCCGCGCCCCACGCCCCACGAGGAGGCGTGGAGGGACCCGGCCCCTCCACCCAACCCCTCCCCTCGGGGAGGTACGGAGGGACCAGGCCCCTCCGCACCCCCTCCTTCCGCGCCCCCACGGGGAGGCGTGGAGGGACCGGGACCTCCACCCAACCCCTCTACCCTATCTGTTGGAGCCTGGAGCTTCTCAGATCAAGAACTTCCCATCTTTGTAGAAGAGCTTCCCATCGGCATAGGCCTCGCCGCCCTGGCGCATGTCGCAGATCATGTCCCAATGCAGCGCCGAGCGGTTGGTGGAGCCGGTCTCCGGGTAGCCGGCGCCGAGCGCCAGATGCACCGTACCGCCGATCTTCTCGTCGAACAGGATGTTGCGGCTGAAGCGCTGGATGTTATAGTTCGTGCCGAAGGCCACCTCACCCAGGCGCCGCGCCCCCTCGTCCATGTCCAGCAGCGAGTGCAGCAACTCCTCACCCTTGGCGGCCGTGGCCTTCACCACCCGGCCGCCCGCGAACCACAGCCGCACGTCGGAAACCTCGCGCCCCATGTAGATCGCCGGGAAGGTGTAGCGGATGTGCCCCTCGGCGCTGGCCTCCTCCGGGCCAGTGAACACCTCGCCGTCGGGGAAGTTCTTATCCCCGTAGCAGTTGATCCAGCGCCGCCCACCCACACGGTAGGTCAGGTCCGTATCCTGTGCCACCAGGCGAATCTCGCGGGCCGCGCCGAGGAAGTCCGCGATGCGCTGCTGCGCATCGCGGGTGGCCACCCAGGCCGCCACCGGATCCTCCTCGTGCAGCTTGCAGGCGGTATAGACGAACTCCTCGTAGTCGGCGAGCGACATGTCCGCGTCCTGGGCGGCGGCGTTGGTGGGGTAGAGCGTGACGCACCAGTTGAGGCGGTCCTCGGCGGCGCGCTCCATGATGCGCTGCTGGATCTCGCGCAGCGCCTGGCGGCGGGCGGCCACCTTCTGCGGGTCGGCCCCGCTGAGTGCGCGGGTGTTCTCGCTAGCGAGGATGGACACCGTGGCGTCCATATCCTCAACCTCCTGGCGCAGCACCTGGGGGACGAAGCGCACCTGGGCGTCCGAGCCGTAGCGGTAGAGCACCTCGTCCACCCCCTCCAGCGTGATGCGCGGCAGGGGATGGGCGCCGGCCAGCAGCGCCTCGCGCACCAACTCGATCACGAGCGGTGCGGCGGCCGCGGGCGCGGCGATGCGGAACAGTTGGCCCTCCTTCAGCGCCAGCGAGTAGCGCACCAGCACGCGGGCCAGCTTCTGGACACGGGGATCCGGCATTGCATGTGCCTTTCATGCTCAAGAGCTACGATGCGAACAAGGTCAGGCTGACCAAAGCACTCTTCATACACGCACCTCCGTAGGTAGGTAGGACACCTGAGCCGACCGAATCACATCACCACGGGCGCTACCCCTCCGCGCACTGCGCCACTGCAGCCCATGCCTGCCGATGACCGCGTCGCGCCTGCTGCATCATCGTATGGTACGGAGATTATACGCCGCTTTCCCCCACCCCCGCCAGCGCCTCGGCCACGGGTGTGTCCCAGCCGGGCGTTCTGTTGCCAATTCCGCTGAATCCTACTAGAATCACAGCTATCTTCCTCCACACAGGCTACCGCTTCCCGAACAACCGCTCCATCCGTTGCAGCAGCACGGCTGGCCAGCACACCGCTCGCAGCACATCTGGGTGAAAGTGGGGCGTGATGGACCCGAAACCTCTGTGGATCGAGTTGCTCGGCGGGTTCCGCATCAGGATCGGGGACGAGGTCATCGCGGCGGAGATATGGCGGCGGCGCAAGGTGCGCAGCCTGATCAAACTGCTCGCGCTGGCGCATGGGTATCGCCTGCACCGCGAGCAACTGATGGACCTCCTCTGGCCGGACGCCGACCCCCAGGCGGCGCTGAACAGCCTGCACCAGGCCCTCTATCTCGCGCGCCGCATCCTGGAGCCAGGCGGCTCAGCGCGCGGGCGCTACCTGCTCCTTCAGCATGAGAGCGTGACCCTCGCCCCGCCCGAGCTCGTGTGGGTCGACGTGACGGCCTTCGAGGCCGCGGCTGCCCAGGCCCGCCAGCGGCAGGACCCGGCAGCGTACCGCGCCGCGCTCGCGCTGTATAGCGGTGAGCTGTTGCCGGAGGACCGCTACGAGGAGTGGGCCAGCGCGCGCCGCGAGGCCCTGCACCAGGAGTACCTGGCCCTGCTGCGCGAGTTGACCCGGCTGGCCGAGGCGGGCGCAGACTACGCGCTGGCCATCGAGACACTCCACAAGGCGCTGGCCGCCGACCCGGCCCACGAGGAGGTCCACCGCGACCTGATGCGCCTGTACGCGCTGAGTGGCGCCCGGCAGCAGGCCCTGCGCCAGTACCAGGCGCTCCAGGAGGTCCTCCGGCGCCAACTCGATCTCGAACCTGACATACACAGCCAACGCCTGTATCAGGCCATCCTCGCTGGCCAGTTGTCGCCTTCAGGCCCAGCCCAGGAAGCCGCAACAGCCACCGTCGCGGCGCCATCGCCTTCGGTCACCACGCCCGTCGCCACTGAGCGGACCGAGGAACTCCACAACCTCCCCGTCCAGATCACCAGTTTCATCGGCCGGGAGCGAGAGATCGCTGAAGTCAAACAGCTCCTCACCACGACCCGTCTCCTCACCCTCGCCGGCCCAGGTGGCTGTGGCAAGACGCGGCTGGCACTTGCGGTGGCAGCCGATGTGCTCCATGCCTACCCAGACGGTGTCTGGCTGGTGGATCTGGCCGCGCTCGCCAATCCGGCGCTGGTACCCCAGGCCGTGGCCGCGGCCCTCGGCCTGCACGAGGCGCCGGGCCAGCCGCTGACCGAGACGCTGGCGGCTGCACTCAAGCCCAGGCAACTCTTACTGGTGTTGGACAACTGTGAGCATCTGGTCAGCGCGTGCGCGCAGCTGGCCGAGACGCTGCTGCGGGCCTGTCCGCAGCTGCGCATCCTGGCCACCAGCCGGGAGGCGCTTCACATCCCAGGCGAGGTGACCTGGCTGGTGCCTTCCCTCTCGCTGCCCGACCCGCGCCATCTGCCATCCCTCGCAGAGCTGCTGCACTACGAGGCCATCCGGCTCTTTCTCGAGCGGGCGCTGGCGATTCTGCCCACCCTCCGAGTCACAGAGCAGCATGCGCCCGCCATCGCCCAGATCTGTATGCGGCTGGATGGGGTGCCGCTGGCGATTGAACTGGCGGCCGCCCGTATGCCGGTGCTCACCGTGGAACAACTGGCGGGGCGGCTGGACGATTGCTTTCGGCTCCTCACG
>DATMBA010000694.1:0-7168 GCA_035559635.1 Roseiflexaceae bacterium
CTCTCACTTGCGTTACACAACGGCGCGCGCCCGGCGGCGCGCGCCGCTATTATACGCTACCTGCGGCCTCTGCATCTCCCCGCCCACCTGCCACTGGAGGGCGTCTGCGTTCTTTGCGCGCCACCACGCCCGGCCCGTGAACGGGCGGGCTCGCTGTCGCGAAGGCCGCCTGCGCGGCCTGAGCCACAGCCCGCGCAGGCGGGCCTGGCAGGGGATAGCCCGCTGCGGGGTGCCCGCTGGTCCCAGCCGGGCGTGGGACGGCGCCATATGCCCACGGAGTGCGTAAACGTTCACCCCCGGCCGGACGCTGCCGGGCATGGCGAGAACGCATACGCCCCACCTGCCACTGCGGGGCGGGTGGGCAGGGGTTGTGTGGGATGCAGCCCCTCACGCTCCTCTTAGGCGGGGTGAAGATCCACCGCCGGTGCGTGACAGAGCCGCAACCTTCCGGCCTCTGGCGCAAGCGATCGGCCGTTTCGTGCTACCATAGAGCGCTGAAGCGGTGAGCCCGCTGAGGCCGCCGATAGCAGGGACGCGGCGCCACCCTCCCCAGGTGCTCTGGAGCGGCGAAGCACCCGAGAGGGACGATGTTCAGCGCGCTCAGGCCGTCAGCGTTTCAGCGTTCAAAGGGTGAGGCAGCGATGACTCAAAGCTACCGTATCGAGAAGGACTCGCTCGGCGAGGTGCAGGTGCCGGCCGGCGCGCTCTACGGCGCCCAGACCCAGCGCGCGGTGCAGAACTTCCCCGTGAGCGGCATGCGCCCCTACCCGGCCTTCGTGTGGGCCCAGGCTGTCATCAAGCGCGCCGCCGCCGAGGTCAACCGCGATCTCGGGCTGCTGGACGCGAAGCTGGCCGATGCGATCGTGCAGGCCGCGCAGGAGGTGCTGGACGGCAGGCACGCCGACCAGTTCGTGGTGGACCCGTTCCAGGCCGGCGCGGGCACCAGCCACAACATGAACGTCAACGAGGTGATCGCCAACCGCGCCAACCAGATCCTCGGCTTCAAGCTGGACGACCCCAAGAAGCCCATCAGCCCGAACGACCATGTCAACATGGCCCAGAGCACCAACGACACCATCCCCACCGCCATCCGCCTGGGGGTGCTCTGGCGCATCGACGAACTGCTCGGCGTCATCGACCGGCTGGCGGAGGCGCTGGAGGCTAAGGCCAGGGAGTTCGACGGCATCGTCAAGTCCGGCCGCACCCACCTGCAGGACGCCGTGCCGGTGCGGCTCGGGCAGGAGTTCGGCGCCTACGCGCTCGCGGTACGCAACGATCGCGAGCGCATCGCGGTGGCCGCCGACCGTATGCGGCGCCTGGGTATCGGCGGCACCGCCACCGGCACCGGCCTCAACGCCCACCCCGAGTATCACGCTCGCATGGTCAAACGGCTCTCCGAGTTGACCGGCCAGCGGTTACGCTCGTGCGGCAACCTGTTCGAGGGCATGCAGAACATGGCCGACCCGGCCGACTTCTCGGCCAGCCTGCGCACGCTCTGCATCACGCTGGGGCGCATCGCCAACGACCTGCGTCTGCTGGCCTCCGGCCCCACCACCGGCCTCGACGAGATCCGCCTTCCGGCGGTGCAGCCCGGCTCCAGCATCATGCCCGGCAAGGTCAACCCGGTGC
This sequence comes from Roseiflexaceae bacterium, assembly GCA_035559635.1. GTDB lineage: Bacteria > Chloroflexota > Chloroflexia > Chloroflexales > Roseiflexaceae > CALJIC01. The sequence goes on from DATMBA010000694.1 coordinate 1,630, forward strand.
TGGCCGAGATGCTCAACATGGCCTGCTTCCACGTCCAGGGCTGCGACCTGACGGTGAGCCTGGCGGCGCAGGCCGGGCAGCTCGAGCTGAACGTCATGATGCCGATCATCGCGCACAATCTGTTGGAGATGATGCATGTGCTGGTCGGCGCGATCGCGGCCTTCACCGAGAAATGTGTGGTGGGCATCACCGCCAACCCGGAGAAGGCCACCGGCTGGCTGGCCAAGAACCCCATCCTGGTCACGGCGCTCAACCCGGAGATCGGCTACCTCAACGGTGCGGCGGTGGCCAAGGAGGCGCTCGCCACCGGCAAGACGATCAAAGAGGTGGTGGTGGAGATGGGGCTGCTGCCCCCCGAAAGGGTGGACGAACTGCTCGACGTGCGCGCCATGACCGAGGGCGGCATCATGGGCGCGGGCGGCGGCGGCGGCTAGAATGTAGCATGTAGAATTCAGGGGAGGGCGAAGCCCTCCCCTGAAACTTAAGCGGCGGTACGCCGTGCGATGCATCTGTTGCGGTGAGCCACGAGGCGTGATCGGTCTCAACCGCGGCGCCGGCCGATCACGGATCACACCTCGCGCCCCAGTCGTGCTACGAGTCGGCTCCGGTGCGGCCAAGCCGGGGGCTTCCTCGGCCAGCGATGGCTTGCGTGGCATGCGCCCGACGCTCCGACCAGAGCGTATAGCCCAGCCAGGCCAGCGCGAGTCCCATCGGCACCGCCGCGAACCGCTGGATGGCGTGCGGGAGCAGCGCCGCCAGGGGGGTCACAGCGGCCGCGACGGCCAGCAGACCGGCCGGCCAGCGCGGCAGGACGTTGGCGCGCACCGTCGCGATGCCAAACAGCAGGCCGCCGAGCAGATATGTACCCCCCGTCCCGATGTTGTAGACCGCCGGGAGGGCGCCGATATCCATGTCGCCCGGGTGCTGATTGACGATCCCCAGGAAGCTCTCCACAAACTGCGGCGCGGCGGTCGCGAGCACCGGCAAGATAAAGAGTTCGGCGAAGACATAGCCCGTCTGGACCCACCAGGAGAGGCTCAGCAGGAGAAAGCCGGCCAGTCCCAGCCGCCCGGCCGCTTCCACCTGGCGGGCGTAGAGTCCGGTGATGCCGAGCAGGAACAGAAGGCACATGCCGAACTTCGCGGCGATGATGACTGCCCAGGAGGTGGTGGTGACGGAAGCCAGCACGTCAGGTGGATGGATCGGCTGAATGCCGGCGAAGATGATGCCTGCCCCCATCGCCGCAAGACCAGCCCAGCGGATGAGATTCGTCGTGTTCATGCGTTTGTCTCCTTGTTCGAACGAGTGTGCTCCGTGTCCACGCTGCCATCCGACCCGGCCGCCCGCGCTGAGCCCACCGCCCTGACCGAGATCAAGGGCAGGCCGAGATCACGCACCTTCCGCAGCACGCCATACAGCGCGGCCTGATCGACCACCGGTCCGGCGAGGACGGTTGTTCCGTCGTGCTCGTGGGCGACGGTCAGGCCATCGAACCAGTTGGCCCAGCGGGCATCAAGGTGTCCCCTGATGCGGATCTCGTACCGCCCCGCCCCGTCCTGAGCTATCGTCGGTTCGTGCGTCTCGCTCATGCGATGCCTCGCCGGTTTCTCTTGTGGATGCATCGCAACGTCGTTGCGTGCGTTTCTTCGTGTGCAGAAGATACTCGCTGATGTGGTGAGCAGGCATCACCACATGTGGTGATCGCTGTGGTGATAGGTTCCGAGGGAGGCAGTGGAAAGGCCCCGGCAGGTCGTTCGAGCAGCCTGCCGGGGCCGGGGGTGGGGGGTGCGGCGCAACTACACCAGATCGAGCTCCTCAGCACGACGGACCGCCGCCCGACGGCTGTTCACCCCGAGCTTGTCGTAGATGTTCTTGGTGTGGGTACGCAGGGTGTTCAGCGACACCATCAGCTCGCGGGCGATGTCTGGGCCGCTCAGGTCGGTTCTGAGCAGCCGCAGCACCTCGCGCTCGCGCTCGCTCAGCGGCTCCGTGAGTGCGTGCGCATGTGCGTGGGCAGCGCGGAGAACCGTAGCCCCTTCCTCGCTGCTGCTCGGTCGGCCCTCCGGCGCAGACGGGCAGGCCAAGAGCAGTTGTTCAGCAGAGACTCGAATCGGATCGTTCTGCACGTGGCGCTTCGTGCTTTGCGCAAGCATGGCCGCCATCGGTGGTCCCTCGTCCACGAACAGGCGGACGTAGCCCTCCGGCTCCGCCAGTGTCAGCGCGCGTTCCAGCGCCACAAGCGCGGCAGGCAGGTCGCCCTGCATCTGGTGGGCGAGCGCCTGCACCACCAGGATCTCGATGACGCTTCCCGTCCGCTCCCCTGCTTCCGCCGCTTCGAGGAGGCGCTGAAGGAGGCCGAGCGCCGCACGCTTGGAGCGGTCGGCACGATCGCTCTGCGAGCGGGCCAGCAGCACCCTGGCCAGGGTGATATGCTCGAACTCGCGCCCATAGCTCAGTTCGTCCTCAACTGAGAGGCGCTGCGCTCGCGCCCACCCGAGCGCCTCAGCGAGCCGCCCCTGGGCAAGCCACACGCGTGCCTTCAGCGCCCCGATGGGCCGTACATTGGGGGAGAAGTCGCTCATGTACAGACGCTCGGCCTCGTCGAGCAACGCGAGCGCGCCGTCCAGATCCCCCTGGATCTGCCGCAAACGTGCCATCGCGACGCGCCTGCGATAGCGATTCTGCGGGAACCCGGCGTGTTCGCCCAGGCCCTGGCTGTGCAGCAGGTGCTGCGTCGCCGCCTCCAGATCGTTCTGCTCACGCGCAATCTCGCTCAGGCCCACATACATGTCCGCGATTCCGCGGGGGAGCGGCGTCCCCTGCTCCATCGCCAGTTGCACTCCCCGCTCATAGGTTCGCATCGCTTCTCGGAGGCGCCCTTGCGCCATCCGGAGGGTAGCCAGGGTGATTGCGCCATTGATGGCGTCAGCGATGTTCCCGGCCTGTTGCAGACTCGCCATGCCATCGGCAAACGTCCGATGCGCGACCTCGAGATCCCCGCTCGTCCAGGACGCGAGGCCCAGAAAGCCCGCCGCCCCGCCGCGCGTCAGGTGGTCGTCCTCCGGCGCAAGGTCGAGCGCCTGCCGGGCATAGGCCACGGTGCCTCGTACATCGCCCCGGGCCAGCGAGAGTCCGGCACGGGCGATCGCGATCATCCCCGGGAGACGGCGATATTCCTCCTGGTCTACGACGATCATCCTTCCGCGCTGCTCAGGACCAGTCTGCGCCGCTGGAGTGTCTCGTCGCGCAGGCCCGTCTGAGGTGGTGTCCAGCCACTGTTCGGCGGAGCGCAGGCGCTCCTCCACGCCCGCGAGCGTGCCGCTCGCCAGGAGCACATGGGCGGCGGCTGCGCTGAGCACGGGCCGGCGGTCAAGCTCCTCGCCGGGGAGCGCCTTGAGCCAGCCAAGCATCAGGGCTTCCTGCCTGCTCCGGCGCGCGGCCGTCCACGCCATCTCAACAAGGTCCGCGGCGCGCGCGAAAGCGTTGGCTGCCAGCGCGTGGAGGATCGCATCGTCGACTGAGCCATGCTGCTCGTACCAGGCGCTGGCGCGCTGGTGCAGCGTAGGGACCAGATCGGGCTGCTCCAGCCGCAGCTGTGCCCGAAGCACCTCGGTGAAGAGGTGATGGTAGCGATACCACTCGCGCTGGTCATCGAGCGGGACGACAAAGAAGTTGCCGCGATGGAGGGCCTCCAGCCGTGCGCCGCCACCCTCGTTGCCAGTCACGGCATCGCACAGCGAGCCGTGCAACCGGTCGAGAATGGCGGTCTGGAGGAGGAAGCTGCGAACGCCTTCGGGCAGACGCTGCAGAACCTCTTCGACCAGGTAGTCTACGATGTAGCGGTGGTCTCCAGCGAAGGCCCGAATGAAGGCGGGGATGTCTGCTCGACCCTGTATGGAGAGCGCGGCCAGTTGGAGCCCTGCGATCCAGCCCTCGGTGCGCGCTTCCAGGGTGGCGATGTCGTGGACCGAGAGGCTAAGGCCCATCGCCTCCCTGAGAAATGCGGTGGCTTCGGCGGGGGTAAAGCATAAGTCGGCGGCGCGGAGTTCAGTCAATTGGCCGCGGGCACGCAGGCGGGCCAGCGGGAGCGGCGGATCCTCACGGGTGGTGATGACCAGGTGGAGCTGCGACGGCAGGTACTCGACCAGAAAGGCGAGCGCGGTGTCAACCGCCGAACCGTCAACCACGTGATAATCGTCAAGGACGAGGATGCCATGGTCCGGGAGTGCGGCAAGTTCATTGAGGAGGTCGGTCAGGATGGCTTCGGGAGGTGGTGGCGGCGGGGATCGGAGCATGCCAAGCACAGCTTCGCCAATGCCCGGGGAAATGGTTCGCAATGCCGCGACGAGATACGTGAGAAATCGGTGAGGGTCACTGTCGCCCACATCCAGCGACAGCCATGCGGCTCGTCGCCCGCAGTCGGCGAGCCACTCACTCACTACTGTGGTCTTCCCAAAGCCCGCGCCAGCAGAGATGATGGTCAGTTTGCGATGCAGCCCCTCATTCAGCCGCGCGATCAGCCGCGGGCGGAGGACACGGTTCGGCCGTGGCGGCGGGATGTACAGCTTGGTTGCGAGCACGGGGGTCGGCATAGCGCCATGATAGAGCACGCATCGCTCCCTTGCAATCTGGCCGCGGCACCAGCAGTGACCACATCGCCTGGGCAAGGGAAAGAACGCCGCGCTTCATACACCCAATCTCCAGTGAAAGACACTGCTGATGCGCGCTACGGGGCGTTAGACAATAGACTTCAGACAGACGGTTTCAACGTTCCAAGTCGCCCAGGCCCTCACCCCGCAAGAGGTTGAGTGGGGTGTGTCGAACGCTCCTGCGTGCCAACCACGCCCGGCGGGTAAACCCGCGGGCTATCACTATCAAAGCCCGCCGGCGCGGGCTGGGGTGCAAGCCGCGCCGGCGGCCGTCGCAACCAATAGCCCGCCGGGCCCGGCGGGTACCCCACGGGCCTTCGCGTGGTGCCGCGCCCGGCAAGACGTTTCGTCACACCCGGTTGAGTTCCACCCCATCCGGGCATCACCCGTCGTGTTATACTTCCCGCTATGGAGATCTCCCTCGCCACCGAGCAGGACGCCCTTCCAGCCGCCTACGAGCACCAGCCGGTCGAGTTCACCTGCCCGCCGATCCCCGGCGCGCGGCTCGCGCTCGCGGTGGACGGCCGCCCGCTCGAGGCCTTCCTGCGCCCCGGCGACTCCTCCTGGCGCTGGCGCTGGAACCCCGGCGCCGCGGTGGGGCTGCGCGAGCTGCGCTTGGAGGCGGATCACGGCGCAGGCGTCGTGACGCTCGGCATCTGGCGGCTGCGCGTCGTGCCCGGCAAGATCGACCAGGAGCGCTACGGCATGCTGCTGGAGGATGTCGAGCGCCTGGCGGCTGGCCTGGCGTTCGCCCTCGGCGGCGCGGGCAGCGAGGGCGCCGCGCCTGCGGCGGATGCTCCGCGCGGCCCCACCCCGGCCGAGGAGTACTACGCGCTGTTCGCCGAGCGCCTGGAGGCCTTCGAGCGCGCCGTACGCCGCATCTTCGCCCG
>DATMBA010000695.1:0-5909 GCA_035559635.1 Roseiflexaceae bacterium
CACGCCCGCGCCGGCAAGCCCCACCGCGCAGCCGCCCGCGCCGACGCCCCCGCCGACGCGCGCCCCCACCGCCACGGCCGCGCCAACACCGCCGCCGCCCACGCCCACCCTGGACGTCCTGCCACTGGAGGAGCGCCGCCAGATCTTCGAGGAGGTCTGGCGCACTGTGAAGGAGGAGTACCTGTACGCCGACTTCCGCGGCGTGGACTGGGACGGGCTGCGCGCGGTGTACGCCGAGCGCATCGAGGCCGAGCAGAGCCGTGAGGAGTTCTACGCCACAATGGTCGAGTTAGTGAGCCAGCTGGACGACAACCACTCGCGCTTCGTACCGCCGGCCGCCGCCCAGGCGGAGGATATCATCACCAGCGGGCGCGAGACGCGCGTGGGGATCGGCGTGGTGGTGCGCCCGAAGGTGGACGGCGCCTTCATCCAGCTCGTCTTCCCGGACGGCCCGGCCGACCGGGCCGGGCTGCGGCCGCGCGACCGGATCGTGGCGGTGGACGGCCGGCCCTACACTCTGGCGGACGGCGACCTGCGGGGCGAGGCGGGGAGCGAGGTGCGGCTGAGCGTGGTGCGGCCGGGGGCCAAGCTGCGCGACGTGGTGGTGGTGCGCCAGGAGGTGCGCGCCCACATCCTGCCCTACTACCGGCGCTTCCCCGGCGATGTGGGCTACGTCGCGATCCCGACCTTCTGGGCCAACGACATGGGCGAGCAGGTGAGTGGCGCGCTCACCGACCTGGTGGCGAGCGGTGCGCTGCGGGGGGTGATCCTGGATGTGCGCTCCAACCGTGGCGGCTGGGGTGAGGTGCTCAACGAGGTGCTGAGCCACTTCGTGCGCGGCCAGGTGGGGGTGTTCTTCGGGCGGGACTATGTGCGGCCGCTGGTGGTGGCGCCGCCGGCCGGGCCGGACCTGCGTGGCGTGCCGTTGGTGGTGCTGGTGGACGGCGAGACGGCATCCTACGCCGAGGTGCTGGCGGCGGTGCTGCAGCGCGAGGCCGGCGCCATGGTGGTGGGCACGCCCTCGGCCGGCAACACCGAGACGATCTACGCCCACACGCTGAGCGATGGCTCGCGGCTCTGGCTGGCGCAGGAGAGCTTCCGCCTGCAGGACGGCGCCAACCTCGAGGGGGTGGGCGTGATGCCGAGCGTGCTGCTGGAGAGCGACTGGACGCGCTACAGTGAGGAGGACGACCCGCAGTTGCTGGAGGCGCTGCGGCTGCTGGGGGCGGGGCCGAAGTAATCATGTACTGGAGTTCCGCGGGGGTGCTGCCCCCGCGCCCCCCCTCGGGGAGGTGTGGAGGGGCCTGGCCCCTCCACACGACTCCTCGCGGATGTTGTTCGGGGCCAGGGCACCCCGCCCTCCTACCCCCTCACCCGGAGAGGGTGGGGTTTCAGGGCATTGCCCTCCCCTGACCCCGCCCCGAGGTATGCGGATAGGCTTTGAGTGCATTCGCACCTGTGAATCATGTATGACCGCACGAACTGCTTCCATCACCAGGAAAACTGGAGAAACGGATATCACGCTGACGCTGAACCTGGATGGCGCCGGGAGCGCGGATGTGCAGACCGGGATCGGCTTCCTGGACCACATGCTCACGCTGTTCGCGCGGCACGGTCTGTTTGACATAAGCGTACGGGCGACCGGTGACCTACACGTGGACGAGCACCACACCGCGGAGGACGTGTGCATCTGCCTGGGGCAGGCGCTGGACCGGGCGCTCGGCGAGCGGCGCGGGTTGGTGCGCACGGCGCACAGCTATGTGCCGATGGATGAGGCGCTGGCGCTGGTGGCGGTGGACCTGGGCGGACGGCCGTACTGCGTGTTCGAGGCCACGTTTGCCACGCCGCGGGTGGGGCAGCTCGGCACCGACCTGATCGGCCACATGCTGGAGAGCCTGGCCGTGCACGGGCGGCTGAACCTGCACGTGCGGGTGTTGTACGGCGCGAACGACCACCACAAGGTGGAGGCGATCTTCAAGGCGCTCGGCCGCGCGCTGGACGCCGCCACCCTCGTGGACGAGCGGCTCGGCGGGGCCATCCCGAGCACGAAGGGCGCCCTCTAACCATACAGGCATGAAGGTTGCGGCGCTGAAGGGCTGGATGGCGCTGATCCGCGCGAACGGTGGAGGAGCGCTCCTCAGCGGCTTCTTCCCATACAACCTCTCGGTGTTCCTCGTCCTGCGGGTCTGTGATTCAGCGTTCGGGTCTTCGTGTTGAAGGGAGAGCCATGAGACTGGATGCGTCGCTGGTGGTGGAGGCGAGCCGGCTGAGCGAAGCGGGCGCGATCGCACGGGCGGCCGAGGCGGTAGGCTTCGGCGCGCTCTGGACGCCCGAGACCAAGCATAACAGCTTCTTCCCGCTGCTGATCGCCGCCGATCACACCGCCGAGATCCAGCTCGGCACGGCGGTGGCGATCGCGTTCGCCCGCAGCCCGATGGTGACGGCGCAGGCGGCGTGGGACCTGCAGGCTTTCTCGGGCGGGCGCTTCATCCTCGGGCTTGGCACACAGGTCAAGGCCCACATCGAGCGGCGCTACGGCATGCCGTGGGACGCGCCGGTGCCGCGGTTGCGCGACTACATCGGCGCCCTGCGAGCGATCTGGCGCGCCTGGCAGACCGGTGAGAAGCTGGACTACCGCGGCCGGTTCTATACCCACACCCTGATGACCCCCTTCTTCAACCCCGGCCCGATCGCCGACCCGCACATCCCGATCTACATCGCCGGGGTGAACGAGGGGCTGGCGCGGCTGGCCGGCGAGCTGTGCGAGGGATTCCACGCCCACCCGTTCCACAGTGTGAAGTATCTGCACGAGGTGGTGCGGCCGCAGATCGCCGCCGGCGCCGCGCGGGCCGGCCGCAGCCCGGCGGAGGTGGCGGTAGCGTGCAGCGCCTTCATCATCACCGGGCCGGACGAGGCGGCCATGGAGGGGATGCGCCAGTTCGCGCGCGAGCAGATCGCCTTCTACGCCTCGACGCCGACCTATCGGGTGGTGCTGGCGGCGCACGGTTGGGAGGACGTTGGTGAGCACCTCTCCCGCCTGGCGGCCACGCGGCGCTGGGGCGAGATGGGCCGCCTGATCACGGACGAGATGCTGGAGGTGTATACCGTGCAGGCGCCGTTCGAGCGGTTGGGGCGCGCGATCCGGGAGCGCTATCAGGGGGTGGTGGATCGCATCAGCCCTTATGTGCCGTACGCGCCTGGCCCGCTGGACGACGTATGGCGCGCGGTGGCGCGTGAGGTGGCGGCCTGACCACGAAGGCACGAAGACGCAAATCTCCCCCCTGCGAGATGGATCCTCAACCCCATATGGCGCCTGCCGCACGGTAGCATGAGGGATGACGCACAGCGTCAGACCCCGCTCGTTGCACGTGAGCACGCCCTATGCTACTATAGGCCGCCGCGTCTGCACGAGAGAAAGGAGACCCAGCGCACGCAACGTCGCCTGTGGGCAATGATGCCCGTCTTCTTCTGCGCTTCGCGCTTCTGCGCATCTTCGCACCCGATACGACACAAGGAGTATATCGATGCAAGAGCTCAGCCAGTTTGAGCAGATCGCCGTCTGGGCGGTGCTGGGAGTTGCGATCTTCGGCATCGCCTTCGCGTTTGTGCTGCGCGCCCAGATCCTGGCGCAGGACAAGGGCACCGCCCGCATGCAGGAGGTCTGGGGGTTCATCAAAGCCGGCGCCAACGCCTACCTGAGCCGGCAGTTCCGCACCATCGCCGCACTGATCGCTGTGCTGACCTTCGTGCTGGCCGCGAGCGTGTTCATCATCCCGCCGACGCGCGAGGCGGTGGATCACTTCGGCAGCGAGGACGCCGCCCGGCTGTGGGTGGCGATCGGGCGGGCGGTGGCCTTCCTGATGGGCTCGCTGTTCTCCTACACCGTCGGCTTTGTGGGGATGAACGTGGCGGTGGAGGGCAATGTCCGGGTGGCGGCGGCCGCGCGCAAGGGGTACAACCCGGCGCTGCAGGTGGCCTATAAGTCCGGCTCGGTGACCGGCATGCTGACGGTGGGCTTGGGGCTGCTGGGCGGGACGCTGATCTTTATGGTGTTCGGCATCGCCGCGCCGGATGCGCTCTTGGGCTTCGGCTTCGGCGGTAGTCTTATCGCGCTCTTCATGCGCGTGGGCGGCGGTATCTACACCAAGGCGGCCGACGTGGGCGCCGACCTGGTGGGCAAGGTGGAGGCCGGCATCCCCGAGGACGACCCGCGCAATGCAGCGGTGATCGCCGATCTGGTGGGCGACAATGTGGGGGACTGCGCCGGTATGGCCGCCGACGTGTTTGAGAGCTTCGAGGTCACGCTGGTCTCGGCCATGATCCTTGGCCTGGTGCTGGGCGACGCGGTGGTGGGCGGCCTGGCCGACGGGCAGTACGACCTGCGCTTCATCATCTTCCCGCTGATCCTGCGCGCCATCGGCGTGATCGGCTCAGTGATCGGCAACCTGCTGGTCCGCACCGATGAGCAGCGCCGCAATGCGATGGCGGCCATGAACCGCGGCTTCTACGTGGCGGCGGGGATCTCGATCGTCGGCGCGGCCATTCTGAGCCAATTCTATATGAGCGCCCCGCCGCAGGGCAGCGCCGTGGCCTGGCGCCCGTGGGCGCCGTTCCTGGCGACGGTGGCCGGCGTGGTGCTGGCGATCGCGCTCGACAAGTTGACCGAGTATTTCACCTCGACCCACTTCAGCCCGGTGAAGGAGACCAGCCGCGCCTCGCAGACCGGCGCGGCCACCAACATCCTCTCCGGCCTGGCGCTCGGGATGGAGTCGAGCGTGTGGGCCATCCTGGTGATCTCGGCCTCGATCCTCAGCTCGGTGCTGATCTTCGGCGATTTCGCGCAGGACGCGTTTGTCACCTTCACCGCGGTGTTGTACGGTGTGTCGCTCACCGGCATCGGCATGCTGCTGCTGACCGGCAACACGATCTCGATGGACTCGTTCGGCCCGATCTCGGACAACGCCAACGGCATCGGCGAGATGGCCGGGCTGGACAAGAACGCCCGCAACGTGATGGATGACCTGGACGCGGTAGGTAATACCACCAAGGCTGTGACCAAGGGCATCGCGATCGGCTCGGCGGTGATCGCGGCGGTGGCGCTGTACGGCTCGTACCTGGCCGACGTGAGCAAGGTGCAGGAGCAGATCCGGGTGCCCGAGGCCCGCCAGCTGGACGCGATCGGCATCCAGGTCTCGCAGCCGCTGGTGTTCATCGGCCTGCTGATCGGCGGCGCGGTGCCATTCCTGTTCTCCTCGCTCACCATCCGCTCGGTGCAGCGCGCGGCCTCGCAGATCGTGAACGAGGTGCGCCGGCAGTTCAAGATCCCGGGGCTGATGGAGGGCAAGGTACTGCCGGACTACGCGCGGGCGGTGACGATCTCCACCACCGCGGCGCAGAAGGAGTTGATCAGCCTGGGCCTGATCGCGGTGCTGGTGCCGATCCTGGTGGGTTTCCTGCTGGGGGTGGAGGCGCTGGGCGGCTTCCTGGCCGGCATCATCCTCTCCGGCCAGTTGATGGCGGTGTTCCAGGCCAACGCCGGCGGCGCGTGGGACAACGCTAAGAAGTACATCGAGGAGGGGAACTACGGCGGGAAGCACTCGGAGCCACACAAGGCCGCGGTGGTGGGCGACACGGTGGGCGACCCGCTGAAGGACACGGCCGGCCCGGCGCTCAACCCGATGATCAAGGTGATCAACCTGGTGGCACTGATCATCGCGCCGATCGTGGTGACGGTGCAGCCGGGCAGTGTGGGGGTGATCCTCGGCATGGCGATCTGCTTCGCGGCGCTGATCTGGGCGATCTGGCAGAGCAAGCGCGAGGCGGAGTCCATGGCGGCCGAGACGAGCGCCCCCGCACCTGCGAAAGGCGCATAATGATGCGGCGGGTTGACGCCTCAGCGTCAACCCGCC
>DATMBA010000696.1:0-16274 GCA_035559635.1 Roseiflexaceae bacterium
GGCCTTCCTGCGCGGCGAGCTGGATGCCGGGGGAGCGCGCGAGGGGCTGGCGGCGATCAGCCCGGCCGCGCTGGTGCGCCGGCTGGACGAGCGCTTCGACGCCTTCCTCTCCGCCGCGCGGCGCTTCGGCCCTGCCATCCAGGCCGCGGTGGAGCAGTTCATGGGCACGCTCGGCGAGCGGATCGCCAACCTCAGCCCGGCGGCGCTGTTCGAGCGCTTCGACGAGCTGTTCGCGCCGGTGCGCGACTCGGTGGCCGAGGTCTCACCGCAGGCGATCGCGGCCGCGCTGGAGGGGGCGTACGAGCAGTTGGTGGCGCGGCTGGAGGCGCTCCACCCGCGTGCGATCCGCGAGGGCGCGCAGGAGCTGTTCGCCACGGCGCTCGGCAGGTTAGACGCGCTGCGGGCGGCGCTGGTGGAGGGGCTAGCCGCCGCGTTCGACCGGGCGATTGGGAAGGTGCGCGAGTTGCTGCGCGCGCTGAACCCCGAGGCGCTGATCGTCGGGCTGGGGAACTTCTTCGCGCTGATCGCTGCGCGGCTGGAGGGGCTGGGGCTGGCAGAGCTGCTAGGGCGGCTCGGGCGGGCGCTGGAACGGCTCGGCGCGCAGCTCGAGGCGGTGCTGGAGCGCGCATCGGGCGCGGTGGAGCAGATCGCGGAGGCGGTGCCGGCATGAGCCAGACCACGACAGAGCGCTGGGCCTTCGACGCCCGCGGCAACATGCGCTGGTCGCACGACGGCCTGGGCCGCACGGCCTACACGTACGACGCGGCCGGGCGTCTGGCGGGCGCGGTCTATCCCGATGGCGGCAGCCTGGCGCTTGGCTATGATGCGGCGGGCAACCTCGTTGAGCGGCGCGGGCCCGCGGGCGCGGAGCGCTTCGCCTACGATGACGCGGGGCGGCTGGTGCGCGCGGAGTACGCCGACGGGACTACGCTGCGCTACCGCTACGACAGTGAGGGGCGGCTGGTGTGGGCGGCAGGGCCGGGCTGCATCACGCGCTACGGCTACGGCGAGGGACCTCTGCCCGAATGCATGGAGCAGGAGATCGGCGGCGCCGTGTACATCACCGAGCTGCGCTACGACGAGGGTGGGCGGATCACCGCCGCGCGCGTGCCCGGCTTCCGCCCCTGGCTGCGCTGCCGCTACGACGAGCGCGGCCGGCTGGCGGCAGTGGGCCACGACGGCGCGGAGGAACTGGCGCGGGTCGCCTACGCGGAGGACGGGAGGCTGATGACCGTGCGCTTCGCCAACGGTGTGACCCAGCGCTACGCGCTCGGGGCCGGCGGCCAGGTGCGCGCGATCGCGGTCGAAAGTCCGTCCGGCGAGGCGCTGTTGGAGCTGCGCTACCGGAGCGACCCGCGGGCGGGCGTGACGGCGGTGGGGAGCGAGCGCTACCGCTACGACGCCCGCGGCCGGCTGGTGGCCCACGGCCCGCTGCTGGATGCCTGGACGCGCTACGAGTACGACGGCGCGGGGAACCGGCTGGGCGCGCGCCTGCCGGACGGCGACCGGATCGACTACCGCTACGACGCCTGCGGCCGGCTGCTCGGCTGGCGGCGCGCGAGCGGCGGCGAGGTGCGCTACGCATACGACGCGGCCGGCAACCTCAGCACACGGGTGGATGCGGCATGCGCGCGGCGCTACATCTTCGACGGCGCAGGGCGGATGGTGATTGTACAGCATGGGAGGGGCAGGGAGGGCTTGCCCTCCCTGAAACCCTCCCCTTCCGCTTCCGCAGGCTCCGCCTGCGAGCAATTGGAATACACCTACGACCACAACGGCCGGCGGGTGCAGGCCGACGACGGCGCCGCGCGCACCGTGATCCACCGCGACCCGTGGGGGCGGCGGCTGGCGGAGACGCGGGACGGCGAGACGATCGTCTATCTGGGGCCGACGAGCGGGCCGCTGGTGTGCCTGGTGGCGCGCGGCGCGAGCGTGACGCCGCTGTTCCTGCACGCCGACCACCTGGGATCGGTGCGGCTGGTGACTGACGCGGACGGGAACGGTGCGGCGCGCTACGACTACGACCCGTGGGGCAACCTGGCGGCGGGCGGGGGGCCGGAGTGGCTGCGGATCTTCGCAGGGCACCCGTTTGACCCGGCGCTGGGCCTGTACGACGCCGGGGCGCGGCTGTATGACCCCGAGGTGGGCCGCTTCATCAGCCCGGACTGCTACACCGCCGGCGCAGACGACCCGCGGCTGCTGTGGCCGGGCGTGCCGCCCGAGGCGCGCCGGGCGCTGTATGCCGAGCGGGTACGCTGCTGGCAGCGGAGCGACGCTCTGCACGGGCGCTACGTCTACGCCCGCGCCAACCCACTCACCTTTGTGGACCCGGACGGGCGCGACGCCGGGCTCTATTTCCTGTACACCCTGGCGGCGATATTCTGGGCGCTGCCCTACACGCTCGTCGGCTTTCTGCTGTTCGAACTGCTGTTCAACTGGATCACCTTCGCCTTCCTGTGGGGTGGCGACTACGAGCTGTCCGGCCAAAGCTCGGACCGCCTCGGCGCGTGGGCCCTCTGGTCGGCGGGCGGCCTGTCCGGCAAGATGGTGATCGGCAGCGGCGCATTTACGCTGGGGAACTGGGTGATCGCCAACGGCCCCTTCTGGAGGAACCTGGCCGACGCGCCGGCGAACTTCGCCATCCCGAACCGGCCGGGCGACCTGGACCCGCTCAACGCCGGCGCGCTCATCAGCCAGCGCCGCTCGGTGGTGGAGCATGAGCTGCGGCACACCAACCAATACGGCTGGTGGGGGCCGTTCATGATGCCGTGGGTGCTGATCTTCTACGCCATCATCTACTTCGCCGTGGTGTCGATCGACGCGGCGGTGAAGCGGCAGGGCTTTCTGGAGCGCTGGGGGCAGATCCTCGGCCCGCTGACCGACCGCTGGTGGAAGGTGGCGATCGAGGGCGTGGCGCTGCTGCTGCTGCCCGGCGCCTACTGGTGGGACTACATCGCGCGTGGCGGCTACAGCGCCTCCTGGTTCGAGCAAGACGCCGCGCTGAACTCCGGCGCGGCCAACAACATTGACGTGCGCCTGACGGCCAGTGCCGATGCCGTGGCCCCCGGCGGCACGGCGGTGATCAGCCTGATCACCGACCCGAACCGGCTGGCCGCGGCAGGGGTGACGTTCGCGACGAACGCCAGCGGTGGGAGCGTGGTGGAGGTCGCCCTCGCGCCAGCGGTGAGGAACGTGCGGGTGTGGCGCTACACTGCCGGCGCGACCGCCGGGACCGACGTGCTGCAGGGAACTGACGGCGTAGCGACGGACAGGCTGGAGATACGCGTCCAATGAACACCACACCCGTCCGACCGATGATCGACGACTTCGAGCTGCCGCTGGTGCAGGCGCTGCGCACCGAGGAGAGCCAGGTGTGGGTGGAGCACGGCGTGCCGGCGCTGGAAGGCTCGTTGTTCCAGCACCTTGGCCGCTCGCCCGCGCGCGTCTTGGTCTACGGCGTGATGGCGGACGACGAGTCGCTGGGCAAGCTGGAGCGGCTGCGCCAGATCTTCCAGGAGGCCGAGCCGGTGCCGTTCGTGGCCGACATCACGACCGCCACGGAGGTCACCCAAGTGCTGATAGCGGACCTGGCGGTGCGCGAGGTGGCGGGCAAGCCGCAGCAGTACCACTACTGCCTGACGCTGGTGGAGTTCGTGCCGACGCCCGAGCCGATCGAGCCGCCGCCGCCCCCGCCGCCGCCCCCGCCGGAGCCGTGCGACCAGGGCTTCGGCTCGATCGAAGTGCGGGTGGAGTTGCCGCCGGGCCAGACTGACATGAGCGGCATCGTGGTGCGCGTGCAGCGGGTGGGCGCCGAGGGCGAGCCGCCGATCGAGATCACCGCGCCCGACCCGGACGGCGTGTTCCGGCGCCAGAACGTGCCCGTGGGCGACTACCGGGCAATGGCGTTCCGGCGCTAGCCCTCACCTCCTCCCGCTCTCCCGCCCACAGGAGAGCGAGAGAGAAGCGGAGACAGGTCATGACGACAGCCGCGGGCGAGACACTGATCAGCGTGCCGCCGTGCAACCCCGGTAGCGGCACCATCCGGCTGGTGGACGAGGTGATCTGTGCGCGCATCCTGGACGGCGTACACTTCGACCACGACTTCACCTTCGTGCGGCCGGAGGCCAAGCCGATCATCCGCGAGATCGTGGACGACATTAACCGCGACCAGGAGCGGCTGGTGCTGCTGGTGGGCCACACCGACCGCAGCGGCTCGAACGCCTACAACGAGACCCTCTCGCAGAGCCGGGCGCTCAGCGTCTTCGGCTACATCACCAACCAGCCGGCGATCTGGATGGAGTTGCTGCGCACCATGCTGAATAACAGCGGCGGCCCGCGCGTGGCGCGCAGCGGCAGCGGCCAGAGCGCCGACCGCTGGCAGGTGCGCGAGCTGCAGTACATGCTGAGCTACCTGCGCAGCCCATCCACCGGCGAGCGCTACTACGGCGGCCTGATCGACAACCTGCTCGGCGGCGGCACCCAGGCCGCGCTGGACGCCTTCCGCGCCGACAACGGCATCCCGGCGGGCGGCGGCGCCGGGCCGCGCTGGGCGGGCGTGGACGAGGAGACCTGGGAGGCGCTGTTCACCGCCTACATCGGCGTGGACGCGGTGCAGGTGGACCCCGCGCGCTTCCTGGACCCACAGACCCTGGGGTGCGGCGAGGGCTTCCCGCGCATCGAGACGCGCGCGCCCGGCACGGAGAACCAGGACCTGCGCGACGCCGACGCGCGCCTGGAGACCAACCGGCGCGTCGAGTTCCTGCTCATCCCGCCGTCGCTCGTGCCGGACCCGCTCACCTGCGAGCGGATCTACGAAGGCCCGATCACCGTCTGCCCGCAAAGCCCGCAGCCGATCAGCGTCACGCTGGTGTTCACCGACGCGCAGACGAACCGGCCGCTGCGCGACGCGAGCGGGAACGTGGTGCGCCTGCCGGTGCGGATCACCGGCACCGGTGGCTTCACCTTCGAGCGCGAGACGGATGAGAACGGGCGGGTGCAGATGCCGGACGGCGATACCGTGCAGGGGGACTACCGCGTCTCGGTGGTGGGCAGCTTCGGCCTGGCGTTGCGCCCGGGCAGCCCGGGTGAGGTGCGCGGCGCCGAGGTGCTGCTGCACCTCACCCGCTCGACCGTGGTGGAGATCGCGGTCACGCCCGTGCCGGCGCGGCTGAACTTCGTGGCCAACACCCCGCCGTTCGGCTCTTCGGACGAGTTGACGCTGCTTGACACGCTGCCCAACCCGATCGGCGCGCTCAGCCCGGTGGAGTTCCGCATCGTGGCCGACATCGACGGGCTGGCGGCGGACGTGCAGACGGTGACGGTGGACCTGCTCAGCTTCCTGCTGCGCGGGCCGACCTCGCCGGTGCCAGGGGATCCGGGCGGCGGCAGCGGCATCGTGCTGCCGGCCACCCAACTCGAGTTCGTGGACGGTGCGAACCTGCCGATCGAGGAGATCGACCTCAACCGGCGCTTCCGGCTGCGTCTGGATACCGGCGACATCGCGGCCGACGAGGTGGTGGTGCTGGTGAGCAGCCGGTTTTTCAAATAGTCGAGTCTTCGCGGGCAGTGGGGGCTGATGGATTTTGAGCTGGAAACGGCCGTCGGGCAGCGCACCGCGCCCGGCCCGTGAACGGGCGGGCTATCCGCTACGAAGGCCGCCGGCGCAGCCTCAGCAGCCTGCGGCGGCGGGCGTGGTAGGAGAGAGCCCGCCGCGGGGTGCCCGTTGGGCCCGGCCGGGCGTGGGATGGCGCCACAGCCCCGGTTATTTCGGAAAGATTCATCAGCTCCCACGTGGTGAGGAGGGAGGATATTTCGATGAGTGACGCGCCCGCCTTCTACTACTGGAGCGGCGACCAGCGGGTGGAGCTGGAGCTGGTGGATGACACGCTGGTGGTGGGGTTTGCGGGGCCGATCAGCGAGCGGCGGCTGGAGGAGCTGCGCGCGAGCGACCGGCGCATCGAGATCCTCGGCCGCAGCCGCGCCTTGCTGCAGCGTAACATCCTGGTGTACCGGGTGGGCGCGGTGGCGCGCGGCGCACAGAAGCTGGCGGAGTTTGCCGACCGGTTGCGGCGCGCCCCGAGCGTGCGCTTCGTCAGCCTGGTGTTCTGCGACCCGGCCACCGGCCTGTTCCTGATCCTCACCGACGAACTGATCGTCTACGTGCGCCCCGAGGTGACGCCCGAGCAGGTGGCGGCGCTGGCGGCGGAGGTGGGCGCCACGGTGGTGAGCCGCAGCGAGTATGCGCCGCAGCAGTACCTCCTGCGCGCCATGAGCGGCCTGCCCACCGCGGCGCTGGACGCGGCCAATGCGTTGCACGGCCGGCCCGAGATCGAATGGGCCCAGCCGAACTTCCTGCGCGAGAAGGCGCTGGCGCTGCAGGGGCGCCAGTGGCACCTGCACCACGACGCGACGCAGCCCGGTCTGGCCGGCGAGGACTCGCGCGTGCGCGGGCCGGCCGGCCCCGGCGCCGTCGCGCGGGCCTGGGCGATCACCCGCGGCGACCCGCAGGTGGTGGTGGCGGTGCTGGACTCCGGCGTGGACGTGGCGGACCCGGCCGTGCCGGGTGACACCGGCCACCCCGGCATCCCGATCGCCCCCGGCGGGCGCGACTTCGACGTAGTCCCGCCGGACAACGACCCGCGGCCTGGCACCGGCCCGAACGACCCGCACGGCACCGCCTGCGCCGGTGTGGCGGCCGGGGCCGGCGGCCTGATCGACGGCGCCGCGCCGGCCTGCCGCATCCTGCCGATCAAGATGATGGGCGCCACCGACGCCTCGCTGGCCGAGGCCATCCGCTACGCCGCCGCCAACGCGCGCATCCTGAGCAACAGCTGGACGGCCGGCCCCATCCCGGCGGTGGAGACCGCCATCCGCGATGTGATCGCCCAGCGCGGCACGATCGTGGTCTTCGCCGCCGGCAATCAGAACTTCCAGATCCGCGCCGGGCCGCAGAGCACGCCGGGTGTGATCCTGGTGGGCGCATCCAATAACATCGGCGGGCGCTCCGGCTACAGCAACTTCGGCGGGCCGGACCCGAGCACCGCCTCCGGGCGCCAGTACCTGGTGCTGCTGGCCTCCAGCGACGGCACCTCGGCCGACGTGGCGCTCTGGCAGGCCAATCTGGCGCCGACCGTGCCAACCAACGGCCCCTTCGAGCACGACGGCAGCAGCGAGCGGATCTACACCACCGACATTCGCGGCGCGGCGGGCTACAACACCGGCGCCGCCAGCGACCCGGCCAACACACCCGTGCCGCAGCTGGACTACACCGGCACCTTCGGCGGCACCTCCTCCGCCTGCCCGCTGGTGGCGGGGGTCTGCGCGCTGATGGTGAGCGCCAACCGCGACCTGACGCCCTCCCAGGTGCGCTACCTGCTGGAGGCCACCGCCGACAAGATCGGCACCCGCGCCACGCGGCAGGACTGCCCGCAGGCCACGGCCATCCCGGCCGGCAAGGAGGCCAGTTACAGCCCGGTGACCGGCTACGACGGCTTCACCCACACCGACGGCCAGCGCTACAGTCGCTACGGCTTCGGGCGGCTGAATGCCGAGCAGGCGGTGCGCGCGGCGAAGAACGAGCCGATGCGCCAGTTTGTGCGCTCCAGCGCCGGCGACTCCTATCAGGATGCGGTGCCGGTGGTGCTGCGCCGCGTGCCCGGCACCAACCAGTTCGTCTCCACGGTGGAGCTGGAACTGATCGAGGCCCGCCGCGACGCCGAGGCCCCGCCGCCGGCCGGGGTGGTGCGGGTGCGCGGCGCGCCGGGCGGCGAGTTGACCGCCACCTTCCAGCCGCCGGGCGGCGCGCCGGCGATCAGCGACGCGCTCGCAGTGCGCGGGGAGATGGTGTGACGCTGAACGCTGAACGCTGAAAAGCCGGGGCGTGAGAACGTTGTCGGCGTGACTGAACGCCCGTCAACCTTTGGGGAGCGCGAGGGGCGGCCCCCTCGCAAAACACGTCTTTCTCCTTTTCATTCGCGGTTGTGTAGCGCAGCCACACAAGAACCCTTTGCGAGAGCAGAACGATGAGCGACGAGCGCAGCTTCTACTATTATGCCGGCGGGCGGCGGCTGCCGATCGAGCCGGTGGATGACCTGGTGGCGGTGGCGTTCGAGGAGCGCATCCCGGAGCGCCGCCGCGCGGAGGTGGAGGCCGCGCCGCGGCCAGCCGGCGCGCTCGGGCCGAGTCCCGCGCTGCTGGCGCGTAACATCGTGATCCACCATCCGGGCGCGCCCGCCGCCATCGGTCCTGGCCGGATCGACGTCTTCGCCACGCGGCTCAGCCGCGCCCCCTCGGTGCGCTTCGTCACACGTGTGTTCCGTGACCCGCGCACCGGCCTGCACATGGTGCTCACCGACGAGTTCGCCGTGCGCTTCAAGCCCGGCGTCACCGCCCAGCAGGTGGCGGCGCTCAACGCCCGCTTCGGCGTGGAGCCGGTGGAGCAGAAGCTGTATGCGCCGAACCAGTGGCTCATGCGCGTGCGCGACCCCTCGCCGCTGCGCACGCTGGAGGTGGCCAACGCCTACCACGAGCACGAGTTGGTGGAGTGGGCCGAGCCGAACTTCATCATGGAGTTGCAGCTCCGCTTCCGGAGCAACCAGTGGCACCTGAACAACACCGGCCAGACCATCCCGCCCCTGCCGCCTGGCGTGGTGGGCGAGGACGTGCGCGCCCACCAGGCCTGGGCCATCACCAGAGGCAGCGGCAACGTCACCGTGGCGGTGATCGACACCGGCGTGGACATCCCCAAGCCGGGCGTGCCGGGCGACACCGGCCACCCCGGCCTGATGGTCAACATCGCGCCGGACGGGCGCAGCTTCACGGGCGGCCCGCCCAACGACCCGACGCCCGACTTCCCCGACCCCGACGGTGCCGCCGGCCACGGCACCTCGTGCGCCGGGGTGGTGGCCGGGGCCGGCGGCCGCATCGACGGCGTGGCGCCGCGCTGCAAGATCCTGCCGATCAAGATCGACTTCGTGGACGCTAACCGCGTCTCCGACGCCATCCACTACTCGGCCCAGCGCGCCCAGGTGCTCTCCAACAGTTGGGGCATGCCCTTCAGCAACCAGATCGAGCAGGCGCTCACCGATGTGATCCGCAACGGGCGCGAGGGCAAGGGCACGGTGGTGCTCTTCGCCTGCGGCAACGACGACGCCCGCGTGCCCATCGGCGACCAGTCCACCGTCGAGGGGGTGATCTCGATCGGCGCCTCGACGAACGTCGGCTCGCGCGCCGGCTACAGCAACTTCGGCGACGCGATCGACAGCCCGGACCCGGACCCGAACGTGCGCCTGAAGCGGCTGAGCGTGCTGGCCCCCAGCGCCGGCGTGGACTCGCTCAACGCCCGCGGGCTGGCGGTGGGCGGCACACCAGACGGCAGCAGCGAGAACATCTACACCACCGATGTGCGCGGCGTGCAGGGCTTCAACCCGCCCGGCCCAGGGGTGACCGACGTGGACGACCTGGACTACACCGGGCTGTTCAGCGGCACCTCCTCGGCCTGCCCGCTGGCGGCCGGGATCTGCGCGCTCATGCTCTCGGTCAACGCCGACCTGACGGCCGCGCAGGTGAAGTATATCCTGGAGGCCACCGCCGACAAGATCGGCACGGCAGACGGGCGCACCGGCGTGCCGCGCAGCCGCCCGAACCCCGGCGAGGAGGCACACTACGAGCCGGCCACCGGCTACGACGTGCGCGACACCGGCCTGAGCGGCTACGGCTTCGGGCGCACCAACGCCGAGCGGGCGGTCAAGGTGTCGCGCGGCGACCCGCTGCCGCAGCTCGTTCGCCCGGAGGCCGGCGCGCCGGAGCTGCGCGAGCGCCTGCCGGTGGTGCTCGAGCGCATCCCCGGCACCAACCGCTTCGTCTCGCGGGCGGTGGTGGAGCTGGTGGACGCACGCCGGGACGCCGACCAGCTGAGCGCGCCGGACCGGCTCTTCGTGCGCGGCGGCCCCGGCGGCTTCCTGCGCGCCGTGTTCCAGCCGGCCGGCGGCGGGCGCCCGATGGCGGACGAGGTGGAGATCGAGGGCCAGTTATGAGATTCCGCCCGAGCTACCGCCTGCGTGTTGGCAGCGGCGAGGTCGACTCGCGCGACGACGTGAGCCAGAGCACCCTGGTGCGCCTGGAGGTCCAGGCGGCGATCGACGGCCTGGCGGACCGGGCCGAGTTGTGGCTGGCGCCGCTCGGCGGCCTACAGCCACAGCTTGGCGACGAACTGGAGATCGACCTGGGCTTCGAGGACAGCAGCCAGCGCGTCTTCACCGGCTTGGTCGCCGAGGTGGTGGTGGAGGTCACCGCGGTGCGCGTGGTGGGACACAGCCCGGTGCAGCGGCTGCTCGGGCTGCGGCTGGAGAAGACCTACGAGCGGATGACGTCCGGCGACATCGTGCGCGACCTGGCCGGGCAGGCGCAGGTGCGCACCGGCGTGGTGGAGGCCGGTGTCCACTACCCGAGCTACGCAATTGATGGGCGGCTGAGCGCGGCGCGCCACATCCACCGCCTGGCCGAGCGCAGCGGTTTCGACGCCTACGTGCTGCCGGATGGTGCGCTGGCGTTCCGCGCCTTCACCAACACCGCGCCGGAGCACGTCTTCGTCTACGGGCAGGAGATCCTGGACTACGCGCTGAGCGTGTTCGCGCCGCGCGCCGCGGAGGTGGTGGTGGCCGGTGAGAGCGCCACGAGCGCCCAGGGCGCGGACGCGGCGAGTTGGCTGACGCGCAACTTCACCCGTGGGCGGGCGAGCGGTGGACGCGGCCCGGGGACAGTGCTGGTGGAGGACGTGGCCATGCGCACCACCGAGGCCGCCAACCAGCGCGCCGAGGGGGTGCTGCGGCGGCTGGCGCAGCGGGAGAAGATCGGCTGGCTGCGCGCGCTGGGCCGGCCCGAGCTGCAGCTCGGCGATGCCTTCCGCGTGGAGCGGGCGCCGGATGAGCGGCTGAACGACACCTTCCAGGCGCGCGCCGTGCGCCACCACCTCAGCCGCAAGCTAGGGCTGATCACCAGTGTGGAGTTCTGGAGAGTGCCTTAACCCCTGCGGGGAGGCTTGGAGGGGCACAGGGAGGGCTGACCCTCTCCTTCGCCGGGGAATGTGTGGACTGCCTATGAGCACGATGCTACTGACGACCATCCAGGAGATCATCCGTGACGAACTGCGCGGCGTGCGGATCGCCGAGCAGGGGGTGGTAGAGGCCACCTTCCCGCACGCCGACGGTGGCGACCGCGACAATTACACCTGCGACGTGCGGCTGAAGGGCAGCGACCTGCTCCTGCGCAAGGTGCCGGTGGCCACCGGACACATCGGCACCGCTGCCATCCCGAACGTGGGCGACCTGGTGCTGCTAGCCTTCGACAAGGGCGACATCAACCAGCCGATCGTCATCGGCCGGCTGTACACCGACACCGAGCGGCCCCCGGTGAACCGCAACGACGAGATCATCTTCCGCCTGCCCCTGCAGGAGGCCGAGACCGAGACAATCAAGGCGGCGGTGCGCGCCATCCAGGGCCGCGAGATCCTGATCGAGCTGCCCTCGAAGATCACTGTCCAGATCGTGGATGACCAGGTGAAGGTGGTGGCCGGGCAGAACGAGCTGGTGATGGACCAGGCCAGCACGGCCGGCGGCACCACCACCGTGCAGGCCGGGCGCACCAGGGTGACGATCAACCAGGACGGCGACCTGAGCATCGAGGCGGCCGGCAACATCAGCCTGAAGACCGCCACCGGCGACGTGAGGATCGAAGGCAAGAGCATCGCGCTCAAGAGCACCATGGACACCACGGTGGACGCCGGGATGCAGGCGAATGTCAAGGGCGGCATCAGCGCCAACCTGCAGGGCGGCGCCTCGGCGAGCGTCAAGGGCGGGCTGATCCAGGTGGCCGGCATGGCGACCTTCTCGCCGGCGTAGGGAGGGCTACGTGGTCGTTCGTTGGCAGGCCACCAGGCGCGGGCTGATGCAGGTTGCGAATGGAATCGGGCATCCTGGCTTCGCACCACGCCCGGCCCGTGGGGTGCCCGTTGGGCCCGGCGGGCTCTCCCTCACGAAGGCCGCCGGCGCGGCCTGCGACCCAGCCCGCGCCGGCGGGCGTGGCACTGGGTAGCCCGCCGCGGGGTGCCCGCTGGTCCCGGCCGGGCGGGGGACGGCGCCATATGCCCAGGTAGTTCGTAAACGTTCGTCAGCCCCACCGTGGTACGCCGCCAACCGATGTCGATGTGGTAGGGAGGAACCATGCCCGGCTTTCCCGTCTCGATCGGCTGCGCGGTGATGGTCACGCCGGGGGTGGCCGGGCCGCCGGACAGCGGAACGATCGTCGCGGTGCTGCCGCCGTTCGTCACCGCCAACGGTATGCCGCTGGCCACGGCGGGCGGCACGGTCTGCCTGATGGTCAACTCGCTGACCGGCGTGCCCTACCCGCTGGTGGTAGGCCCGGCGGGCGCCTCCACGGGGGTACTGGTGGGTGGCCGCGGGCTGCTGCGCATGGGCGACCGCATCCCGACGCCGCCGGGGGTGCTGCTCGTGCTCGGCCCGCCCGCTACCACCGCCTTCACCGACACCGCGCCGCCCTGATGCGGCACGCTGTGGGGGGCGCAGCCCCCGAGCCAGCGGGGGCCCAGGGGCGCAGCCCCCGCGAAAAGATCCTGGGGTTTGGGGCCGCAGGCCCACGAGAAAGAGCGGGGGACCGGGGGCGCAGCCCCCGCGAAAAGACCCTGGGGTTTGGGGCCGCAGGCCCACAAGAAAGAGCGGGGGACCGGGGGCGCAGCCCCCGAGAAAATCTTTCCTTCCATTTACCAGTCCGATAGGACCGCGCTAGCGAGGAACCTATGGCGATCGAACCGGCCCGGCTGGGCGCTGACCTGCACCTGCTCTCCCCGCTGGACCGCGGGGACGACCGCACCACCGGGGGCGACCTGCGCACCAGCGTGCGGCGCGAGGTGGACCTGGCGGTGGTGGCGGGCGCCGATAACCTAGGCCAGGCGCTGCTGCTGCGGTTGCTCACCCCGCGTGGCGCGCTGGCGCCGCTCGGCCACCCCGAGTACGGCTCCCGCCTGCACACCCTGATCGGCGAGCTGAACACCGAGACCAACCGCAACCGGGCGCGCCTGTTTGTGCTCGAGGCGATCGCCCAGGAGCCGCGCATCCGCAGGGTGCTCGCCCTGAGTGTCACCACCAGCCGCACCGCCGCCCCGACTCGCATTGACATAACTATTAACGCCGAGGTGGCCGAGTCCGGCGAGGTGATCAATTTAGTGTTTCCGTTCTTTTTAGCCTAGCGGTTGGTGGGGCGTGGTGTCGCTGGCCCTCAAAACACCCTTTGGAAAAGGGAGGATGCGGAGGGGCATGGCCCCTCCGCGCCTCCCCAGCAGGTGGGGCCCGCTGATCCACGCAGCGCCCCGTGGGACGGGGAAGGATGCGGAGGGGCGAACCCCGCGCCTCCCCAGCAGGTGGGGGGCCGCTGGTTCCCGAAGAGAACTCGTGGTGGGAGCGTGGAGGCGCCGTCCCAAGAAGAGAGCGGGGGACCGGGGGCGCAGCCCCCGAGCGAAATCCCTTTCCAACTTCACCGTCCGGTAGGGCGATCAGCCGGCAGAGAGCGGGGGACCGGGGGCGCAGCCCCCGAGCGAAATCCCTTTCCAACTTCACCGTCCGGTAGGGTCATCAGCCGGCGCGGAACGCATATGTAGGAGGGCACCATGGCCTTCGGCGAGAACCTGATCGACCGCCCGTACACCGAGATCGTCGACGATGTGCTCGTGGCGCTGGTGGGCGGCGTGGTTAATGAGCAGCAGACCTTCGACGTGCGCGAGGCGGTCTACCCGCTCGCCGAGCCAGCCCGCGACGTGCGCGGCGTCACCGGCACCGCGCGCAGCGGCGCCACCGGCGAGTTGGAGCATCGCACCTTCCTGCCGAACGTGGACTGGGCCTTCGACCGCGCGCAGAACGCCCTCGTCTGGTTGGAGAACGGCGCTAGGCCGGCCGAGGAAGACCCGGTCTTCTACGTGGATTACTTCCGGCGCGACGGCAGCCCCTCGCCGCTGACCGACATCAACGTCGGCAGCGTGACGCGCACCCTGGCCGAGGCGATGAGCCGCGAGATCGCCGTACTCTACAACCAGGTCAACCTGGCTTACCAGTCTGGCTTCATCGACCTGGCGCGCGGCCGGGCGCTGGACTTCGTGGTGGCTATCCTGGGGGTGGCGCGCAAGGACGGCGACTTCGCGCAGGGGTTGGTGAGCTTCTTCCGCGCCCCCACCGCGCGCGGCAACATCACCATCCCGCAGGGCACCAAGCTCACCACCGCCGACAACATCATCTTCGAGACCACCGCTGAGCGCACGCTGCAGCGCGGCCAGACACGCATCGACGTGCCGGTGCGTGCGGCGGCGGGCTTCAAAGGCCCGGCCGGGCGGGTGGACGCACGCGCGATCACCCAGACGATCTTCCCGATCGAGGGCATCGAGCGGGTGGTCAACTTCGACCCGCTCGCGCTCGGCGGCGCCGACGAGACCGACGAGGAGCTGCGGGTGAGGGCCAAGGCGGCCCTGCGCGCGCTCGGCCAGTGTACGCTCGACGCGCTGCTGCTGGCGGCGATCGAGGGCGGCGCCGACAACGTCGAGGTGGCCGACCCGATGTTCCCGCCGGACCCCGAGGGCGCCGGCCGGCGCACCGACCCCGGCCGGGTGGTGATGGTGGTGGAGGTGGAGCCGGAGCGCTACGCCAACGTGGTGAGCAGCGTCTTCGCCCGCCGCGCCGCCGGCATCAGCGTCGAGATCGTCGCGCGCTACATCTTCATCCGCCCGCGCCTCAGCATCGCCCTGCGCCGCGACCTGACGGCGGCCGGCAAGGAGCAGCTCAAGCAGGACGTGATCACAGCGCTGCATGCCTTCGCCGCCACGGTGGGCAGCGGCAACCCCGTGCCGGGCGCCGGGCTGCTGGCGGCCATCGGCGCGGTGCCGGACGTGCAGGCGGCCGTGATCGCCGACCTGCTGGTGTGGCGCGCGGTGGTGGACGACCCGAGCCGCGCCGGGCAGCGCGAGGCCGCCCGCGAACTGATCGTCGGAGCGGACGGCAGCGCCCCGGCCACCGACGAGCAGATCGAGACGGGCGCGTTCGCCATCCAGGTTGCGCCGAAGTACTGGCCGGTGATCGAGATCGAGCCGGCCGATATTCAGCTGACGGGGCCGTGACATGGGCAAGACTGAGCAGATCCTGAGCCACCTGCCGCCGCTCTACCGGCCGTACCCGCAACCGCCGCTCTCGGCCGCCGCGCCGTCGCTGCTCTATGTGGTGGCCGACGCGGTGGGCCGCCGCCTGGCCGAGGCCGACGAGCTGCTCGTCACGGCGATGCGCGCCCATTGGGTGGACTTCGCCGACAAGGGCCGGGCGCAGATCGATGACCTGGCGAAGCTGGCGGCGCTGTTCGACCTGGCGCCGCGCGACGACGAGGACGTCGAGACGTTCCGCACGCATCTGAAGAGCTACGTCCGCACCTTTCTGGAAGGCTCAGCGACGCCGCGCGGCGTGTTGCGCCTGGCCGCCAGCACCCTGGCGCTCTCGCTCGAGGACGAACTGGAGCCGCTGCCCGGCGACCCGCCCTTCCTCGTGCGCGAGACGCGCCCTGGCCAGGACGCCGCCATGCGCCTGTTCGGCGTGCGCGAGGCCGAGGTGCGCGGCACGCCCCCCGGCCCGGCCCGGCTGGTGGGCGCGCGCGACCTGAGCGCTGGCGCGGATCTCTCGGGCGGCAGCACGCTCGAGATTGTGGTGGACGGTGACCGGATCGCCCGCGTGGACGTGGCCGGCGCCGACCCGCGCGCCACCACGCCTTGGGAGGCGGCCCGCGCGATCAACGCCGCCCTGGGTCTCCCCGTGGCCAGCCATGACGGGCGCACCCTGGTGCTGACCTCCGGCGCCGCGGGGACCGAGGCCAGCGTGGCGCTCTCGGCCACCGAGGGGGACGCCGCCGACGCGCTGCTCGGCCTGGCGCCGCGCGTCTATGCCGGCAGCGACGCGCGCCCGGCCAGCATCACCGGCACGGTGGACCACGCGCCCTCCGGCGGCGTCGCGCTGCTGGATTTGCGCGGCGCCCGCTACCTGCGCGTGGCGCTGGACGGCGCGATGCCGGTGGAGGTGGACTGCGCCGGGCCGGATATCGCCGCGACGACGCTGGACGAGGTGCGCGACGCGATCAACGCCGCGCTCGGCGCCGAGGTGGCCAGTCACGACGGCCATTTCCTGACTCTCACCTCGCCCACTGTGGGCGCCGGCAGCCGCATCGAGCTGCCGCCCGCG
>DATMBA010000697.1:0-12332 GCA_035559635.1 Roseiflexaceae bacterium
GGGGACCACTGGCACGCCCACCGGCACCCCGGCCACCGGCACGCCTACCAGCACGCCAGGGGCCGGCACGCCCACGCGCACGGCAACGCCGGCGCCAACGGCGCGCCCGTAGCGCGGGCGCCCACTACAACGCGCTTTCGCATGCCCCACAGGGCACAGAGGGCGCAGCGATGGGAGGAGGATCGCAGCATCTCTGTGCTCTCTGTGCCCTGTGGGGGCGGAAGGTCCGCCGGGGCGCTACCCGCGGGCGGGGGCCAGGGCGGCGAAGGCGCCGACCCCGGCGTGGTGGAGGATCTCGATGCAGCGCTCCAGGATCTCGACGCCCTCCTCGTCCAGCGGCACGCCGCTCTCCCAGCGCTCCAGCAGCTCGGCGGCCTCGCGGTAGGCGCGGAGCGTGAGCTGCTGCTCCAGGCTCTCCGGCACGCGCGCGTCCACCGTGGCGATCAGCAGGTTGAGCCGCTTGCGTGTCAGGCCCATGTTCTCGGCGTGCGGCCGGATGGAGGCGTGACACTCCTCGAGCAGCCGCTGCTCGTCCTCCAGCAGGCCGGCGATGTTCGCGAAGCAGGTGCTCACCTCGGCCGCCAGCTGCGTGCTGCGGCGCGCGAGGAGCCGCACGCCCCGGAGCGCCTCGTCGCGCAGCGCAATGGCCTCGGCGATCTCTTCGGCGAAGCCGAAGGTGCGCGCGAACGGCCGCTCGCGGTACGGCCAGAGGTTCGTGAGGGTGTAGAGGAGCGTGGCCAACTCGGTCTGCGGATCGCTGGCGAACGCCAGCAGCGCCTGCGCCAGGCGCACCTCCTTGAGCATCTGGTCGCACAGCTTGCGCGCCTGCGGCAGCGCGGCCACGATCGTCCGCAGGGCGTTCGCGTAGGCGATCAGGTCGCGCCGCAGGGTCTCGTTCGCATGGTCGAAGGTGTTCACGCCGTGCTCCGCTAGGTAGCGCTCGCGCGCAGCTGCCGCTCTCCCTCTGTACCGCATCACCGCGCCGCAAGATACTTAGCGGAGAGGATGGGTTTCAGGGAGGACTTCGCCCCCTGGCCCGCTTCCACAGGGTGGGGGTCAGGCTCTCTCCTGACCCTCCCCGACACCCTCGCAGGGGAGGTTGCGATGAAATCGCTCCTGTGGCTCCTTAGCGCCGGCCTCGCGGCCCTTACCGCAGCCTGCGCGGCCGGCGGGGGAACCGGCGCGGCCACACCACCGGCCGATCAGTCAGAGGTCATCGCCCCACGTGATGCCGGTGCGGCCACACCAGCGGGCGATCGGCTGGAGACGACGGCCACCCGTGCCGCCACATCCCCCACCGCCGGCGACCGCTACAGCCCGCTGCGCGAGGCGATGGTGCAGGAAGCCGTGCTCGGCTGGGGCATCACTGACACGCTCGTGATCGACGCGATGCGGACGGTGCCGCGCCACGCCTTCGTGCCGCCCGAGTACCTCTCCGAAGCCTACGCCAACCACCCGCTCCCCATCGGCCACGGGCAGACGATCTCGCAGCCCACCATCGTCGCGCTCATGACGCGTGCGGCGGGCGTTGCGCCCGGCGACCGGGTGCTCGAGATCGGCACGGGGTCCGGCTACCAGGCGGCGGTGCTGGCCGAGATCGTGGGCCATGTGTACACGGTCGAGATCATCGGCCCGCTGGCCGAGCACGCGCGCGAACGGCTGGCCCGCCTGGGGTACAGCAACGTGACGGTGCGCCACGCCGACGGCTACTTCGGCTGGGAGGAGGAGGCGCCCTTCGACGCCATTCTGGTCACGGCCGCGCCAGACCATATCCCTCAGCCGCTGGTGCGCCAGTTGAAGGTCGGCGGCCGCATGGTCATCCCGGTCGGGCCGGTCGGCGGCTACCAGACCCTCTGGCTAGTGACGCGGGTGAGCGAGGAGGATGTGCGCACCGAGGACCTGGGCGGGGTCAGCTTCGTACCCCTGACGCGCGAGACGCGCTGACGAGCGCTATTAACGCCACGCCATACGCCAGCGCCCCACACCACAGCACGGCGCTGAAGCCCCACGAGAGCGCCAGCAGCGTCGCCAGCACGGCGCTCATCACCGAGGCGCAGCCGTTGATCGCCCAGGCCCACGGCACCAGGCCGGGGCGCTGCGTCTCCACCACGCGCAGCCCACCGGCGAACGGCAGGCCCATCAGGTAGCCGAGCGGCGCCAGCGCCAGCACGGTCAACCCGACCCGCACCGCCTCGGGCGCGCCCAGCATCCACCGCACCAGCGGCGCCAGCGCCAGCGGGTACAGGCCGCTCAGCATCACCAATGCGCCCATCCCCCACGCCAAAGGCCAGCGCCGCACCGTCAGGCTGCCTAGCCCAGAGAACAGCAGCAGCGTGAAGAGCACCACCGCCAGCGCCGTGACCGGCTGCCCCAACACCAGGATGAAGCGCTGTGCCAGCGGGATCTCCACGAACAGGAACGCCAGCCCGATGCCCCCGAAGTACAGCACGACGCGCGCGCGCGCGATCCCTTCGCGCTCCCCGCGCGCCGTCGCTCCTTCCTGCCGGCGCGCACGGGCCGCCTGCAGGAGTAGCGGCCCGGCGATCAGCAGCGCCGAGGCCAGCCCGACGAGCGCCAGCAGCGCGATCAGGACGAAGAAGCCGCTGCCGCCGAACGGCTGCCAGGTGCGCCCCAGGGTGGCGAGGATCTCGGGCGTCTGCCGCCACTTGAAGAAGTGGAAGAAGAAGGGCCGATCGTCCGTCGGCGGGCGGATGTCGAAGTGGTAGCTGGCGTAGGTGGCCTCCGGATCGCGCAGGATACTGGCGAAGAGGCGGTAGTAGGCCGGCTCGGGCAGGATGTTGTAGCGGTTCAGCTCGCCGGCCTGGATGCCGGGGAAGTAGACCCCGTCGAAGGCCCGCTCGTGCAGGAAGACCCGTGTCCGCTCGATGTCGTCCCCGGCCAGCGGGCGCGCGCTGGCGATCATCGTCATCGTGCGGGTGGTGCGGAAGGCGAGCAGGTGCGCCGCGGGGTCCCGGCCCTGCCCGGCGAGGGCTGCCGCCAGCGCGCCGAAGGTCCGCGCGCACTCGCTCGGCGGGGTCTGCAGCCAGCGGGTGACCACCAGCAGGCCGTCCTGGTCCAGCGCGCGCAGGTAATCGCCGAAGGCCTCGACGGTGTAGAGGTAGTTCTCGGTCAGGCTGTAGGCGCCGGAGGTCACCGGCCGGTGCGTGTCGGTGAGCGCCACGATCACCACGTCGAAGCTCCCCGGCGCCACGCCCCGCGCAAACACCCGGCCGGAGCGGTTGACGACCGTCACGCGGGGGTGCGTATACAGGCCGCCGGTGAAGGCGCCGTAGTCGTCCCGCACGGTGGCGATCACCAGCGCGTTGTCCTCGACGGCGGTCACCTGTTCCGCCCCCAGCGCCAGCGCGAGGAGCACGTCCATCCCGGTCCCGGCCTCGAGCACCAGCGTGCGCCCGCCGGGGCGCAGGTGGTAGGCCAGGCTGTTGGGCAGGTAGCCGGCCAGCCGCGCAGCCTCCGGCGAGCCTGGCGCCAGCCCGGTGATCGGCATCAGATTGTCCCCGTCCAGCATCAGGCCGGCCTGCGGCGGCGGCGCCACCGGCGCGCGCAAGCTCAGCCCGGGCAGGACGTGGATGGCGCTGCTCTCCACCACGTCCAGCCGCGCGCTGGCATCCCAGTCGCTGCGGGTGTGGCGGGCGTCCAGCGCCTGCGCCAGCACCGGCAGGGTCTTATAGGGCGACAGCCGCTGAGCCAGCGCAGCGGGCGGATGAGCGAGGGCCAGTGTGCCGGCGGCACATAGCGCGGCCAGGGCCGCCGTGGCGGCCGCCCGGCGCGGGGCAGAGGGCACGGCAAGCGCGAAGCAGATCCCGGCCGCGCAGCCGAGCATCGCGGCCAGCACCACCGCGCCCTCGGCGCCGAACGTGTCCAGCGCCGGCAGGCTGCCAACACACCCCAGCGCCGACCCGATCAGGTTGGCGCCGTATACGCGGTGTGAGCCTGCGGCGGGGGACCGGCCAGCGGCCATCAACTCGCCACCCACCAGCAGCCCGCCGAACAGGAAGGGCGCCGCCGCGGCCAGGAAGTACAGCGCCAGATAGAGCAGCTGCCGGCGGTCCCAGGTGATGCTGAAGGAGTCGAACGGCAGATAGTTGATGGTCAGATAGGCGCCCAGCGCGGCCGCCGCGAATGCCGCGCTGAGGCCGGCCGGGGAGCGGCGGCGCGGCCACACACTCAGCAGCGAGCCGCTCGCCCCGGCGCCAAGCAGCGCCAGGCTGACAGCCATGAACGCGAAGTGGTAGAACTGCTGGACGGCGAACAGGCGCAGCAGAGCCAGCTCGAAGAGCAGCGTGGCCGCGGAGAGCAGCCCGACGCCCAGGTAGGACAAAGCCTGGTGGAGGCGGTTCCCTCTGGCGGTGTACACAGGGCGCATGTGCCGGCGCCAACCCGTTCTGGCATAAGGTTCGCGCGTCCGTGACCGTCCGCGCGCACGCCGCAGGCGTTCCCGAAGGGTACGTGCATGGGAGTGTGGGGGCCTACGGCCCCCGCTGAACATCTTTTTCGGAGGAGCTTCGCCCCTCCGAGCCTCCCCAGACGGTCAAGCTGAGGCCGCGCAGCGAACCCATGGCTTAGTTCCGGCTACCCCGGAGCGGGTGGGGTTTCAGGGGAGGGCGAAACCCTCTCCGAGGTATCCCGATAGGCATTTAGCGCAGCATCACCAATGCCGCCACGAACGTCAGGCCGAGGGCGATCAACTCGAAGGTACGCTGATTGAGGCGCTCCACGATCGGGCGGCCGATGTAGGCCCCGACCATGGCGAACAGCCCCAGGGCCAATGATACCGCCAGGGTGGCGGTGGTGATCAGCCCTAGCGAGGCGCTGAAGGGCACCTTGAACAGGTTGAGGACGAAGAAGTACCACGCCGCCGTGCCCACGAAGACGATCTTGGGCAGGCGCATCGCAAGGAGGTAGAGCATCATCACCGGCCCGGCAGCGTTGGCCACCATCGTGGTAAAGCCGGCGGTGATACCGGTGAGCGGCGCGAAGAAGCGGCTCGCCGGCGGCTCTTCGCCGCTGGCCCTGGCGGGGCGGCGCGAGCGCACGTACTGGAAGACGACCAGCACGAGCAAGATGCCGCCGATCAGCCGGCGCATCTGGCCTTCGTCCACCCGTCCGAGCGCGAGGTAGCCGAGCACGATACCGGCCATCGCCCATGGTAGCAGCCGCCAGAGATGGGGCCAGCTCGCGTCCCGCCGGTAGGCGCGGACGGCCACCAGGTCGGCGCAGATCAGGATGACGAGCACCAGCCCGACCGACTCGCGGGCCGGGAAGGCGAGCGCAAAGATCGCGACGTTGAGGATACCGAGGCCAGGGATACCGGTCTTCGAGAGGCCGACGAGAAAGGCGCCGAGCGCGCCGAGCGCCCACTGCCAGAGTTCAAGGTGCATCGTGGTTGGGGGATTCCTTTCGGGAAAGCGTTCGGGCTGACTCCAGCATGCAAAACAGCCCCGCTTCCAGCGGGCCGGCTGCAACAGGTGTTGGACGGTGTGGCGGGATTCGGTTCTCAGCCCTCAACTCTCACCCTCCGGCCCCCTCCAGCGCCGCGAGCCGGTGCATGCTCTCCCGCAGCGCGCCGTACAGCCCGCGGTACACGGCGTAGGTGCGCTCGTAGGCGGCGGCGTCGCGCTCGTTGGGTGCGGTGGTGCCCGTGACAGCCACGCAGCGGTCCACTGCGTCGTACACGTCACGGAAGACGCCTGAGGCCACGCCAGCCAGCAGCGCCGCGCCGTAAGCCGGGCCCTCCTCGGCGGCCAGGGTGGCCACCTCGGCGCCGTAGATGTCGGCCTGCAGCTGCCGCCAGAGCGCGCTCTTGCCGCCGCCGCCGGTGGCGCGGATCTGCCCGATCGGCAGCCCCAGCCCGCGCATGATCTCCAGCCCGTCGCGCAGCGAGTAGGTCACCCCCTCCATCACCGCGCGCGCCAGATGGGCCGCGGTGTGGCGCGACGTCAGCCCCACGAACGCCCCGCGCGCCAGCGGGTCCAGGTGCGGCGTGCGCTCGCCGGAGAGATACGGCAGGAACAGCAGCCCCTCGGCGCCCGGCGGAACAGTGGCGGCCATCTGTGTCAGGTCATCGTATGAGAGTTGAACGTTGAACGTTGAACGTTTGACGTTGAACGTATCACGCAGCCAGCGGAACGAACCGCCCGCCGCGAGCGTCACGGCCATCAGGTGGTACTGGCCCGGCACGTCGTGGCAGAAGGTGTGCAGGCGGCCCTGCGGGTCCAGCGCGATCGTGTCGGCGTGGGCGAAGATCACGCCGCTGGTGCCGATGCTGCTGCTCACCACGCCGGAGCGCACGATGCCGGTGCCGATCGCCGCCGCGGCGTTGTCCCCGCCGCCGGCCGCCACCGGCAGCCCGGCCGGCAGCCCGAGCGCCTGGGCCACCTCGGGCAGCAGCCCGCCGGTCGCCTCCGGCCCCTCGTAGACCCTCGGCAACCAGGCACGCGGGATCTCGAGCGCGCCCAGGATCTCGTCGCTCCAGTCGCGTGCGCGCAGATCCAGCAGCAGCGTCCCGGCCGCGTCCGAGGCGTCGGTAGCGCTCGCGCCGGTGAGCCTCAGGCGGATATAATCCTTGGGCAGCAGCACCTGAGCCAGGCGGGCGTAGTGTTGTGGCTCGTGGTTGCGCAGCCAGAGGATCTTGGGCGCCTGGAAGCCGGTGAGCGCCGGGTTACCGGCCAACTCGATCAGGCGCGCGGCACCGACGCGCCTGGTGATCTCGTCGCACTCCGCCGCGGTGCGCTGGTCGTTCCACAGCAGCGCCGGGCGGATCACCTCGCCCGCCCCATCCAGGAAGACCGCGCCGTGCATCTGGCCGGTGAGGCCCAGCCCAGCGATCTGGTGCGTGTCCACCCCGGCGCGCGCCAGCACGCCGCGCAGTGCCTCCTGCGCGCCGCGCCACCAGTCGGCGGGGTGCTGCTCGCTCCAGAGCGGCTGGGGGGTAAGCAGCGGGTATTCCGCGGTGGCGGTGGCCAGCACGCGCCCCCCCTCGTCGCACAGTAGCGCCTTCGCGCCCGTAGTGCCGATATCAAGACCCAGCAGGTACATCGTCGCTTCGCTCCTCATACCGGGCAGGGTACGGTTTTTGGGGAGGGCTGCGCCCTCCCCATCCTCCCCCGGTGGGGGGCAGCGCATCCGTCCCCACACCTCCATGCCGTGGGATTGCCGGGGAGGGCCGTGCCCGCCCCGGCCCTTTCCGGCTGCGTGCTGAGGATGGCTCAACCAACTCAGCACACAGCACTCGTCTACCGCACGCCCATGAGCAACTCGAAGGTAAGCTGGTCGAGCCGCTCGTAGGCCATACCGCGAGCGCCGAGCGCCGCGCGGTCGAAGGCGTGGCCCTTGAGCGCCTGAGCCTTCTCCTTCGTGTAGCCGCCCTGGAACGGCGCCACCGCGCCGTCGTCCGCGTTGATCTCGGCCAGCAGCGCCTGGATCTCCCTGTCCTCGTTGAACTGCCGCGCCTTCTCCTTGAGGATCAGGTAGGTGCGCATACAGCCGCGCGCGAAGTCTTTGACCCCCTCGTAGTCCTCCGTGCGGTAGGCGTGGGCATCGAAGTGGCGGCTGCCCTGGTAGCCCACGTCCTCCAGGAACTTCACCAGGAAGAAGGCGACCTTCGGGTTCACGGCGCCGAAGCGGAAGTCCTGGTCGTAGCGGCCGGGCACCTGGTCGTTCAGATCGATGTGGAACAGCTTGCCGGCCTCCCAGGCCTGCGCCACGCCGTGCAGGAAGTTGAGGCCGGCCATGGTCTCATGGGCCACCTCGGGGTTCAGCCCCACCATCTCCGGATGGTCGAGGGTGTTGATCAGCGCCAGCGCGTGGCCCACCGTCGCCAGATAGATGTCGCCGCGCGGCTCATTGGGCTTCGGCTCGAGGGCGAACCTCAGGTCGTACCCCTGGTCCTTAACATAGGCGCACAGGAAGTTGAGCGCCTCGCGGAAGCGCTTCAGCGCCTCGGCCGGGTTCTTGGCGGCGTCGGACTCCACGCCCTCACGGCCGCCCCAGAAGACGTACACGCTCGCACCGCACTCCACACCCAGGTCGATCGCCCGCATGGTCTTCTGCAGCGCGTAGGCGCGCACCTTCGGGTCGTTGGCGGTGAACGCCCCATCCTTGAAGGCCGGGTCGCTGAACAGGTTGGTGGTGGCCATCGGCACCACCAGCCCGGTCTCCTTCAGCGCGGCCTTAAAGTCGCGCACGATGCGGTCGCGCTCGGCCGGGGTGGCGTCGATCGGCACCAGGTCGTTGTCGTGGAAATTGACGCCGTAGGCGCCCACCTCGGCCAGCAGGTGCACCAACTCCACGGGTGAGAGCGGGCGGCGCACCGGCTCGCCGAACGGGTCGCGCCCGAGGTTGCCCACCGTCCAGAGGCCGAAGGTGAACTTGTGCTCCGGCCTGGGGGTGTATTGGTCGGACATGGGATGGTTCCTCCCTCTATTCGTTGAACGATGGCGCGTTGAACGTCCGGTGGCGCGCTCGAAGCTGTACGGCGCCGATCCGACCCGGAAACGTTCAACCGTTCAACCGTTCAAACGTTCAACGGTCATGGCAGCGGGCTGGTCATCGTCCAGCCGCCGTCGATGATCAGGGTGTGGCCGGTAACGGTGGCGGCGGCGTCCGAGACCAGGAACAGCAGAGCGTTGGCGGCGTCCTCCGGGTAGCAGACACGCCCGATCGGCGCGAGCGCCCCCCAGTGGGCAGCGTAGTCGGGGTCATTGTGCAGGTTGCGCTCGTTGAGGGTGGCGCCGATGCCGAGGGCGTTGACAGTGATGCCGTGCCGCCCAAGCTCCACGGCCCACACGCGCGCCATGTGCCGCAGCGCGGCCTTGGTGATGCCGTAGGCGCCGAGCGAGGGGATGGCCTGCACACCGGTGACCGAGGAGGAGAAGACGATCCGCCCGCCGCTGCCCTGGGCCACCATCTGGCGGGCGGCAGCCTGCGCACCGAAGAACGACCCCTTGACGTTCAGGTCGAACAGCGTATCGTAGGTGGCCTCGTCGGTCTCCAGCAGCGGCGCGGCGATCGTCAGGCCGGCGTTGGCGGCCAGGATGTCCAGCCGGCCGAACAGCTCCACCGCCCGCGCCACGAGCGCGCCATTGGCCGCCACACCCGCGAGGTCGGCCTCGTAGCGCTCGGCGCGGCCGCCCGCGGCGCGGATGCGCTCCACCGTGGCCTGGGCGCGCTCCGGCTCGCCGTAGTGGGCAAGCAGCACCGCGCACCCCTGAGAGGCGAGCGCCTCGGCCATCGCGGCGCCGATCTCGCGGCTGGCGCCAGTCACAATAGCAACCTTGTTGGCGAGACTCATGGCACCCTCAACACGCAGGCACGCAGGCGCGAAGGCACACAGGTATGACGTTGAGGTTGCCAGCGTATGGCTGAACCCTGCATCGCGGAAGCAGCACAGCGCTGATCCCCTGCTCGCTGCAGTTCCTCTGTCCTCGTGCCTTCGCGCCCTCGTGGTTCACGCGCTACCGCTGCTGGAAGGCGGCATCGAAGGCCACACTGGAGGGCGTCAGCTCGAGGCGCTTCACCAGCGCGCAGGCCTCGGGCGCGCCCTGCTCACGGTTCATGCCGTTGTCCTCCCACTCCACCGAGAGCGGGCCGGTGTAGCCGATGTCATTCAGGGCGCGGAAGACGCGCTCGAACGGCACGCCGCCGCGTCCCGGCGAGACGAAGTCCCAACCGCGCCGGTGGTCGCCGAAGAACAGGTGCGAACTGAGGATACCGTTGCGGCCGTTCAGGTTGCGGATGGACTCCTTGACATGCATATGATAGATGCGGTCGCGGAACTCGTAGATGAACTCCACCGGGTCCAGCATCTGCCAGTAGAGGTGGCTCGGGTCGAAGTTGATACCGAAGGCCGGGCGGTCCTGCACCGCCGCCAGCGTGGCCTTGGTGCTCCAGAAGTCGTAGGCGATCTCGCCGGGATGGACCTCCAGGGCGAACCTGACCCCCACTTCGTCGAACACGTCCAGGATCGGATTGAAGCGGTCGGCGAACTCCTTGTAGCCGCTCTCGATCATGGCCGGCGGTACCGGCGGGAACATCGCCAGCACATGCCAGATCGGCGAGCCGGTGAAGCCGTTGACCACCGTGACGCCGAAGGCCGCGGCGGCACGGGCGGCGTTCTTCATATGCTCGGCGGCGCGCTGGCGCACCCCCTCCGGCTCGCCGTCGCCCCACACGTGCGCCGGCAGGATGCCCCGGTGGCGCTCATCGATCACCCGGTCGCAGATCGCCTGGCCCACCAGGTGGTTGCTGACGGCGAAGCATTGCAGGCCGTGGCGCTCCAGCAGCTCGCGCTTCTCACGCACGTAGCGGTCGGACTCGAGCGCCTTCTCGACCTCGAAGTGGTCGCCCCAGCAGGCCAGCTCCAGCCCGTCGTAGCCGAAGCTCTTGGCCTTGGCGGCCAGCGTCTCCAGCGGCAGGTCGGCCCACTGGCCGGTGAACAGCGTGACTGGGCGTGCCATATCCTTCCTCCTGATCGGATCTCTGGTCGAGGATGCACGGGGCCAATTGTAGATCAGAATCGGGCGGGCGGTGTCAGGGCGGGTGGGAGTCCGAGAGGGTTTCGCCCTCCCCCACCGTCTCCGCTGGCCGTATGCGGCGCAGCCGCGTGGGAGTCTATCGCCGCGGCGTCACATGGCTGACGACAATGAACAACACGGTGCCGGCCAGCAGCGCCAGGAAGCCATAGCGGTACAGGTCGAGCGAGAAGGGCTGGAACATGCCGGCCATGCCGGCCAGCATCAGCGCGATCACCGCCCGCTCGACGCGGCGATAGGTACGGTGGGACATCGTCGCCTCCGGCGAGGGTGCGGGCCTACGGCCCAGGATGAGAGTCGCAGCGTGTTTCCTCGAAGGGGCTACGCCCCTCCGGACCTTCCCAGTGGCGGCGGGAGCTTAGACGATCGCCAGATCCGTGCGCGGGTCGAACAGGTGGATGCGGGCACGGTCCACGGCCAGCCAGGTGCGTGCGCCCTGCGGCGCGTCGAAGGTGGGCGCGGCGCGCACCTTGACGATCGCCTCGGCCAGGCGCAGGTCCACGATCGTGCGGTCGCCGAGCGGCTCGACGGCGTACACCTCGGCGGGGATGGCGTCGTCCCCAGATGGCGGCACGCCGTGCAGGGCGATGTCCTCCGGGCGCACGCCCAGCACCAACTCGCCCGCGCCGCACGCCGTGGCCGCCTCACGTAGTGGCGCGGGCAGCGGCAGGCGCCAGGCGCCATCACGCCCCACCAGCGCCACATGCTCGCCGCCCTCCAGCACGCAGGGCAGGAAATTCATGCGTGGCGAGCCGATGAAGCCGGCCACGAAGCGGTTCACCGGGCGGTCGTAGATCTCCTCTGGCGTGCCCACCTGCTGCAGCACCCCCGCGTTCAGCACCGCGATGCGATCAGCGAGGGACATGGCCTCCACCTGGTCGTTCGTGACGTAGAACAGCGTCGTGTTGAGATCCTCATGGATACGCTTCAGCTCGGCGCGCATCTCCACCCGCAGCTTGAAATCCAGGTTGGTGAGCGGCTCATCCATCAGGAACGCCTGCGGGCTGCGCACCATCGCCCGGCCGAGCGCCACGCGCTGCTGCTCGCCACCCGAGAGTTGGGCGGGCCGGCGCTCCAGCAGGTGCTCGATGTGCAGCGTGCGCGCCACCGCCCGCACCCGCTCGTCGATCGCGGCGCGCGGCAGGCGGCGCGCCTCGAGCGGGAAGGCGATGTTCTCGTAGGCCGTCTTGCGTGGGTAGAGCGCGTAGGTCTGGAACACGAACGCCACGTCGCGCGCGGCAGGCGGCACCCCGCGCATAGGCCGCCCGTCGAACAGCACCTCGCCGGCGTCGGGGGTCTCCACGCCTGCCACGCAGCGCAGCGTGGTGGTCTTGCCGGCGCCCGAAGGTCCGAGCAGCACCATGAACTCGCGGTCAGCGATGTCGAGCGTCAGATCGCTCACGGCCGTCATGGCGCCGAAGCGCTTAGTGAGGTTGTGGATCTGAATGCGGGCCATCACATGTCTGTTACAGAAAAGGCGGCATGCATCCCCGCGCCTTATGCGTTTTGACCATCAAGTTCGGTAGTACCCTCCCCCGGATTCGAGCCTTCAGGATCGCGATCCGGGTTTCATCAGACGATCGCCTGCCCCGTCGCGCCGTCGAACACCCGCAGCCGCGCCCGGTCGATCTGGATCGGGACCGCGTCGCCCACTGCCAGGCGCACACCCGGCGGGGTGCGCGTCTGCAGCACCACCTCGCCCACCCGCAGGTCGTAGATCGTCTCGTCGCCGAGCGGCTCACGGCGCGTCACCGTGGCCTGCGCATCGGCGGGCTGCCC
>DATMBA010000698.1:0-6010 GCA_035559635.1 Roseiflexaceae bacterium
CGCCACGCCTCCCCCGACGGTCACGCTGGCGGCCGCGCAGCGAACCCATGTCTAAAGCGCGCCGCGCTGAGATCCCGAGTGGGGTGGAGTTTCAGAGCCTGGCTGAAAAGGGGAGCGTGAGGGGTGAAACCCCTCACATAGCTCCCCGCCGGCCCGCCGCTGCGTGGCGGGCGGGGAGCTGCGGGGGCCGCAGGCCCTCGCGCCCCCCAGCTGGGAGGCGTTTCAAACAAGCTCTCAGGGGAGGGCGCAGCCCTCCCTGGCCCCTCCTCAGGTTCGTCTTCCAACACGTGCCAGGGCGCCGACGGTGCCCAGGCCAACGGCCAGAGCCGCGGTGAGCAGGGCGGTGCGCACCAGGCTGGCCACGCCCGGTTCGTAGCTGCCGTTCACGAGCTGCAGCATGGTGACGAAGGCCAGCACGCCCGGCACCAGCGGGATGAAGCCGGGGATGGTGAAGATCATCGTCGGGAGCCGCATCAGGCGTGCCAGCGTCTCGGCGAGCGCGCCGATCGCCAGCCCCGCGGCGAAGATCGCGGCCTCGGCAGGCAGCCCGGCGCCGAGCGTGGCCACCCGCACGCCGTAGGCCGCCGCGCCCACCAGCGCCGCTGGCAGCAGCGCGCGGCGCGGCACGTCAAACAGCACTGCGAACCCCCACGCGCCGATCAGCGCCATGCCGAGCGCCAGCGGCAGATTCGGCTGCGTGGCCGGTGCCACGTCTACCTGCGCGCCGGTGAGCAGCAGCGCCGCCCAGGTGCCGGAGGCGATCGCCCCGATCGTCATCATCGCCGTTGTGGCGCGCGCCACGCCGGAGATCGTATCGCCGCGGAACAGGTCAGCGATCGAGCTGACCATCACCACGCCCGGCACCAGCAGCACCACCGAGGCCGCCCCTGTGATCGCCCGGTCCGGTGTGGGGGGCGGGAGCAGCGGCGCGTAGCGCTGCACCGCTGGCGCCAGTGCCGGAAGCCAAGCCGCCAGCAGCAGCGCCAGGGAGGAAGCGAAGGTGGCGGTGACGCCGGCGGCCAGCAGCGGGCCGACGCGGGCGCGCAGCAGGAGCAGGCGCAGCGGGTGGCTCAGCGCGCTGACGAGCAGCGCCACCAGCAGCTCCCAAGCGCCCCCACCGAACAGCACCGCGAAGCAGCCGCAGGCCAGCGCCACCGCCGCGGTGGTGGCCAGCGGACCGTACACACGCGGCCGGTGGGCGATGCGCTCCAACTCGTCCCGTGTGGCCTCGCGGTCCAGCTCGCCCGCCGCCGCCCGGCGCGAAACATCCAGCACCGCCGCGATCTTGCTCAGATCCACCCCGGCGGCGGTGATACGTTGGATGCGGGTGCGGTGCTCGCCGCCCGAGACCGCCGAGGCGACGATGCCGGTGGGGGTGGCGTAGACCTCCATCCAGGCCGCGCCGAGCGCCGTGCCCACGCGGTGCACCGTCTCCTCGACGCGTGCGGTGTTGGCGCCGTTCTCCACCATGATCTGCCCGGCGCGCAGCGCGGTGGTCAGCACGTCGCGCAGCGCCTCGCGCGAGAGCGGCGCGCCGGCGGCCGCCCCGTCTGTTTCCTCGAGCGTTGCAGGCTGGTGTGGTGTCATCGAGTTACGTGGCCGCGACGCATTCACATAACGATTTGGTCGACACGAATCTGAAGTGTCAGGATGCTGTGGGCGACGAGACTGTGAACTGTTTGCGCGGGATTATCACCGCCATGGCTGGCTTCCTCCCTCGTACCCGCCACCACAGGATCGATCTGGATGTCGCGACCCGCCGCCGCACGCCCCTCTTGATGCGGTCATCGATCTATGACCCTGCACGATCAAACTCGCGGCGCAAGGTTGCTAAGCCATGGTTTCGCTACGCGGCCTCCAGCTTTACCGTTTGGGGAGGCTCGGAGGGGCGAAGCCCCTCCGAAAAAGCATTGCTGTGGGGGCCACAGGCCCCCACACCCCCATGCACGTACCCTTCGGGCACGCCTGCGGCGTGCGCGCGGACGGTCACGTCCGCGCGAACCTTGTCTAAAGGCGGGAGATCGGTGCGACCGTGCCACATCCCGCGTGCCTGCTGCAAGAGGGCACGCCGGTACGTTTGCTGATACT
Source organism: Roseiflexaceae bacterium (assembly GCA_035559635.1). Classification (GTDB taxonomy): domain Bacteria; phylum Chloroflexota; class Chloroflexia; order Chloroflexales; family Roseiflexaceae; genus CALJIC01. The sequence continues at coordinate 2,089 of DATMBA010000698.1, forward strand.
GCACAGCGCAGTGTGCTGCTACCCCGCCCCGCCGCGCCTCCCGCCGCCCTTCTTTGCCGCCGGCCGGCGCACCTGCGCCCCGTCGTCCTCGGGCGGCAGTTGGGACTCCTCGCCGGCCACCACTTGGGGCTCCTCGCCGGCCACGGCCTGCGGGTCGCCTTCGCCGGGCGCGGCGCCGCGCCCCGGCTGCCCTGCCTTGAGCGCCTGGCGTCCGGCCTTCGGCGCCCCCTGCGCGTCCCGCCACGCCAGCCGCTCGCGCACGGTGGCCTCGAAGCCGCGGTTGGTCGGCTCGTAGTAGCGCCGCCCACTCAGGTTGGGTGGGAAGTGCTCCTGCTCCACCCGCGCCCCCTCGTAGTCGTGAGCGTATTTGTAGCCTTGGCCGTAGCCGAGGCTCTTCATCAGCCCGGTGGGCGCGTTGCGCAGGTGCAGCGGCACCGGCTCGTTGCGCGTCTCGGCCACGTCCTTCAGCGCCGCGCCGTAGGCGGTGTACACCGCGTTGCTCTTGGGAGCTTGACATAAGTATACCACCGCCTGGGCGAGCGCCAGGTCCCCCTCGGGTTGGCCGAGGAAGTGGACCGCCTGTTGGGCGGCGAGCGTCTGTGGCAGCGCCTGCGGGTCCGCCAGGCCAATGTCCTCCACCGCCATGCGCACCACGCGCCGCGCGATGTAAAGCGGGTCCTCGCCGCCCTCCAGCATACGGCCGAGCCAATAGAGCGCCGCATCCGGATCGCTATCGCGCACGCATTTGTGCAGTGCCGAGATCGCGTCGTAGTGCAGTTCGCCGTTCTTATCGTAGCGTAGCGCGCGGCTCTGCAACGCGTCGCGGATGTCGTCGGTGGTGATCAGGCGCTTGCCGCCCAGGGCCGGGGGCTTGGCGAGCACCGCGGCCTCGAGCGCGTTGAGCGCCGTGCGCGCGTCGCCATTGGCCATGTTCACCAGGTAGGCGCGCGCGTCGGCCGCCAGCAGCACGTCGTGCTCGCCCAGGCCGCGCTCCCTGTCCGCCAGCGCGCGGTCCACCAGCACGCCGATCTGCTCGTCGGTGAGCGCCTCCAGCACGAACACCCGCGCGCGCGAGCGCAGCGCCGGGTTGACCTCGAACGAGGGGTTCTCAGTGGTGGCGCCGATCAGGATGATCGTGCCATCCTCCACGTAGGGCAGCACCGCGTCCTGCTGGGCCTTGTTGAAGCGGTGGATCTCGTCGATGAACACCACCGTGCGCTGCTGGAACATCCCCAGCCGGTCCTGGGCCTCCTTCACCAATCGCCGCAAGTCCGCCACGCCGGCGGACACCGCGGAGACCGGCTCGAAGTGGGCGTTGGTGGTCTCGGCGATGATGCGCGCGAGCGTGGTCTTGCCGCTGCCGGGCGGCCCCCAGAGGATGATCGAGAACAGCGTGTCGCCGGCGATCGCGCGGCGCAGCAGCTTGCCCGGCCCCACGATCTGCTCCTGGCCGACGAACTCTTCCAGGGTGCGCGGGCGCATGCGCGCGGCCAGCGGCGCCTGGCGTTGGAGCGCGTCCTCGCGCTGCGAGTCGAACAGGGTTCTCTGTGCTTTCGGCATAGCTAGCGTTGTGCGTGGGCGGGGCCGCCGCAGAACTCCTGGCCGTGAGCGTGACCACCGGCGGCGCTGCTGCCATGATACCACAGGTGTGCGGACAGAGCCTGGCAGGAAGTCATCCCCCCGGTTGGTACCTTGGGCGCCGGGAGGGGCATACCGGGTTGGGAGGATGGAGCTATTGTGAACGATCGCGCGCTGGGGTATCCTTCATACCAGAAAGGCAGCGTTCCCAGACACCGGTTGACAGCCAAGTATCCCTCGGTCCTTCCCCTGTCTCCCCGGTCTCCCCAGATCTCCCCGGTAACATCGGCCGGTGCGGAACGGATGCCTGTCGCAACGACAAAAGGCGGGTGGCGCAAGCCCCCCGCCTTCTGTTTTGCACCGCAGCAGCCGTTAGGATGGGGGTGCAGGGGAGGGCGAAGCCCTCCCCTGCACCCTCCCCGCGGTATGCGGAGCGGCTCTTAGCCATGGGTTCGCTGTGTGACCTCCAGCCTGCCAGTCTGGGGAGGCTCGGAGGGGCTTCGCCTCTCCAAAAGAGGCCCCCACGCCCCCCATGCCCGTACCCTTCGGGAACGCCTGCGGCGTGCGCGCGAACGGTACAATACGCGCGAACCTTGTCTTAGTGCCGATGCTCCCGGCGCCGCTGGCCCCAGCCGGTGATCGCCAGCAGGATCACGGCGCCGATCACCGCCGTGCCGAACGCCTCGAGCGACCAGCCCCAATGGATCTGCTGGCGGGTGATGAGCTGTACGATCAGCCCGCCGAGGAACGCGCCTAACACGCCAACGACGATGTTCATCAGGCAGCCCTGGCGCTCGTTCGTGCCCATGAGCAAGCTGGCGACCCACCCGGCCAGTGCGCCGAAGATGATCCACGAGATCGGGCCCATCGTGGTCCCCTCCTTCGTTGTTGTCGTATCTCCCTGATGGGACGACGGCGGCGCGCCGGATGTTGCGCCTGCATGCTATACTCCGCGCTATGATCACCGTCTACTCGCCTGACCACGCGCTACACGACCCGCCGCACGAGTTCCTGGACGGCGCGCTCGTCCCGGTGTTCGAGTCCCCCGTGCGGGCGGCCATCATCCTGGAGGCGCTGGAGCGTGCGGGGATCGGGCCGGTGGTGCCACCGCGGGCCTTCGGCGTGGCGCCGGTGCGCGCTGTGCACAGCCCGGATTACCTGGCCTACCTGGAGCGCGCCTACGAGCGCTGGGTGGCGGCAGGCGGCGCGCCGGAGGCGGTGCTCCCCAGCACGCTCGCGGTGCGCTGGATGAGCCGCCGCTGCGAGAGCCCGCTGGCCGCACCCGGGTACTACTGCTTCGACCTGAGCGCGCCGATCGTGCCCGGCACCTTCCGCGCCGCGCTGGCCTCGGCCGCGGTGGCGCTCACCGGCGCAGCGCTGTTGCTGGATGGCGAGCGCGCTGCCTACGCGCTCTGCCGCCCCCCCGGCCACCACGCCGGCGCAGACATGTGCGGCGGCTACTGCTTCCTGAACAATGCGGCGATCGCAGCCCAGTATCTTCTAACACTGAACGCTGAACGACGAACGCTGCACGATGGGGTGTCTGATGCAGTGGATGGGCTGTCATCGGCCGGGGGGGCTGGCAAGAATCTTCAGCCTTCAGCCTTCAGCCTTCAGCCTTCGAGGGTCGCGGTGTTAGACATCGACTTCCACCACGGCAATGGCACGCAGCAGATCTTCTACGAGCGGGACGACGTGCTGGTCGTCTCGCTGCACGCCGACCCGGCGCACCAGTACCCGATGTTCCTCGGCTACGCTGACGAGCGCGGTGCTGGGACAGGGCGGGGCTTCAACCTGAACCTCCCGCTGCCGCTGGGCACCACCGATGGGCCGTACCTGGAGGCGCTGGACGAGGCCCTGGCGGCGGTGCGAGCGTTCGCCCCGGCCGCGTTGGTGGTGTCGGCCGGCTTCGACACCTTCATCGGCGACCCCGTGGCGGCGCATGGCGGCGGCTTCGCGCTGAGCGCCGCAGCCTACCCCGAGGTCGGTCGGCGGATTGGGGCGCTCGGCCTGCCCACCCTGTTCGTACAGGAGGGCGGCTACGGCATCGCCGCGCTCGGCGAGAACGTGGTGGGGCTGCTGCGGGGGTTTGAGGAGCAGGCGTAGTGCGCAATGTGTGATGCGTGATGCGTGATGCGTAATGCGTAATCCATGACTCCATCTTTTGCATTAGTCACGCACACGCACACGCACACACATCATACAATTGACTACCGTACAGAACTTTTGAGCGGGTGCTGTAGTGCCGGGATCAGCTGTATTGGTAATCCAGGTGGGATGGTCCGTCGATGACGCAAACAATACGCCAGCAGCCGCAAGCCCAGCGAGAACAGACTGAGATCAC
>DATMBA010000699.1:0-3360 GCA_035559635.1 Roseiflexaceae bacterium
GGGTGACGCTGACCGAGAAGCCCACGCCCGCCGCTCAAGTGCAGGCGGCGGCGATCGGGCGGCACATTTACGTGCCCGGCGGCGAGGACGGCGAGGGGCGGCCGCTGGATGTGCTGGAGGCCTACGACCCGCGCAGCCAGGAGTGGGAGACGCTCCCGCCGCTGCCCGCGCCCCGCAGCCGCTACGCGCTGGCGAGCCTGGAGGGGCGGCTGTATCTGTTCGGCGGATGGGACGGCAGCCGCTACTGCGACGAGGTGTTCGTCTACGACCCGCAGGCGCGCACATGGAGCGTGGACGAGCAGCCGCTGCCCACACCGCGCCGCTCGGCGGGCGCGGCGGTGGTGGAGGGGCGCATCTACGTGATCGGCGGCGAGGGGGAGCGCGGCGCCCTGCGCGCCAACGAGCGCTACGACCCCACCGGCGACAGTGGGCGACGCTGGGAGAGCGCCGCGCCGCTTGGCGCTGCGGTGGCGGCCCCGGCCGCGGTGGGCATCCTGGACGTCGCGTACGTGTTCGATCCGGCGCAGCGGCTCATGCTGCAGTACACCCCCAGGACCGACAGTTGGGCGGGGGTCGCCATCCCCGGCGAGGTCGGCGTCGCCGCCCACGCGACGTTCCTCGGCACCAGCGTGTTCGTCTTCGGCCCGGCGCAGGGCGGCCGGCCGGGGGCGCTGAGCGAGTACCAGGCGATCTTCAACACCTTCCTGCCGGGCACCACCGGATCGGACCGCTGAGATCTTGAGGGGTGTGGAGAGGCTGAGCCTCCCCAGCGTCTTTGCTTCTTGGTGGCCTGTGGTCCCCACCCTCCCCCGCACGAGCGTCCACTGCAGGGGTGTTGGAGGCTCGGTCTCCCCGCGTTCTTCTCGTCTCGAGGGCCTGCGGGCCGCGCGCCCCGAGCGGAGAGACACCACGAAGGGCGCCGCGTGAAGCGGCGCCCTTCGTGGTGCTATCGCAGGCGGAGCCGAGAGCTACTGGGTGACCGGGATGCCGTTGTAGTCCTCACCGACGCCGGCCGAGGTCACGCGGGCCACTGCCACCAGCCTGCTGCCGGCCGGGCCGCGGACGACCGCGCTGGCGCCGAAGGTGTTGTCGGCGTAGTAGCCAAGCTCACCCAAGGTCGCGCCGGAGGCCGGCGTCGCGGCCGGGGTGGCGAGGGTCGGGTTCGAGCTGAGCTTGGCGCCCTTGGCGATCGCGCCGAGGGCGTGCGTGCCGACCACCGCGCCGTTCTTGTCGTAGTAGGTCACCGTGACCTGGCCGGCCGCCAGGTCGGCGTCGCCCACGTTCTGCACCGCGATGAAGACGCGCTGGCGGGCGCCGCTGGCGAACTGCGTCTGCGAGAAGCGCACATAGGGCAGCGCGAGCGTCTGAGCGCCAGTGCCCACGCCGGGCGCCGCCGTAGAGAGGCCCGCGCCGAACACCTTCGAGATCGCCACGATGTTGCCGCCGGTGGCGGTGATGGTGGCCGAGCCGCTATAGCCGGGCGGCAGCTTGGCGCAGGCGTTGAAGCTGGCCTTCGCGCCAGCCGGGATCGTGGCCGAGTCGGAGAACGACTGGTTCGTGCCGGTGCCGTTCGGGCTGGCCAGGTAGTTCACCGTCACATTCACGTCGCCGCTGGTGTTGGTGTTCTGCACCGCGTAGGCCGTGGTCTGGCCGTTGAAGGCGTTGCAGATCGCGGACGGCATGTAGACCACGTTCGAGCCGCCGGCCACACCCTCGAAGGCCGAGGCGTCCTTCTTGGTGATGCCGAGCTCCATCGCGGTGGCGACGACCTTGCCGGGGTTCTGGGTGCCGGTGCGCTTGGCGCTGATCGTCACCGAGCCGTTGAACGCGCCGCCGAGTTGGGTGAGCGCGCCGGCGTCATAGTAGACCACCGAGCCGGGGGGCAGGTTGGTCTCCGTGAGCGTGGCGATCGTCTGGCCCAGGGTGGCTGCGTCGGCGCTGACGAACTTGACCGTCAGGTCCGCGCCCATGCTGTCCACGTTCTGGACGGAGAACTGGGTGTTGGCGTTGAAGGTGTTCTTGAGCACCGTGGCGATCAGGAAGTCCGCCGCGCCGTCGTTCACGCCGAAGCCGTTCGACACCGGGCGGTTCCTGATCACGCCGCCCTGCGGGATTTGTACCATCGTGGCGACGATCGGCTGGTCCGACGACATGACCGCGCCGCCCTTGAAGCTGCTCTGCAGCTCGCTCAGGCCGCCGATGAACACCGACGTGCCGGCGCCGGCGGCCAGCGGGTCCAGCGTTTTGGTGATCGCGGTGCCCGAGCGCTCGGAGAAGAACTGCAGCCGGATCGAGGCCGGCGCGCCGCCGACATTCTGGTAGGTGATGGAGGTGATGAACTTGGTGCCGTACGCCTGGCCGTACGCCGGGCCGGTCATGATGGCTGAGAGCGCCAGCGCGAAGGCGCCTGCGATCAAGACCCGCAGTCTGTTCCGCATGGTTGAACTCCTTGTGTGCTCTGCTGCTGTGCCTGCGATATCGCTCCTGGCGCCGCCGTGGCCCGTGGCGCAGGTGGTTCGACGCTGCCATTCTAGCCCCGCCACCCCGCCGCCGGCAATACTCCTTATGGGTTAGTCGGGGCCGATTCCGGGCATCCAAGCGTAGTACTTCGCGGGGCCTCACCCCGCGCATACCCTATTTACAGCTGCGCCCGCTGCGGGTACTATGTCACCTGGCACAGGGAAGGGCTCGGGGAGGGCGAGTCCCTCCCTGAACATCCCGTTGTCCCGTTAGTCAGGAGCGAAGAAGAACCCATGAGGCTCATCACCGCGCTTGTCGTCGCTATGGCCCTGCTGGCCGCCTGCTCGGGCGCCGGCTCGCAAGCCGGCGCCCCGCCACCGGGCGCTCCCGCCGGCGCCACCCCACTGCCCACTACCGCCCCCGACCGGACGACGGTGACCGGGCGGATCATCTCGACGCGCACCAACCAGCCGCTCCCGGATACGGTCGTCCGCCTGGCGGAGGTCACCCGCGCGCCGGAAGATCCCAGCGACGGCGTGTACCTGCTCGATGAGGCGCGCAGTCCCGGCGGCCGCACCGATGCTTCCGGCCAGTTCGTGATCGCCAACATCCCGGCCAAAGAGTACGTGCTGATCATCAGCAGCGACGATGGGCGCAACGCGATCGTTACGCAGAATTCCGGCTCAGGCGAGGCGCGTGTGTGGAGCACCGAGGCCGGCAAGGTGGTGAACTTCGGCGAGGTGCGGGTAGATTGGCCGTAGCACCGAGGACTGAAAGCCGATCCGCATACCTCGGGGAGGGCCAGGGGAGGGCGCAGCCCTCCCCTGCAACCCCACTCCGCAGGCCGCGCAGGCAGCCTGCGACCAAGCCCGCGCAGGCGGGCTTGGCAGCAGCTCGCCC
>DATMBA010000700.1:0-4333 GCA_035559635.1 Roseiflexaceae bacterium
GACCTATTCCGCTACGTCTACGGCCGGCTCGGGGACCCGCCGCGGCCGGCGGGGCTGCTGCCCGGCGAGCCGACGCCGGAGAGCATGGAAGAAGCGCCGCGTCTTGCCACGAAGGCACGAAGACACCAGGACACGAAGGTCTGAAGGTTCTTACCACGAAGATACGAAGACGCGAAGGTGTAAGACATTTCAGTCACTTCGTGCCTTTGTGCCTTTGAGCCTTCGTGTTTAGCCTCCCACGTGCACCGAGGGGCGGCGCTCGGGGTCCGGCTCGGCGCGGCGCAGGATCTCGTGCGTCACCGGGGCGATGTCTCCCTCGCCGAACAGCAGGAAGCGCATCAGGAACTTGAGCGGGTTGCCCTCGGCCCAGCCGAAGTAGATGTGCGGGATCGCGCCGGTGCGGTCGCGCAGGTCCATCAGGAAGGCGGCGATGGCGTTGGGCACCGCGGCGGCCTCGGCGCGCAGCACCCGGTAGCCGCCCACCTCCACCCCCCTCACCACCACCTCGTCCGTGAAGTCGGACGCGTCGCAGACCGTGACCTCCAGGAACAGCACCGGGTCGCCGGGCGGGATGTGGGTGTCGTCGCGCACCTCGCGCTCCTTGGCGGCGTACTCGGCCTCGTCCCCGGCGTCGCGCTGGTTGGCGATCAGGCGGAGGCGGGTGCGGCCGGCCTCCTCGATGAAGCGGCGGGCCGTCTCGTCCAGCACGATGCGCTCGGCGCGCAGCTCAGTGGAGCGCCAGACACGCGAGATCAGTGAGGTGACGACGATGGCGAGGATGAACAGCCCGGCGATGCGGATGCCGTCCGGCCGTTCGATCACGTTGACGATGATGGTGTAGGCGAAGACCAGCGAATGGTGTAGGCGAAGACCAGCGAGACGAAGCCGAAGCCGAGCGTCAGCCAGCGACGCCGCTCGCGCCAGACGGAGAGGGTCACCGCCACTGCCGCCGATCCCATAAGCGTGAGCACCCCGGTGGCATACGCGCCGCCCTGCGAGTCCACGTCGGCGCGGAAGAGGACGGTCACCAGGAAGCAGATCGCGGTGAAGATCATCACCAGCGGGCGGGTGGCGCGTGTCCACTCGGGGGCCATGCCGTAGCGCGGCAGGTAGCGCGGCACGATGTTCAGCAGCCCGGCCATGGCAGACGCGCCGGCGAACCACAGGATGGTGATGGTGCTCAGATCGTAGAGCGTGCCGAACACCTCGCCGAGGTAGCCGTGGGCCAGGTAGGCCAGCGCCCGCCCGTAGGCCGCGCCGCCCTCGCGGAACTCGGCCGCGGGGATGAGCAGCGTGGTCACCAGGCTGCTGCTGATCAGCATCACGCTCATGATCAGCGCCGCCGCGGTGAGCAGTTTGCGGGTGTTGTGGATGCGCCCCTGCGGGTGCGCCAGCGTGTCGCCCGGGTTGCCGCGCACCAGGGGCATCACCACCACGCCGGTCTCGAAGCCGGAGAGGCCGAGCGCCAGGCGCGGGAACACCACCAGCGCGGCGCCGATGATGAGGAAGGTGTTGTCGTAACTACCCAGCAGCCGCTGCTGCCAGTCGGCCAGCAGCGCGGGCTCCTGGGCGATGCGGTACAGGCCGGCGCCCACCACCACCGCGCTGAGCAGGATGTAGGCGGCCACCACGCCCACCGCGATCCCGATCGCCTCCCGGAAGCCCTTGAGGAACACCGCGCCGAGCAGCCCGATCAGGACCAGCGTCAGCGTGACCGGGCGGTCCAGCCAGTGGGGAGCGAGCGGGTTCTCGACGATGTGAGCGGTGGCGTCGGCGGCGGAGAGGGTGATGGTGATGATGAGTGTCTGTGCCACGCGTTTCTACTCACTCGTTCAGCTGTTACCTCCTTGCGCATGTGGCAAATTGCGTGCTAGCGGAGCACGGCGAACCAACGACCGACGACGAGGATGGCGCTCGGTCGTCGGTCGTCCCAGGAACCGCCAGCGGACTTCAACGAGCGGTGTTCAAATAGTCGTAAAATTCGGCGCCCCGGCCGTAAAGAACGCATAAAGAGCATACGCGTCGCGATGCTGCTCATCGCTAAGCAAGGCTTCAGCTCCCGTTGGTGGCAGTTTCTCCCGCGTAGCGGCGCGTAATCAGTATCTTTATACGTTCTTTACGCCAGCGCCAGCGATCTTGACGCCATTTTTATCCCCCTTCGTGGTTCAATATGGGCGTAACGCGATGTGTAATGCAGGGCTACGATGCCGGCCGGCACGCACATGGGCTGTGGGCGGCCGGATCGTCGCGGGGAGGATCGCGTATGGACCTGGTGTACCTCGGAGTCGTCGTGCTGCTCTTCGCTCTCTCGTGGGGCCTGGTGCGGCTGTGCGAGAAGCTGTAGGAGGACGCGATGACACCGCTCTACCTGATCGGCGGGCTTATCACGCTGGCGCTGTTCGTCTACTTATTCGTCGCGCTGCTGTATCCGGAGAGATTCTGATGACTGCCAACGGCTACCTCCAACTCGCGCTGTACATGGTCGTGCTGCTGGCGCTCGCCAAGCCGCTCGGCTGGTACATGGCGCGGGTCTACGAGGGCCAGAACGTCAGCCTCAACCGCGCGCTCGGCCCGTTCGAGCGGCTGATCTACCGGCTGATCGGCACGCGCGAGAACCAGGAGATGAGCTGGAAGACCTACGCGCTCGCCATGCTGCTGTTCAACCTGCTCGGCATCCTGGTGGTCTACGCGCTCCAGCGTCTCCAGGACGTGCTGCCGCTCAACCCGCAAGCCCTGGGCGCGGTCACGCCGGACTCGTCGTTCAACACGGCGGTCAGCTTCGGCACCAACACCAACTGGCAGGGCTACGGCGGCGAAGTGACGATGAGCTACCTCAGCCAGATGCTCGGCCTGAACGTGCAGAACTTCGTCTCGGCCGCCAGCGGCATGGCGACGCTCGTCGCCCTCATCCGCGGCCTGCGCGCTCGCTCGGCACAGACCATCGGCAACTTCTGGGTGGACCTCACCCGCGGCACGCTCTACATCCTGCTGCCGCTGGCAACTATCGTCGCGCTGCTGATCGCCTCGCAGGGCGTGGTGCAGACCTTCAGCTCCTCCCAGGCGGTGCCGCTGCTGCAGGCGACGGTGGACGGCGACGGCAACCCGGTGACCGAGCAGGTGCTTCCGCTCGGGCCGGCGGCCAGCCAGATCGCGATCAAGCAGCTCGGCACCAACGGCGGCGGCTTCTTCAACGTCAACTCGGCCCACCCGTTCGAGAACCCGACGCCGCTCTCGAACTTCGTCGAGATGCTCAGCATCCTGCTCATCCCGGCGGCACTGTGCTACACCTTCGGCAAGATGGTTGGCGACACGCGGCAGGGCTGGGCGGTGCTGGCGGCGATGACGATCATCTTCGTACCGCTGCTGCTGCTGGTGGCGGTGCAGGAAGGAAACGGGACGCCGCAGCTCGCCGCGCTCGGCGCGGACCTCGTGCCGGGCGAGCTGCAGGCCGGCGGCAACATGGAGGGCAAGGAGGCGCGCTTCGGTATCGCCGCCTCGGCCAGCTGGGCCGCCGCCACCACCGCCGCCGCGAACGGCTCGGTCAACTCCATGCACGATAGCTATACGCCGCTCGGCGGCTTCGTGCCGCTGTGGCTCATGCAGCTCGGCGAAGTGATCTACGGCGGCGTGGGCTCGGGCCTCTACGGCATGCTGGTGTTCGCGATCATCGCCGTGTTCGTGGCCGGGCTGATGGTGGGGCGCACGCCCGAGTACCTCGGCAAGAAGATCGAGGCGTACGAGATGAAGATGGCCTCGCTCATCATCCTCATCCCGCCGACCGTCGTGCTGGGCTTCACCACGCTCGCGGTGGTGACGCCGTGGGGCACGGGCAAGCTGTACGACCCGCGCGTGAGCTACACCTCGATCTCCAACGGCGGCGCGCACGGCTTCAGCGAGGTGCTGTACGCCTTCTCATCGATGGGCAACAACAACGGCTCGGCCTTCGCCGGCCTTGGCGCGAACAACCCGTTCTATAACCTCACCGGCGGCATCGCCATGTGGCTGGCGCGCTACTGGCTCGCCATCCCGACGCTGGCGATCGCCGGATCGCTGGCGGCCAAGAAGACCGTGCCCGTTGGCCCCGGCACACTCCCGACCCACACGCCGCTGTTCATCGCGATGCTGGTCGGCGTTGTGATCATCGTCGGCGCGCTCACCTTCATCCCGGCGCTGGCGCTCGGCCCGTTCGTCGAATATTTGATGCTGACACGGTGACACCTTGAAACGAGCGCTCATGAAGCTGTACTGCTTCAATCGCTCAACGCACCAACTGTCAACCCGTCATATATAGCGCGCTGCATTGATTTCTCACGGGGAGGGGCGAGGGGCGGGC
>DATMBA010000701.1:0-3351 GCA_035559635.1 Roseiflexaceae bacterium
GCCCTCCACTCCCTCCGTTCCCCCTCCGTTAACCCCCTCCGTTCCCGACTCCACCTCGCCCTGCGCCAGCAGCATCCCGATCCGGCCGACCTGAGCACTCACAAAGTGCCTGGCGAGCGCCGCGTAGTCCGGCCGCGATCGGCGGCGCTGCTGGCGCCATGCCACCTCGTTCACCATCCAGCGCGTCGCATAGCTATAGAAGCGCCGCGAGTGCCGCCCCGCCACTGTCGCGTCGCGGTCCGACCCCTCGTCCCACGCTTTGAGCGGGATGACCCGCCCGGCCACCTGCTGATAGTACGGCGTGCCCTTGATCGGGTAGGCCACCGTGGTCAGCAACCGGTCCGGCAGCGCGTCGGCGAGGTGCGCCACCGTCTGCTCGATGTCGCCCACCTCCTCGCCCTCGTAGCCCAGCATGATGAAGGTGCCGGCCTCGATCCCGTAGCGCTGCAGCAGGCGGATCATCTCGCGCATGCGCGCGGCATTCGTGCGGCGCTGCATCGCATCCAGGATGCGCTGTGAGCCGCTCTCCGCCCCCACCCACAGCCGGTAGCACCCCATCTCAGCCAGCGTCCGCACCACCTCCTCGTTCAGCCGATCCTCGCGCGAGATCGTCTCGAACGGCGCCCGGATGCCACGCCGCTTCAACTCGGCGGCGTAGCCGAACAACCAGCGGTGGTGGATGGTGAACACGTCGTCGGCGTACCACACCAGCTCCGGCCGATACATCGCCAGGATCTGCTCGACCTCGTCGGCGACGTTCTCGACCGTGCGGCGGCGGTGGGTGTTGCCGTACACCGAGTGGCTGCACCAAGTGCAAGTGTAGGGGCAGCCGCGCGCGGTGATCAGCGAGACCGCGCCAGCGCCGTGGTGCTCGCGCCAGACGCGCACGTAGCGCGGGATGTCGATCGCCGCCCGGTCCGGGAACGGCTGGGCGCTCAGGTTGGGGATGAGCGCGCGCGGCGCGGTGCGCACCACGCGCCCATCCTCCTCGCGGTAGATGATCCCGTCGATGTGGCCCATGGCGCGCGGGCCGCGGCGGGCCAGGTGCGGCAGCAACTCCTCCAGCGTCAACTCCCCCTCGCCCACCACGATCACGTCGGCGCCGCGCTCGAGGTACTCCTCGGCGTAGTTCACCGGCTCGGGGCCGCCGAGCACCACCGTGGCGCCGTGGGCCTTGCAGACCCCGATCGCCGCCACAACGTTGCGGCGGGTCATGAGGTTGGTGTAGATCCCCACCACCGGCGGCCGCTCGCGAGCCACATACTCCTGGAGCTCCCGCGGGCTGGCGAAGGTCGTGTCGAACACCGCCACGTCGAAGCCGCGCCGCTTGAGGTGCGACGCGATGTACAGGATGCCGAGCGGCGGGTAGGGCCGCATCACCTGCAGCTCGTGTGGGTCCTCATACAGGTAGTAGCCGTGCGTCAGCAGGATGTCCATCAGGCCTCCGGCCGCGCCAAACTGGGGAACGCGAGGGGTGATCCCTCGCATCCTCCCGCTTCCGTGGGGAGCGCGAGGGACGGCCCCTCGCTGTTCCGTCTCCCATCCACACGCTTCTACCGTATAATACGCGCGACCTGTGCGGAATGAATCGCTGATCAGCTACAGGAGAGAAGACACCGATGCGCAGAACAGCATGTGCGGCCCTGCTCATCGCCGCGCTCGCGCTGGCCGCCTGCGGCTACGCCGTGGCCAACCCCTCGCCGCCGGCCACCGCCGTGGCCACCAGCGACCCGGAGGGAGCGATCGCGGCGGCGGTGACGCTGCACCTCAGCCGGCAGGGGATCGCGAAGCTCACACAGGCCAACGTGGAGGTGGAGCGGGTGGAGGGCGGCGCCGCCCGCGCGCGCGTCCTCCCGGAGGACCCGGCGGCCACCGACCCGGCCTGGGTGTTCCTGAAGCTGCAGGACGGCCTCTGGACGGTGGTGGCCGGGCCGGGCACCGCCTTCACACCGGAGGATATGCAGGCGGCAGGCCTGCCGGAGAGCCTGCTGCCGGCGAATCCGTAGTGCTGAGGCGCGCTCGTAACCACGAAGGCACGAAGACGCGGGGACACGAAGGGATTTAACTTGAGCATAACCGTGATGGATGCAGTGCTGCGCCGCCGGCGCTGCTGCCACGTGGATCAGGATCGTCCCGCTTGCAGCTTTGTGCCTTCGTGGTTCGCGAGCCTACTGGTCTACCACAGTGATGGTGATGGGTGGGTTTTCAAGGGAGGGCTTCGCCCTCCCTTGGATCCTCCCCTGCATCCGTCACAATCAGTGTGGCCGACCACTACCCCTTCCGCACCCCCAGCACGTCCGCCGCGCGCCGCAGGGCGTCGATGTGCTGTTGTGGTGAGGTGAAGCCCATGCCCATGGTGTTCACCGTCATATAGCGGGCGCCCAGGGCCCGCCAGGCATCGGCGTGGGCCACCCAGCGGGCCTCCGGCACGCGCGCCAGGCTGAGCTGCCCCTCCAGCCCGATCACCTCCGGGTCGCGCCCGGCCTCCAGGGCGTAGCGGTGGATGCGCTCCACCTGCGCCCGCAGCCCGTCGTCCGGCGGGCGGAAGGAGATCCAGCCGTCGCCCATGCGCGCGACGCGCCGCAGCGTCTCCTCGGCGTAGCCGCCGATCCAGATCGGGATCGAGCGGCGCACCGGAAGCGGGTTGATGCCGGCCGCCTCCACCGTGTGCCAGCGCCCGCGGAAGTCCACCACCGGCTCGGCCCACAGCGCCCGCAGCAGCGCGATCTGCTCCTCGCAGCGCCTGCCGCGGGTGTGGAAGTCCTGGCCGAGCGCCTGGTATTCCACCGCGTTCCAGCCCACGCCCACACCGAGCCGCAGCCGCCCGCCGCTCAGCACATCCACCTCGGCGGCCTGCTTGGCCACCAGCGCCGTCTGCCGCTGCGGCAGGACGAGCACGCCGGTCACCAGCTCCACCCGCCGGGTCACACCGGCCAGGTAGCCGAACAGCACGAACGGCTCGTGGAACGGGTTCTCGCTGGTGTATGCCCCGCTCCAGTTCGGCCGCGTGGCGGTGGAGGCGCCCAGCACGTGGTCGTAGGCCAGGATGCTGACGTAGCCCATATCCTCCGCAGCCTGGGCGTAGTCCTTGATCGAGACCGGGTCGCTGCCGATCTCGGTCTGCGGGAAGGTCACTCCGATGAGCATGTGCAAAGCTCCTTTCAGCGGTCACAGCTCGATGACGCCTTGATACGGTGCGGCTTGCTCACACCGTACATAAAGCCTCGCCACATACCTCGGGGAGGGGCCAGGGGGGGGCGCAGCCCTCCCCGAAAACCCCACCCGCTCCGGGGTAGCCGGATAGGCACTTGTAGCGCGCTGCGTTGATTTCTAAAGGAGAGGGGCCAGGGG
>DATMBA010000702.1:0-2642 GCA_035559635.1 Roseiflexaceae bacterium
CGGGGGAGGGCAAGTGTTCGCATCACGCCCGGCGGCTGAAGCCGCGGGCTATCCCTCGCCAAGCCCGCCTGCGCGGGCTGCAGGCAGGGAGGAGCCGGGAGTAAAACTCCTCCCGGCTCCTCCCGTTTCCGCGGGCGTGTACACGCAGCACACGAGAGTCTATGCGATAATAGGCGCGCAGCCGGCGCATGCGAAGGAGGCGATATGTCCGGGGGAGTAAAATCCGGGCTGATCTTTGGGCTGGCGAGCATCATCGTCGTCGGCGGTCTGACGGTCATCCCGACGCTGGGCCAGGTCTGCTGCGGGCCACTGGCGGCGGTGCTGCTGGGCGGGGCGGCTGGTTACCTGGGGGTGCGCTGGAGCGCGCCGCCGGCCGGGGTTGGGCAGGGCGTGATCGCCGGCGGGATCTCCGGAGTCGGCGCGCTGATCGGCACTGTCATCGGCTTCATCCTGTACGTTGCGCTCGTGCGGGCCATCCCGGAGACGCGGGAGTTGCTGGAGGAGACCCTGCGCCAGCAGTCTGGTGCGGAACTGACGGCGGAGGACATTGACATGCTGCTCAGCATCGTCGGGCCGGTGGGCGGGCTGTGCTTCGGGGCGCTGTGGCTGCTGTTCGCGCTTGGTGCGGGCGCGCTCGGGGGGTGGGTAGCGGCACGGGGGAGGCACAGCCAGGAGCCTCCGCTCACCATGCCGCCGGCGGTAGGGTAACCCTCGCCCCCCTATCCCCTCTTCCCGCGCACGGGAGAGGGGGTAGGGGGGCGACAGCCTATAGCGAAGCTCTGATCGCCGCCTCGAACATGTTCAGCCCCTCGTCCGCCTGGGCCTCGGTGAGCACCAGCGGCGGGCAGAAGCGGATAGTGGATGCGCCGCAGGTGAGCAGCAGCAGGCCGCGCCGGAAGGCCTCCTCCATGATCTGGTGGGCGAGCGCGCGGGCCGGCTCACGGCTGGCGCGGTCCTTCACGAACTCCACGCCGATCATCAGGCCGCGGCCGCGCACGTCGCCGATGGCCGCGTAACGCGCCTGCAGTTCCTGCAGGCCGGCCATGAGATGCGCGCCGACGCGGGCGGCGTTGGCAGCCAACTCCTCCTGCACCAGGCCCAGCACCTCGTAGGCCGCCGCGCAGGCCAGCGCGTTGCCGCCGTAGGTGTTGCCGTGCGAGCCAGGCTCCCACTGCTCGGTCAGCTCGCGGCGAGCGATCATCGCGCCGATCGGCATGCCGCCGCCCAGCCCCTTGGCCGAGGCCACGATGTCCGGCACGACCCCCTCGTGCTCCAAAGCCCACATCCGGCCGGTGCGCCCCACGCCGCTCTGCACCTCGTCGGCGATCAGCAGGATGCCATAGCGATCGCAGAGCTGGCGTAGGCCGGGCAGAAAGCCGGGGGCCGGCACCACGTAGCCGCCCTCGCCCTGGATCGGCTCGACGATGATCGCCGCCACGTCGCGCGGGGGGGCGATGGTGTGCAGCAGCGTGTGCTCGATGTAGTCCAGGCAGGCCGCGGTGGCGCGCTCGGGCGCCACGCCGAGCGGCGGGCGGTAGGGGTTAGCGTAGAAGGCGTGGAAGGTGCCCGGCACCAGCGGGTAGTAGCCGCGGCGCTGCACCGGCTTGGAGGCGGTGAGCGAGAGCGAGCCGTAGGAGCGGCCGTGGAAGGCGCCGAAGAAGGCGATGATCCCCTGGCGGCCGGTGACGTAGCGCGCCAGCTTGATGGCGGCCTCCACCGCCTCGGTGCCCGAGTTGGCCAGGAACACCTGCCACTCCCGCTCGCGCGGCATCGTGCCCACCAGACGCTCGCCTAGCCTCACCATCGGCTCGTTGTAGAAGTCGGTGCCCGCCATGTGGATGAAGCGCGCGGCCTGCTCCTGGATGGCGCGCACCACGCGCGGATGCGAGTGGCCGGCGGCCACCACCGCGATCCCGGCGTTCATATCCAGGTAACGGTTGCCGTCCACATCCCACACGTCGCAGCCGAGGCCGCGCTCGATCGCGAAGGGGTAGACCCGGCCCATGCACGGGGCAAAGACCTTGCGGTCCCGCGCGATCAGCGCCTCGGCGCGCGGCCCGGGGATCGCGGGGGTGACGGTCGGGGAGATGGGTGTCTTGGTGGTGGTCACGAATGCCTCCTCACGGCACGACAGCGCCGTCGCTACCGCGGTATCTTCCGCACAAGTAAGTAACCGATAAATTGTAGCTGAGCGGTTGGGGGCGTGTCAAACCAGGATTGGCGATGGGCGCCATGGGCGATAGGAGATAGTGCGACCTTCTGGCGGGTGTGTGGGTAGGCGACCCACACCAGCGACGTGCCCGCCACCAGAGCGCTATAGCTCCGTGAATACCCTCTGGCGGCATCGTCTCCACCACCTCTCCACGCACCAACTCGCGCCGCATGCCAGACAACGGCATGCGCAGTAACTCGTCGGTCGTCACCAGGGTCTGCCTCGCGCCGCGCATCTCAACCACCTCTGTTCGCCGCCCGACCAGCCTAACGAAGCCATGGTACCACACAGGTGGAGGCCACAACTATGTCCCCGCCCCCACACCCCCCGCCCCCCGCAATGCCGCCCGGATGCCCCGCATCCCCCACCCCCATCCCCCGTCCCACGCCACCCCATCCCCGTGCCAACCGCAATGCCGCCCGGATGTCCC
>DATMBA010000703.1:0-9622 GCA_035559635.1 Roseiflexaceae bacterium
GTGTGCCGCCGGACATGGCCTGCGACACGGCGATCTCGTTCGGCTACCCGGCCGCGCCCCCCGCCCCGCCGAAGAAGGGCGGCCGGCGGGCGCTGGACGAGGTGGTGCGCCGCGAGCGGTGGTGAGGGACTCGGTGTGCCCACATTGCCAGGCAGCGTCGGCGTTGGATCCAACGAGAGGCACGGCCCCCACCGCGCATGGGCGCACCGTGTCATCTGGTAATGCAGGAGCACTGCGGCCACACGGCCCCCACCGCGCATGGGCGCACCGATGGGTGGGCCCGCATTGCCATCATCGCGGGCGCTGGCGCCGTGCGTCGCCGTCCGGCAATGTGGTGCAATGGGGGCAGACACACCGGTCTGCCCCGACACGGTGCGGGCGCTGGAGGTGGCGCCATGCGCCTCCCGATCCCAGTGCAGCACGCTATAATGATATTGGTACGAGCCTGGACGAGCGAGGGCGGCGATGAGGCATGCGCGAGCTGAGTGCTGGCGGCCTGCGGGCCGCTGGTGGCGGGTGAGCCGGTCGCTCCTGACCATCGGCGCCCTCGCCAGGGCGCTGCTGATGAGCCTGCGGCGGCGGGCCTCCCGGTCCGCGCGCCGGGACGAGCGGGCGCTGCGCGTCTCGCAGGCCCGCTTCGCCGGCATCGTCAACCTGTCCGAGGACGCGATCATCTCGATCGACGGCGAGCAGCGCATCACGCTCTTCAACCCCAGTGCCGAGCGGCTCTTCGGCTACCGCGCCGAGGAGGTGCTCGGGAGGCCGCTCGACATCCTGCTGCCGGAGCGCCACCGGGAGGCCCACGCCCGGCACGTGCGCGCGTTCGCCGCTTCGGCGGACGCCTCCCGCCCCATGCACGCCCGCGGCCCGGTTGCTGGCCTCCGCCGCGACGGCACGGAGTTCCCGGCCGAGGCCTCGATCGCCAAGTTCGCCGTCGAGGGCGAGATCGTGCTCACCGCCCGCCTGCGGGACATCAGCGAGCGCCTGGCGGTCGAGGAGCGACTGCGCGGCAGCGAGGAGCGCTTTCGCCTGCTCGTGGAGGGGGTGCGGGACTACGCCATCTTCATGCTCGACCCCGGCGGGCGCGTGGTGAGCTGGAACAGCGGCGCTGAGCGCATCACCGGCTACCGGGCCGAGGAGGCGGTCGGCCGCCACTTCTCGTTCTTCTACCCTGAGGAGGACGTGCGGGGCGGCAAGCCGGCGCGCGAACTGAAGATCGCCATCGCCGAGGGGCGCTACGAAGAGGAGGGCTGGTGCATCCGCAAGGATGGCTCGCACTTCCTGGCCCACCTGCTGGTCACCCCGCTCTACGACGAGGCCGGGCGCCTGCGCGGCTTCGGCAAGGTCACCCGCGACATCACCGAGCGCAAGCGCGCCGAGGACGTGCGCCGGCGTAGCCTGGAGCTGGAGGCCGACAACCGCCGCATCCAGGAGGCTAACCGCCTCAAGAGCGAGTTCCTGGCCAACATGTCCCACGAGTTGCGCACGCCGCTCAACGGCATCATCGGCTTCGCCGAGTTGATGCACGACGGCAAGGTCGGCCCGGTCTCCGCCGAACACCAGGAGTACCTGGGCGACATCCTCACCAGCGCACGCCACCTGCTGCGCCTGATCAACGACATCCTGGACCTGGCGCGGGTGGAGACCGGTAAGCTGGAGTTTCACCCACAGCCGTGCGATCTGGCGCAGCTGATCGACGAGGTGCGTCACATCCTGCGCGCCACTGCGGTGCAGAAGCGCATCCGCGTCGAGACGGCGGTGGACCCCGCGCTGGAGACGGTGACGCTAGACCCGGTGCGGCTCAAGCAGGTGCTCTACAACTACCTGTCGAACGCGCTGAAGTTCACCGAGCCGGAGGGGCGGGTGACGATGCGGGCGGCGCCGGTAGAGCCGGAGGTGCTGGGGGTGGAGGCGTTCCGGCTGGAGGTGGAGGACAGCGGCGTGGGGATCGCGCCCGAGGACGTGGGCCGGCTGTTCCAGGAGTTCGAGCAACTGGACGCGGGGCGGGCCAAGCGGCACCAGGGGGCCGGGCTGGGGCTGGCGCTCACGAAGCGCCTGGTGGAGGCGCAGGGCGGCCGGGTGGGGGTGGAGAGCGCGCCCGGCCGCGGCAGCACCTTCTTCGCCATCCTTCCCTGCACTGCCCACGCCGCAGGAGCCGCCGCAGATACGCTGCCCGTCGCCGCCCCGCCCGGCGGCGCGACGGTCCTGGTGGTCGAGGATGACAGCGACGACCGCTCCTGGCTCATGCGCACCCTGTCCGCCGCCGGCTACGGGGTGGAGGGCGCCGCCACCGGCGCCGAGGCGCTGGCGAAGGCGCGCGCGCGCGCGTTCGACGCCGTCACGCTGGACCTGCTGCTGCCCGACATGGCCGGGTGGGATGTGCTGGCCGCGATCCACGCCACGCCGCTGAACGCGGCGGTGCCGGCGGTGGTGGTGACGGTGGTGGCCGAGCGGGAGGCGGGCGTTGGCTTCGCCATCCAGGACTTCCTGGTCAAGCCGGTCTCGGTGGAGGAGTTACTCGCCGCGCTGGAGCGCGCCGGGGTCACCTCCGCCCACGCCACCGCAGTGCTGGTGGTGGACGATGACGCGACGATTTTGCAGCTGATGGAGCGCACGCTCAGCCGCCAGGGGATGCGGCCGATCTGCCGGCCGGACGCCGAGGGCGGGCTGCGCGTCGTGCGGGAGGAGCGCCCCGACGCGGTGATCCTCGACCTGACGCTGCCCGAGATGGATGGCTTCACCTTCCTGGAGCGCCTGCGGAGCGAGGAGCACGGCCGCGATGTACCGGTGATCGTCTGGTCCGGCCGCACGCTGACGGACGCCGAGCGCGCGCGGCTGGAGTCCTCCGCGCAGGCGATCGTCGCCAAGCATGCTGGTGGGGCGGCCGCGCTGCTGCGCGAGCTGCGCGCCCAACTGCTGCCGCGCGGCGGGTAACAAGGTGCAATGGCGGGGACTTGGAGGGCCACAGGCCCCCTCCCCCCGGTAGGGGACGAGAACGCCTATGCCCAGCGATCCGATCCTGATTGTGGACGACAACCCGCTGAACCTGAAGCTCACGCGCGTGCTGCTGCGCGGCGCCGGCTACGAGGTGCGCGCCGCTGTGGACGCTGAGGAGGCGTTGGCGGCGCTGGCCACGTTCCGCCCGCGCCTGATCCTGATGGATATCCAGCTCCCCGGCCTGGACGGCCTCGAGTTGACGCGCCGCCTGAAGGCCGACCCGGCCACGCGCGACATCGTGGTCGTTGCGCTCACCGCCTATGCCATGAAGGGGGACGAGCAGAGGGCGCGCGAGGCCGGCTGCGATGGCTACATCGCCAAGCCGATCGACACCCGCACGCTGCCGGACGTGATCGCCGGCTTTCTTCGACCGGAGGCCGGCCGATGACTATGCCCCGCCCCGACGCCCCCCGCCCGCTCGTCCTGGTCGTCGAGGATAACCCTACCACCCGCAAGCTGCTGCGGGTGGCGCTCGCTGGCGCCGGCTACGCCGTGGCCGAGGCTGCCGACGGGCGCAGCGCCCTGGCGCTCGCATCCGAGCGCGCGCCCGACCTGATCCTGCAGGATATGGTGCTGCCGGATGTCGAGGGCGGCGAGCTGCTCGCCCGGCTGCGCGCGACGCCCGGCTGCGCCGAGACCCCCATCCTGGCGCTCTCCGGCTTCCTCGCCAGGGGGGAGGAGCTGCCCGGCGGGCCGGCCGGGTTCACCGACATGCTGCTCAAGCCGGTCGAGCCCTCGCGGCTGGTCCAGATCGTCCAGGCCCACCTGCCGCCGGCCGCCCCGCCGGCGGAGCCGCCCGGTCGCGGGCGGCGCGTCATCGTGGCCGACGACGACCCGGTGCAGCGCAAGCTGCTGGGCCTGCGCCTGCGCCACCTCGGCTTCCAGGTGACACTGGCGGAGGATGGGCAGGCGGCGCTCGAGCTGGCTCTGGCCGCGCCGCCCGCCGCGATCGTGAGCGACATCCTCATGCCCCGGCGGGACGGCTTCGAGCTGTGCCTGGCTGTCCGGCGTGAGGCGCGGCTCGAAGCCGTCCCGGTGATCCTGGTGACGTCCTCGTATATCGAGGATGCGGACCGGCAGCTGGCCCGGCGGGTGGGCGCGAACGCCTACGTGCTGCGCACCCCGGAGCTTCAGGAGGTGATCGACGCGCTGCTGAGCAGCCTGGCCGCCCGCGGGTCCCCGCCGCCAGCGGCCGCGCCCGCCGAGCTGACCCAGGAGCACGCCCACCGCGTGATCCGCCAACTCGAGCGCCAGGCGGCCGCGAACGCCACGCTCGTCCAGGACTCGGCCATCCAGGCGGCGCAGCTCTTCCTGTTGGCCGGCGTCTCCGAGGTGCTTACCCGCGGCGCGGATGTGGAGCAGGTGCTAGACGAGGTGCTCGGCCGCTGCCTCGATGCCGCCGGCATGTCGCAGGGCGCGGTGTACCTCGCCGCGCCGGACGGGCGCCTTACGCTGCACGCGCGCCTCGGCTACGCGGCCGCGCGCGTGGAGGCGCTCGCCACGTTTTTCGGCCACACGCAGCTGCTATACGAGTCGCTGCGCGCCAGGCAGTTCCTCACGATCCCGTCCGCCGAGCTGCCGGCGCGTCAGGCGGAGGAGTTGCTCGGCCAGGCGGGGGCGCGCTCGATGCTGCTCACGCCGCTGTTCTACGGCAGCGAGCCACTCGGCGTGGTGGTGATGGCCTCGGCCAGCCAGGCGCTGAGCGAGGACTGGCTGGTCTTCGCCCGCGCCGTCGGCTTCCAGATCAGCCAGGCCATCGCCCTCAGCCGCACCGTCGCCCTTCTGGCGGAGTCCGAGCAGCGCTACCGCGACCTGGTGCAGGGCCTCGACGCGATCGTCTGGGAGGCCGACCCGGCCACCTTTCGCTTCTCGTTCGTCAGCCGCCAGGCCGAGCGCATCCTGGGCTACCCCCCCGAGCAGTGGCTGGCCACCCCCGACTTCTGGGTGCGCCACATCCACCCGGACGACCGCGAGGAGGCGGTGGCGTTCTGCCAGCTGGCCACCGCAGAGGCCCGCGACCACGACTTCGAGTACCGCGCGCTGGGCTCCGGCGGCCGGGTGGTCTGGCTGCACGACATCGTCCGCGTGGTGCGGGATGAGGAGGGCCGCGCGGTGAAGCTGCGCGGGGTGATGGTGGACATCACGCGGCAGAAGGAGCTGGAGAACCAGTTCTACCAAGCGCAGAAGATGGAGGCGATCGGCCGGCTGGCGGGTGGCGTGGCCCACGACTTCAACAATCTCCTCACGGCGATCATCGGCTACAGCGATCTCCTGCTGGGCGACATGGGCCCCGGCGACGGGCGGCGGGCGGATGTCGAGGAGATCCGCCGCGCGGCGGAGCGCGCCTCCGCCCTCACGCGCCAACTGCTGGCTTTCAGCCGCAAGCAGATCCTCGCGCCGCAGGTGCTGGACCTCAACGCGGTGGTCACCAATATCGACAAGATGCTGCGCCGGCTGATCGGCGAGGACATCGTCCTGACCATCGTCCTTGACCCGGCCCTCGGACATGTCAAGGCCGACCCTGGCCAGCTCGAGCAGGTGATCGTGAACATCGTGGTCAACGCCCGCGATGCCATGCCGCGCGGCGGGCAGCTGACGATCGCGACGGCGAACGTCGATCTCTCCCCGCGCGCCGCCGCGCACCACATCAGCCTGCCCCCCGGCCGCTATGTCACGCTGGCGGTGGAGGACACCGGCATGGGCATGGATGCCGAGACGCGCGCGCAGATCTTCGAGCCGTTCTTCACCACCAAGGAGCGCGGCAAAGGGACGGGCCTGGGCCTCTCCACGGTGTACGGCATCGTCAAGCAGAGCGGCGGCGACATCGAGGTGGAAAGCGAGCCGGGGCAGGGCACGACCTTCCGCATCTACCTGCCGCGGGTGGACGAGCCGGCGGCGGCTGCGGCGCAGGAGCGACCGGCGGTCCCGCCGCATGGCACGGAGACCATCCTGCTGGTGGAGGACGAGGAGGGGGTTCGCACGCTGCTGCAGAAGCTGCTCGAGCGCAGCGGCTACACGGTGCTGGCCGCGCCGCGCGGCGAGGTGGCGCTGGAGATCGCGGCGCGCCACGCGGGGCCGATCCACCTGGTGATCACCGATGTGGTGATGCCGGGGATGAGCGGGCGCGACCTCGTGCAGAGTCTGCTGGCGCTTCGGCCGGCCATGCGCGCGCTCTACATCTCGGGCTACAGCACCGGCGCCCTCCAGCTGCCGCACCCGCCGGACGCCGCCCTGCTCCAGAAGCCGTTCAGGACAGACGATCTGCTGCGCCGGGTGCGCGAAGTGCTTGGAGGAGGCTGAGTGCGGCATGGAGGGCCAGGGCGGGCATCGCCCTCCCAGAGACCCGCCCGCCCTTGCTCATGGGAAGGGCAGGGAGGGCACGCCCTCCCTGAAAATCCCTCTTCCATATGACGCAGGCCTGGCCTGCAAGCATGTAGTGGTCGGCCACACTGATTGTGACGGATGCATGGGAGGGTCAGGGAGGGCACGCCCTCCCTGAAAATCCCTCTTCCATATGACGCAGGCCTGGCCTGCAAGCATTCAGCGGCTATAGTTGATGGACACCGCCCTGGTCTCGGTGTAGAAGTCGAGCGCCGTGTCGCCGACGGACAGCGCCTCGGCGTCCAGCGTCGGCGCGTTCACATGCGCCGTGGCGGCCTCGATCTCGTCGATGAAGCGAAACATGCGCGCCGCGTCCCTGGTGTAGAGGCTGGCGGCTGGCGCGCCGGGGGTGGTGTTCGCCGCCGCCAGCGCCTCCTCGAAGCTCTCCACCCGCGTCACCGCCAGCACCGGCCCGAAGGCCACCTCGCGGCAGATGCGCATCTCGGGCCGGCAGCGGTCGAACAGCGTGGGCTGGAGGAAGAAGCCCCGTGCCAGCGCGCCCTGTGTGGCTCGCGTCCCGCCATACAGCAGTTCGGCACCTTCGGCCCTGGCCGCCGCGATGTGCGCGAGCACCGCGCGCAGCTGCTCCTCGCCCGCCAGCGGCCCCATGTCCGCGCCTGCATCCGCGCCGGCGCCCAGGCGCATCCGGGACGCCACGCCCACCAGCTTCTCCAGGAACGCGTCCGCCACCGGGTGCAGCAGGATCACGCGGCGTGTGGCGGCGCGGCGCTGCCCGGCCGAGCCGAAGGCGCCTGCGGCCACGCCCGCCACTGCCAGGTCCAAGTCGGCGTCCTCCAGCACCACGGCCGGGTTCATGCCCCCCGGCGCGCAGCGGGCGCGAATGCCGTGCGCCGCAGCCTGGCGGCACACCTCGCGGCCGCTGGCCGGCGAGCCGGCGAACGACACCGCCCGCACCGCGGGGTGGCCAAGGAGTGCCGCCCCCAGTTCGCCGCCGCGGCCGTACACCACGTTCAGCGCGCCGGGGGGCAGCCCGGCGTCTACGAAGCAGCGCACCACCAGTGCGGCCGTGCCGGGCGTGAGCGTGGATGGCTTGAGCACCACCGTGTTGCCGGCCACCAGCGCCGCTGCGATCTCCGCCGCCGGCCTGGCCACCGGGAGGTCCCAGGAGGTGATCAGCGCCGCCACGCCCAGCGGCCGCCGCAGCGTGTAGCCGAAGCGCCCCTGCGACTCGAGCGGCTGCGTCTCGCCTCCCAGCCGCCCGCCGTGCGCGGCGTAGCGTGCTGCGCTCTCGGCCGCCAGATGCACCTCGTCGCGCGCCTCGCCAGGCAGCTTGCCCTGCTCGCGCACCAGCGCCCGCGCGATCTCCTCGGCGCGCTCGGCAGGAGCCGCGCCGCCCGTGCCACGACCTCCGCGCGGGCCGGCGGCGGCGTGCGCCCCCAGGAGGGGTGGGCGCGCGCCGCCGCCTCCACCGCCGCCGCCGCCTCCGCCGCCCCGGAGAGCGGGACCTCGCCGAGCACGTCGCCGGCGTCGGCCGGGTTGATGTTCGGCGCGCGCCTCCCCGCCCGCGAGGCGACCCACTCGCCGCCGATCAAGTTGCGGTAGATCTCCACGCCTCCCCTCCTTATCCCACCACGAAGGCACAAGGGCACGAAGCAGGGTGACTACTCCCCCGGCTCAAGCACGGGGGCTTCTTGGGGCATTCGCCCCTTCCGCAGCGGTGACAGCGTTGGCTTGTGCCGCGTGGGTCAATCTCGATATATGTCCGCGCCTGCTCTGGTGTTCCCTTCGGCTGTTCGCTCAAGCGGCGCTGCGCTCGCTTCAGATCGCGCTCACCACCGCGAAAGAAGCGCGGATTGGCGATTGTTTCACCTGTCGAGAGCGTCGCAAACTTCTCCAAGCCAACATCCACGCCGACAGCGGCTGCTGGTACCTCGGCAACCGGAGCGCGCTCCCGCTCCACCGCAAAGGCGACATACCACTTGCCGGTGCTGCTTCGTCGCTCTGGGCGGTCGACGCTGCATTGGCATCGCGTTGACGCGCTTTATCTCACCTCTGAAGGGTGTGGGCTTTCGCGCGAGGTTTCTGGAAGCCCCATGCGGCGCGCCGCGTGCTGGTAGGCTGCGTAGGCCTCGTGACCCCACAACACGAAGCGCACCAGCCGGATGGGTGTGCTGCCTTCCAGATGTTCCCGGACGGTGCGCAGCGCGACGGGCGCGGCCAGGTCCAGCGGGTAGCCGAAGATCCCGGTGGAGATCGAGGGGAAGGCGATCGACAAGAGGCCCCGTTGGGCGGCAAGCTCCAGGCTGGAACGGTAGGCGCCCGCCAGCAGTTCCTCGTCCCGCGGCCGGCCGGCGTAGCGCGGCCCCACCGCGTGGATCACGTAGCGCGCCTTCAGCCGGTAGCCGCCGGTGATGCGCGCCTCGCCGGTGGGGCAGCCGCCCACCGCGCGGCACTCCTCGGCCAGCTCCGGCCCGGCGGCGCGGTGGATCGCCCCGCACACCCCGCCGCCCGGCGCCAGCGACTCGTTCGCTGCGTTCACAATCGCATCCACGTCCTG
Source organism: Roseiflexaceae bacterium (assembly GCA_035559635.1). Taxonomy (GTDB): domain Bacteria; phylum Chloroflexota; class Chloroflexia; order Chloroflexales; family Roseiflexaceae; genus CALJIC01. The sequence goes on from DATMBA010000703.1 coordinate 8,897, forward strand.
CGCCACGATGTCGCCTTCGACTAACTCCAACGCCGACTGGTTGATAGCGTACCGCATAGGTGTCTCGCTCCGCGAAGTAGCCTGCCAGGAAGGTAAATTATAGCAGCCCTTCGGGCAGTGGGAGAAGATGGTTCGTGGGGCTGCGTCCCCTTCCCCCAGGCGCTGGCGCCCCCCAAGCCGAAGTTCGGGCGCTGTCAAAGTCCCCGGCTCCGCACCACGCCTGGCCGGGCCCAGGGGGCACCCCGCGGCGGGCTAGCTTCTGCAAAGCCCGACACTGCGGGCTGCAGGCCGCGCAGGCGGCCTTCGCAACAGATAGCCCGCGGGGCCCAGCGGGCACCCCACGCGCCGGGCGTGGTACGCCACAATGGACGTTGACATGGCCCTAGTCCGCTGTCAGCCTCAGTTGATTCCACCGCCGATCCTTGCTACCATACGCTCAGCACGCAGCACTTCGTGCCGATGCGGCTACTCCGGAGCGGGTGGGGTTGCAGGGGAGGGCTGTACCCTCCCCTGGCCCCTCCCCGCGGTATGCGGAGAGGCTTTTAGCAGGCAGCACGCAGCATGTAGCACTCTGCCGTGAGGAACCCCCGATGACACCGCAGGTACGCTCACTCGCCCTGGCGCTGCTTCTCGCCCTCGGGCTCGCCGCATGCGGCGTCATCGCCCAGGAGCCCACGCCGGCGCCCACCACCACGCCCAGGCCCACCGCCACCCCCCGCCCCACCC
>DATMBA010000704.1:0-6099 GCA_035559635.1 Roseiflexaceae bacterium
GGCGCGGGGGTGGCCGGAGGGGATGCGGCGGCAGCGACCACAGGTGTAGGCTGTGGCGCGGGCACAGCGCCCGCCGCGCCTTCGTGGAGCGTTTGGCCTTTCGCCTTGAGCCGTTCGTGGACCTGCGGCGCCAGGCCGATCAGCCCGCTGCGGCGCTTCACGTTGCCCTGCAGCTTCTTGAGCGCGCTCTCCTTCACCTCTGCCCAGAACGTCGGCGCGATCCGCTCATAGTACGAGATCGGCCGGTTCAGCTGCTCCTTATTCAGCGTCAGCCCGCCGTGCGTGTCCGTGGCCAACTCGAACTCGTGATCCATCTTGATCGCGTCGAACGGGCAGACCTCGGCGCACAGACCGCAGCTCATGCAGGCGTCATACTCGATCAGGAACTCGGCCACCGCCGGCACCGGCTTGCCGGTGACCGGGTCCCTGGCCTGCGTCATATGGATGACCTGCGGCGGGCAGATACGCTCGCACTGGAAGCACGAGGTGCACAGCTCCTGGCCGCTCTCGTCCTCGTAGAGCAGGATGGGGAAATTGCGGTAGGCCTCCGGGAGCTGCAGGCGCTCCTCAGGGTACTGGACGGTGAAGACGCCGCTGATCTGGCTGGGGTTCTCCAGCCGCTTCCCGAAGGCGTCGCGGAAGTGGCGGATCACCACCTCCAACCCCGCCAGCAGCCCCTGGCCGGCGCGCAGCTTCGGGCGTCCGCGGTCCACCACGTAGGCCTTGCCCCGCTCGAACTCGATCGTCATAGTCCGCCTCCCGGCGGGGGAGGTGCGGAGGAGCCTGGCCCCTCCGCGCTCCTGCTATCGGTCCACCTCGCCCATCACGATGTCGATGCTACCCAGGATGACCACCAGATCGGCCACCTTATGCCCGCGGCACATATCGGCCAGCGGCGTGAGGTTGATGAACGAGGGCGCGCGCACTTTGTAGCGGTAGGGCTTATCCGTCCCGTCGCTCACCAGGTAGAAGCCCAATTCGCCCTTGGGCGACTCGATGCGCGCATAGGCGTCGCCCACCGGTGGCCGCAGCGCCTTCTGCTTGCCGATGTTGGCCATGGCCGGGTTGATGTGCCCGCCTTGGGCGTCCGGCAGGCGCTCGATCACCTGGCGGATGATGCGCTCGCTCTGGCGCATCTCCTCGATCCGTACCAGGAAGCGGTCGTACACATCGCCCACCGCGCCGATCGGCACGTCGAAGTCCAGTTGGCGGTACACGCTGTACGGCTCGGCCTTGCGCACATCGTAGGGGATGCCGGAGGCGCGCAGCACCGGTCCGGTGACGCTGTAGGAGATCGCCACCTCCTTCGGCAGGATGCCGACGTCGATCGCGCGCGAGCGCAGGATCTCGTTCTCGCGCAGCAGCCGCTCGAACTCGTCGAAAAAGCCCGGCAGTGCCACCAGCAGGTCCTTGAGCTGCGGCAGAAACTCGGGCGGCAGGTCGCGCCACACCCCGCCGAAGCGGAAGTAGTTGCACATCATGCGCGCGCCGGAGGCCATCTCGAACAGGTCCAGGATCTTCTCGCGCTCGCGCATGCCGAACGCCAGCGGCGTCTGCCAGGCGCCCATATCGTTGAGCATGAAGCCCAGCGCCGCCGCGTGGTTGAGGATGCGCGTCAACTCCACCATCAGCACCCGGATGTACTCGGCCCGTTCCGGTACCTCGATCCCGGCTAGCTTCTCCACCGCCAGCGCCAGCGCGTGGTTGTTGGCCATAGAGTTGAAGTAGTCCAGCCGGTCGGTGTACGGCATGGACTGGATGTAGGTGGAGACCTCGGCGAGTTGCTCGTGGTTGCGGTGCAGGTAGCCGAATACCGGCCGCAAGTCCACGATCGTCTCGCCGTCCACCGTCACCTCCATGCGGAACACGCCGTGGGTGGAGGGGTGCTGCGGGCCAATATTGATATGTAGCTCTTGCGTTTGAAGCATCCGCGCCCCCCACTTTCAATCTTCACTATCCTCCGCCAGGTACTTATCTCCCTGCTTAGGGAAATCCTTGCGCATCGGGAAGCCCTCGAACTCATCCCACATATAGACGCGCCGCAGGTCCGGGTGGCCGGGAAAGCGCACGCCGAACAGGTCATACGCCTCGCGCTCCTGCAGGCCGGCGCCGGGCCACTCGGGCGTGAGCGACGGGACCGCGGGGTCCTCGCGCGGGACGCGGGTTTTCACCACCAGCGGCGGCCCGCCCTGCAGGTGGTAGAAGTGATACACCAGCTCGATCACGCCGTCCGCCAGCATGTCCACCGCGGTGATGTTGGAGAGGTACTCATAGCCGAGAATATCGCGCAGGTAGCGCGCCACGGCCGGGATGTGGCCGGCGTAGACCACCGCGTCGTCGGTGGCCAGCAGGTTGGGCGGCCCCTCCTCGCCCTTGCGCGGGCGCGGGCGTGCGGGGGCCTCGCCAGGGGGCGCCTGGCCGTCGCCCTCGCGGGGGGCGCGAGTGGGGGTGGGGGCCAGCGCGCCGGGGAGATCGCGCGCGAGCCGCTGCTTGAACTCCTCACGGCTGAGTGGCGCCATCGGTCACCTCGTCCGGGCGGGTTATGTCGTCGGCGGCGATCTCGGAGGCGAGGCCGGCGGCCACAGCGGGCGTCTCACGCTCGACCGTCTCGTCCATAATGGGGAACTGGCGCGGCACCTCGGGGTGCTCGAGCTGGCCGGAGCGCCGCTCCCCCTGCGCGGGCGAGGTGTAGGGACTGAGCAGCGGCAGGCCGCCAACCGGGTCCACCAGCCGGCCATCGATCTCCAGCCCCTGCTTCCCGAAGGTGGGCACCGGGAAGTCCCGCGCCGGGCCTTTGCCGTACCAGCGCACCGTGCGGATCGTCTGCTGGTCAATCTGCGCCTGGAGCGTCATCAGCGCGTGCAGCAGCGCCTCGGGGCGCGGCGGGCAGCCGGGCACGTACACGTCCACCGGGATCAGCAGGTCAATCCCGCGCAGCACGTTATAGCCGTCGCGGAACGGCCCGCCGGAGGTGGCGCAGGCGCCCATCGAGATCACATAGCGCGGCTCGGGCATCTGGTTATAGAGCCGCACCACCTGCGGCGCCATCTTCTTCGTCACCGTCCCGGCCACGATCATCAGGTCCGCCTGGCGGGGCGAGGCGCGGAACATCTCGGCGCCGAAGCGTGCCAAGTCGAAGCGTGCCAGGCCGGTGGCCATCATCTCGATCGCGCAGCACGCCAGCCCGAAGGACAGCGGCCACAGCGCCCAGCGCCGACCCCAGTTGTAGAGGCGGTTGATCGTGGTCAGGAACACGCCTTCCTTCTCGACCTCAAGCTGTAGCTCTCGCTCGTCCGGCATCGCTCTTCCGTAACGCTGAACGTTGAACGCTGAACGCTGAGACCGAGGGCGACGAGAGCAGTACCGCCGCTACCCTGCCTCGATCCTGCATCCTTCAGCCTTCATCCTCCAGCCTTGCTATACCCACTCCAGCGCGCCCTTCTTCCAGGCGTACACCAGGCCGGCCACCAGGATCAGCAGGAAGATCGCCATCTCGATCAGCGCGAACAGCCCCAGTTGCCCGTAGGCCACCGCCCAGGGGAACAGGAAGACCACCTCGATGTCGAAGATCACGAACGCCAGCGCGTACAGGTAGTATTGCACCTTGAACTGCACACGGATATCGCCGATCGTCTCCAGGCCGCACTCATAGGTGGACTGCTTGATCGGGGTGGGGCGCCTGGGCGCGAGGAAGCGCGCGGCGGCCAGGGGGATCACTGGGAACAGCAGCGCGGCGACGAGGAAGACACCGACGAAAGCGTAGTTTGACAACATGCTACGCTCCAGGTAGGCAACGGTTGCAAAGGGGCCGGCTCGTGGTCTGAGTATATCACATAGGCGCGGCGCGCCGCAAACCGGCAGTGGTGAACGTGTGTTAACCGGGGGTGGACAGGTGATAGGCGGTAGGCGATAGACGACAAGCGATAGGCGATAGGCGCTGGGCGATGGGTTGGCTTCAAAAGCCCCTCGTGCCCGGCGCCTATCGCCTAAGACCTACGCTGCAAGCGCTACCGGACCAGCCGCAACTCGATCCGCCCCAGCCGCACGATGTCCCCCTCCGCGACGATCGTCGCGTCGCGCACCTCGATGTCATTGACGAAGGTGCCGTTGGTGCTGCCGAGGTCCTCCAGCACCCACTGGTCACCGCGCAGCTCAAGGCGGGCGTGCTGTTGGGAGAGGAAGGAGTCGTTGAGGGCGATCTCACAGCTCTCCATGCTGCGCCCGATGATCGTGCTCGGGCTGAGGGGAAAGGTCTTGCCGGCCGCCACGCCACTCTGGCCGCTACGCAGCACCACCAACTGGCCGTACGGGCTGGCCTGCGCGCCGCTCGCGCCCTGCCCGGCGGCCTGCAGATCCCGCACCACGAAGCGCAACACCTGCCACAGGAAGAAGTACAGCAGTAGCACCACGGCGACGCGCAGCAGCAGGATGATGATGTCGATCGAGGTGTTGGCGATGTCTAACATAATGCGTAATGCGTGACGCGTAATGTGTGATGCGTGATGCGCGATGTGTGATGTGTGATGTGTGATGTGATTACGGATCACGGATTACGGATTACAGATTACGGATCACGGATCACGGATCACGCTTCTTTAAACGTCAGCTCAAGCCCACCCAGCGAGATAACATCCCCATCGCGCAGTGCCCGCTCCGCCACCTGTTCACCGTTCACGAAGGTGCCGTTGGTGGATCCCACGTCTGCGATCCAGAAGCGGCGTGCCCGGTAGCGCAGCTGCGCGTGGTGGCGCGAGACGCGTGTATCCTCCAGGATCACGTCGTTGTTCAGGCCGCGCCCCACGGTCAGCAGCGTGCTCTCCAACGGGATCACGTGCGTGCTGCCGCGGGAGGCGAGCAGCAAGCGCGCGCGGGCCGCCGGGGCAGAAGACGCCTGGACCGGCTGGATCACCTGCGTCTGGCTGGTCTCCTGGCTGGCCGGCGCCGCCTGCGTCTCCGCCAGCACCTGGATCGAGCGGCGCGGCACCCCTGGGTCGGCCGCGAGTTCCACACGCGGGTGCTCCAGCATGCTGAAGCCGCGCTCCTGCGCCAGGTCCGCCAGGTAGGTGGCCATCTCGCGCTCCACCTCGGCCTTGATCGGCCCGAAGGCCGCCATGTCCTGCGGGTGGAGGAAGGCGCGGTACACGTTGGGCACGATGATGCGCTTGACGCCGATCGTCTGGTGGGTCTCCATCGCCCGCTCGAGGCGCTTGGCGATCTCGGCGGGCTGCACCGGGCTGCGGAACAGCCGCGCCACCGATCCCTCGACGATGTGCTCCATGAAGTTCTCGAAGCGGGACAGCGCTGACATAGGCGTGCGTGTGTGATACTGCCAATATGCGGCGCCAGGCCGCCGCATATTCATTCTACCACAGACGTACCCGGAGGGAAGGAACAGGGAGGGTGGCCCCCCGATCCCCTCCTGCCGCGCCAGGGAGGGTGGCTCCTCCCCGATCCCTCCTGCCGCGCCAGATGATGGGTGTCGGCCCGTGGGGAGGCTCAGCCTTCAGCCTTCAGTGTTCGGTAGTAGTCGCACAGCTCCCGCACCACGCACCGCTCGCAGTGCGGCTCGCCCCACACGCACACCAACTGGCCGTGGCGCAGCATGTTCAGGTGGAAGTTCCAGAGCACCTGGTGGTCGCGCGGGAGCAGGCGCAGCAGCAGTTCGTGGGCCTGCTCAGCGCTAGCGCGTGGCGGGATAAGCCCGATGCGGCCGCTCACCCGGTGCACGTGGGTGTCCACCGGCAGCACCGGCTTAGCGAAGCAGAACAGCAGCACCAGCGCGGCGGTCTTCGGCCCCACGCCAGGGAGCGAGCGCAGCCAGGCCAGCCCTTCCTCGGCCGGCATGTCCGCCAGGAAGCCGATATCCAGCGCGCCGCGCTCCTGCCAGATGCGCTGCAGCACCTCCTTGATCCGCGGCGCCTTCTGCTCCGGCCAGTTGGCCGGTGCGATCGCCTCGGCGATCCCCTCCACAGGCGCGTCGCGGATGCCCTCCCAGCTGCCGTAGCGCTCCCACAACCGCCGGAAGGCCCGCGCCTCGTTCGCCTGCGTGGTGCGGTGCGAGAGGATGGTGGAGATCAGTTCGTGGAGCGGCTCGCGGCG
>DATMBA010000705.1:0-1047 GCA_035559635.1 Roseiflexaceae bacterium
CCAGGTGCGCCGTGTACACCGGCCAGGCGTGGGCGGGCACGCCGCGCAGCCGGCGCAGCCGCGCCCGGACGTAGAGGATCGACACGAGCGCGCGGGCCGCCAGCACCGCCCAGATGGCCAGCGCGGGCGCGAGGGGCGCGCCGGCGGCCAGCGTGATCGCGGGGGCGGAAGCCGAGAGCGCCCAGGCGCCGGCCACCTCCGGCAGGAGGCCGCGGCTCTGCTTGCGCAGGTCGAAGATCAGTTGGGCGTGCGCCAGCGGCACGGCCAGCGCCAATGCTTGCCAGAACGGCCGCGCGACGGCCAGCGCCGCCACACCGGCGGCCAGCGCCGTCAGACCATATAGGAGCACGAAGCGCTCGGCCCAGGCGGTGCGCGGGTAGCGCTTGCCGCGCCGCCAGTCACCAAGCATCAGCGTCAGCGGGTGGCGCGTGAGGAAGATGCCGATCGCGGTGAGGCCGAGCAGCAGCCCGGCGAGCGACGGCGCGAGCGCCAGGCCGAGCACGATCGGCTCGAGCAGAAACCCCCAGCCGCCGTGCTCGGTGGGCAGCGCCACCAGCCGCAGCCGGACGCCGGTGGTCGGGACAGTCTGTGCAGGTCGCATGCCTTCGGTTCTCTCTGTCGATCGCGCAACGGTGCACGCTGCGCTGAAACGGAAGCTGAGGGGGATTTCCGGGAGGACCCTTGCCCCTCCGCTTCACCGAGGGTACCGCACCCCTGGGTGCGCCGGCTGCGACTTTTCGCACAGCGCGCTAGGGCGTATCCGCCAAGCGGGCGGTTTGGAGGGGCTACGCCCCTCCAAAAGAACCTTATGAGAAGATTGTTTGGGGGCTGCGCCCCCAAGCCCCCGCACACGCAGGTTGCGGATAGACCCTATTTTGGAGGCGATCGCCAGCCCAAGCTCCTGCGCCCCCAAGCCCCCGCACACGCAGGTTGCGGATAGACCCTAGGGCGTATCCGCCAAGCGGGCGGTTTGGAGGGGCTACGCCCCTCCAAAAGAACCTTATGAGAAGATTGTTTGGGGGCTGCGCCCCAAGCCCCCGCACACGC
>DATMBA010000706.1:0-4145 GCA_035559635.1 Roseiflexaceae bacterium
CGCTACCAAGCCGCCGCCGCCATGGCGCTCGCTGGCCACGGCGCGCTCGACGAGGCGCTGGGTCTCGCCACCCACATCACGCGCCCGCTGGACCGGGCACGTGCGCTCGCGGCGATCACCCGCGCCGCGGCACAGGCCGGCCAGCGCGAGCGCGCCAGCACAGCCCTCGGCGAGGCGCTGCAGACCGCCGCCGCCCTGGGCCGGCGCGAGACCTTCCAATGCCTCGCCTGGGCGGCCGATGCCCTGGCCGCCCTCGGCGGCGCCGAGTTGCTCCTGGCGGCCTCCGGCGCCCTCGACGAGATCGACAGCTGGTGGGGGTGAGTCTCGTGTCCGGAGAGACGAAGCCCTTCGAACTTTCCCACATCGAAGCGAGGATCGATCCCCTGATGCTTGAACCACCCGACATCCCGCACGAGCACATCCGTGCCTGTCTGCGCGATGCCTACGGCGTGCGCGCCCCCGAGATCGCGTTCCTCCCGCTCGGCGCCGACGTCAACACGGCGGTCTACCGCACCGTCGCAGACGACGGCAACCCGTACTTCGTGAAGCTGCGCAGCGGCCCCTTCGACGAACTGTCCGTCGCCCTGCCGAGGTGGCTGAGCGACCAGGGCATCGCGCACATCATCCCCCCGGTGGTCACCCGCGACGGGCGGCTCTGGACGTGCGTGGGCGCCTTCACGGTGATCCTGTACCCCTTCGTCGCCGGCCAGGACGGGTTCGCGGTGGCGCTGTCGGAACGCCAGTGGCATGAGTTCGGCACAGCGCTGCGGCGCATCCACACGGCCGCCGTGCCGCCGGCGCTCGCCGGGCGCCTCGCCAGGGAGACCTATACGCCGCATTGGCGCGAGGCGGTCAAGCTGTATCTGGCGCGTCTCGAACACGACAGATTCGACGACCCCATCGCCGCCGAGTTGGCGGCCTTTCTCCAGACGCAACGTACCGTGATCCTCGATCTTATCGGGCGCGCGGAGCGGCTCGCTGGGGAACTGCAGGCGCACCCCCGGCCGCTCGTCGTGTGCCACTCGGATATCCACGCCGGCAACCTGCTGATCGACGGCGGCGAGCGCCTGTTCATCGTCGACTGGGACACCCCCATCCTGGCTCCGAAGGAGCGCGACCTGATGTACATCGGCGGGGCGCAGGGGTTCGTCGGGCGCACGGCGGATGAGGAAGAGCGCCTGTTCTACCAGGGGTACGGGCAGGTGGAGATCGATCCCGCCGCGCTGGCCTACTACCGCTACGAGCGGATCATCCAGGACATCGCGGCCTACTGCGAGCAACTCCTCCTGACGACCGAGGGCGGCGCGGACCGCGAGCAGTCGCTGCGCTATGTGATGTCCAATTTCCTGCCGGACAGCACGATCGCGATGGCGTACAGGACCGAGCGCTGCTGACATGGATGCGGGCGGCACGCGCAGCAGGTCAGCCCATCGCCGGCGTTACACCATGGCCGCCTGGGCCGCGCGGCGCGCCAGGCGGCCGTGCATAAGCCACAGCCCTAGCGCCGAGGAGAGGCCGACGGCACATACCACGAGCCACGGCAGCCAGGGCACACCCATGTCCCGCCCCAGGCCGTACAGCAGCCCGCCGCTCACGTTGCCGATGCCGCCACCGAACGCCAGCGCCAGCGCATTCACGCCGAAGTACGAGCCGAGCGCCGCCGGGTTCGCCAGGTCCGCCGTCACCGTTTGCTGGCTCGGCGAGGCCAGCAGGGTGCCAAGCGAGAACACCGCCACACACGCCAGCAACCCGGCCACGCCTCCCGCCAGCGCCACCCCGCCCAGCCCCAACGCCATGATCGCCACCCCCAGCGCCAGGATCGGCAGCGGCGGGAGCCAGCGCTCCGCCAGGCGCATCAACGGATACTGCAGCGCCATGCTCATCACCGCGTTGAGCGCGTACACCCAACTCACCGCATCCGGCGTGCCGCTGATCGCGCGGGCTGCCAGCGGCAGCGCGATTGTGAGCTGCACCCACATGAACCAGTAGCCCATCAGCAGCAGGTTGAACAGCATAAAGCGCCGGTCCGCCAGCGCCAGCCGCACGCCGTAGGTCAGGTCATGCCGCTCGCTAGCCACCTGCACTACCGGCATGAACAGCAGCGTCACCAGGAAGGCCGCCAGGAAGCAGCCGCCGGCCACCAGCGCCACCGCCGCGAAGTCGTAGCGCAGCAGCAGCGCCCCCAGCACGGGGCCGATCGTCAGCCCCAGGCCGCGCACCACTCCCAGCAACGAGAAGTAGCGGCTGCGGTCCGCCGGGCGCGTCAGCGCGGCGATCGCCGCCGACGACGGCGAGTCGAACAGCGCGCCGCCCAGCGCCGCCAGCACGGCGGTGAGCAGCAGCAGCGGGTAGGTGGTGGCGAACGCCATGCCGAAGAAGCTCGCCGCCCGCACCACCATGCCCACAGCGATCAGCCCCCTGGCCCCCATGCGGTCAGCCAGCGCGCCGCCCAGCAGCGTCAGCCCCTGCTGCGTGACCTGCCGTACCCCCAGCACCACCCCGACCGCGCCCGCCGCCCAGGCCAGCGTGTCCACGTAGTACACCGAGATCAGCGGGATGACCATGAAGAAGCCGGCCCACATGAGGAAGGTGTCCGCCAGCATCACCACCAGGCCGCGGCGGCGGTCCCGCTCGTGAAGCGTGCCCGTGCTATCCATATCCGGCCTGCTGCATTGATTGCTCCAGGGGAGGTGCCAGGGGAGGACGAAGCCCTCCCCGGAAACCCCACTCGAGTTTACATTTCAGCCTTCAGCCTTCAGCGTTCGGCCGCAGCACCCCATTCGCCAGCAGGATGCCAAGGATCACCAGCGCCAGCCCGCCGATCACGCCGGGGCCGACGCGCTCGTGCAAGAACAGCGCGCCGAACAGCAGGCCGAACGGCGCGATCAGGTACGTGACCGTCGAGGTGCGCGTGGCCCCGATGTGGTCCATGATCCAGTAGAACAGGATGTATGCCATCGCCGTCGGGAACACCGCCAGCGCCAGGAGCGCGGCGAGTGCCCCGGCCGAGGGCAGCGTGGCGGGCAGCCCGCCGAGCAGCGGGAGGAGCGCCACCATCACCAGCGCGCCAGCCAGGAGCTGACCGCTGGCCGGCACCAGGGGCGCCATGCCCTGGAACGCCCGCCGGCCGTACATGCCAGAGACCGCGTAGCACCCCGCGGCGGCCAGCACCGCCAGCTGCCCCTGCGTGCCGGCGCTCGCCAGGCTCAGCCCCCCGCTGCCCACCGCAAGTACCACCCCGGCGAAGCCCACGATCAGCCCGGCCAGCTTCAGCCCGCCCAGGCGCTCCTCGCGCGTCCAGACGTAAGCCAGCAGCACCGAGAACAGCGGGATGGTGGCGTTCAGGATCGCGGTCACGCCGCTGGGGATATGCTGCTGCCCCCAACTGATCAGCATGAACGGCAGCACCACGCCGATCACCCCCATCAGTACGAAGTCGCGCCAGAGCCGCCGGCCGAGTGGCAGGCGCAGCCCGCGTGCATAGAGCACGCCGAGCAGAATGGCGACCGCGAGCGCCAGCCGCACGGCCACCAGCGCGGCCGGCGGGATCTCGGCCACTGCGATCTTGATCAGCATGAAGGCTGCGCCCCAGATCGCACCGAGGGCGAACAGGCCGGCCAGATAGCGTGTTGGCATCGCGCGTTATCCTTCGCGCTCCCCGCCGCGGGCGCCAGCTACATCGCTCCTGTACCCAACAGGGCTTCCGCAGTCGGCGTGCCTGACGGGGCTACGGGCGCCGCGGCGCCCGAAACGATCCCTCGCGGGGTCTTTTGGAGGGGCTTGGCCCCTCCAAACCTCCCCAGCGCGGTGTGAAGGCGGCACCAGCGCGTCCCTCCTGTAACCAAACCTCAACCATTATACCTGATGGGGGTATCGCCGGCATCCATCGCAGGGCGGGGCACGGCTGCGGATCTTTCGTACAGGGATTGAATTGCGCAATCCTTGCGTGTATACTACTTTTCACCCATGGACTCCTCTCTAGCGTAGCAAGGAGAAGCAGATGCAACGGCGGAAATTTCTGCGCGGCATCGCCACGGGCAGCGCTGCCCTCACCCTCGCCGCGTGCGCCGGCGCTCCGCAGCAGCCGGCGGCCCAGCAGCCCACCGCTGCCGGGGCGGGAGAGGCCACGGCGGCGCCGGCCACCG